>JBNMKQ010000203.1:0-4259 GCA_050874425.1 Alloprevotella sp.
AGGGGGTTAGGGGGTGAGGCCCTATTGCAGTTTATCTAACCTTGAACCTTAAATTATTTTACAATACCCGCATCCGTATTTATAGGTGTATCTTTAGCCTGGGTCGTCTTAATCATTTTCCCCCTCATCAGACTCCACGACAGCGAAATGTACACCATGTTGCCAAAAGCACGGTTGCCGCTTGATAAGCTGCTAATCAACTTATCTGTCATCAACCTCGTTTCGCCACTTTTACCTTTACTCCTAAATGCATTGCGTAAGCCAAGTTTCAGTTGCAAGGCGCGGTGGCGATACCCCACGTTAACGTCCGACGTTGAGCAGTTGTGCGTTAACACATCGCCCGACAATGCCTCCGTTGCCGTGCGGTAATACCCATTCAAACTCCAACTTTTGTAAAAAGCATTTAAGCCAGCTTGTAAACTCAAATTAGAGTTAGAATGTTTATTCATACCCCTTGCGTCATCATATTGCCATTTGGGTTCAACGTAAAAGCTCAGGGCACGATTAAAGAAAGACTGCCCCCAATACACAGCTGCTTCAAAGTGACGATTTCGCACGTTATTTACGTTCTGATGAACAAACCTGCCTTCGTTTTCATTAATCATTTGACCTATACCATTGTAAGCATATTCGTAAAGAGCGTAGACACGGAGTGAAGTGCTTTTTTTCTGAAAGTCAGCCACCAACATGTGCGTATCGGTATTATAAGGACGCAACGCAGCGTTACCCGTGGTCCATTGCAACACATCGTCTTGACGGCTATATTCAGTCAAATCAGCCAACGTAGGTGTCGTCGCGTTGCGGCTATAACGATACATAAGGCTCCATTCTTTGCTTAAGTTATATTGCAAGAGCGCTTGAGGACGGAAAGCCCAAAACACATTGTCATGCCCCGTCTGCGCCATACGTATTCTATTCTCGCCAACTCCCACCGATAGGTAAAATTTAGGCAAGAACAGTGCATACTCAGCGTATAAGTACTCCGTGTCGTCATTAATCTTAGCCGTCTGATTGTCCGCACCGACATACTTATTACGTGTATAGTCATAGCTCTGTTGATAGCCCACCGACAGTTGACTCTTCGACGAAAGTTGATGTGCAAAGTCCAACCTAGTGTAGGTAGCATATTTCTCGCCATTCACCCGATAGGCATAATTACTCCAAGGCGAGGCAAAACCTCTGTCATACGCATTGTCTAAGTAAGCAAAGCCCACATTTGCCTCTAACGTACTTCTCGTGCCTAATTGCTCTTGATAATACGTCTTTAACAAATACATCTTTTCGTCACTTTGCGTATTCGTGTGTAAGGTGTAATCTTCAGCCCCCGTTACGTGTTGATTTAAATAGCGATCGGGAAAGCGATTGTAATCAAACGAAGCCTTCACATCAAACACGCGTTTATTCTCCAACGTATAGTTATAGCTCAATAGTAAAGCATCGTCTCTAAAATTACCTCCTCTAAATTTTCCGTCTTTGGTATATTGCTTTATCGTTCCGTCAGCAAAGTGAAAAGTGTCGTTGCTCTTATTGTAAGCCTTCTTAATGTTATTAAGTTTGAAGTTGTATTGCAATCCAAATTCAGACTTCTTGTTCCATACCTTGGCCCATACGCCGTCGTCGTTATAATTATCAGAAACGGCATTCATCGCATTTAGTCCTAAAGCATATCCATAGTCATCGCGCTTTGTCTTAATATTAATAACAGCCCCTGTTCCTGTACTATACTTCATGCCTGGCGTTGTGCTATATTCAATTTTTGTAACCAAGTAAGGGTGAATGCTCTGCAGCTGGTCGAGTGTAGCTTCTACATTATTTATCTTTATCACAACACCGCTTGCGCCCCTGCTATTAGTTATGCTCTTTTGCACTTGATCAACGTGAATGCCCGGTAAAGCCACCATTGATAACAAATCAAGCGCATTGGCCGAATGTGCGCGTTGTGTAGCCGAAGGAAAGTAAGTGTCATACCCATTATGGCGAATAACGCTCGCCCCTTCAACAATCGCTTCGTTTAATTGAACATTCGTACTGTCATCTTTTGTCACATCTTGTGCCCAAACTCCAATTGGTAGCCCCAAGAGTAAACTGCTTATTATATACGTTCTCATACTATTTTATTTAATCGGTTAACATTGCATTTTGTGTTCTATAAGGAATAGTGTTGGTAAACTGCAATTGGGCCTCACCCCCTAACCCCCTCTCCTTGAGGAGAGGGGGACTGAAGTTACCTTTTTCTCCCAGTTTCTTGCTTGAGATATTTCCTGAAAATGAGAAAGAAAAGGTGACTTGTCCCCCCTCTCCTCAAGGGGAGGGGGTTAGGGGGTGAGGCCCAATTCCAGTTTATCTTCTATACCTTCACCACGCATTCCTTACGTGCTTTCGGTGCGTGAGGCTCACCATCGGGATAGCCTAACGCTAAGTGGCCAATGCCCTCGTAGTCGCCCTCTATGCCCAGGCTCTTGAGCCAAGCTTTCCATTCGGGTTGCTCAAACTCCTCGCGAGCACGATTTATCCAGCACGAACCTAACCCTACGGCATGGGCTGCCAACATCATGTTGCCCATCATCAGCGTGCCGTCATATACGTGGTTAGGATTGCTGCGCTCTGCCAATACGATAAGGTAAACGGGTGCACCATAGAATGGATCAGCATCTTCGCTCTTACCCATAAATACGGCATTTGCTCGACGTATGCGGTCCTTAGTCTCAGCGTCAGTCACCTGAATGACCAACCAAGGCTGCTGACTTTTGCCCGAAGCGGCATACGTCCCCGCTTCAATCACTTGGTCTATCAACTCTTGCGGCACAGGCGTGTCCTTGTATTTTCGAATGCTGCGGCGCGTCTTAATTGCCTTTAATACAGCAAGGCTTTCTTCTTTTGTCAGGGTCATTTTTTGATGTTTAAGTCTTCGGTAAGGTTGTTAATAATTTGTTCTCTGTAATATTTAGGCGACATGCCCAAATTCTTTTTTACATACTTGCCAAAAAACGAGATGGACGGAAAGTCTAATTCGCAAACAATCTGCTTAATCGTCTTTTCAGGCCGCATCAAGTTGCGTTTAATGTCCTCAACCACGTAACGTGTAATAATGGTAGAGGCCGTTTCGCCTCCTTGCGTTTTCGTAACGCTGCTCAGATACTTTGGTGTGACATTCATTTGCTCCGCATACCACACCACCGAACGAGGCTTGGGGTAGGTGTTCATGATCAAGTCCAGAAATTCCTTGAATAAATTATCACCAGAGGTAAAGTGAACGGGACGCGCTTCAATGGTACCCTCCAACATGTCGTGAAACTCATAGATAAAGGCTTCCATTAATAAGTCTGTAATCAACTTATGGTGTTTCACGGGGGCATCAACGTTCAGCTTCGAACGAATGAGGTCATAATATTGTATAAAAACGTCGGCAGCTCGGTCGCTAATGTTGAGTAAAGGGTGCTCCGTAATGTAGACACGAGCATTTATCAAACCAATAGGAATGTTGCTAAGTTCTTTAAAAAACTCTTCTGTTAAGTAAAATCCACGCATAGAAAAGTCCTCAGACTTCTCTACACCTTCAATCTTGTCGCCAGGACCAAAAACGAGTAAATCGTTTTTCCTAATATGTAGCTCACGTTGGTTGAGTAGGGTAGTGGCGGTTCCGCCTATGCATAGCATGGTTGCATAACCATCTATTTTATGGTTATTATTCTTGACGGCATCAATGTTACTGATAATCGAAATTTGATTATGCAAGAAGTTTATCTCATGTTTCAGCGCCTTGTCAGCAGTATTCATCGGTTCTTTCTTCATAGGGTAGGGTGTGAAACTTATTTCTTTATATATCGGCAAAATAAACCTAAAAAATCCATATACGGAAATAATAACCACTTTTTCTTCTTTATAGTTCAACTTTTGCCCATTTTTGCCACCTCTACAAAAACCTCTACAGCCTCCAAATACCGGTATTTCTTTCCAAAAGTCCTTACATATTTTTACCACCGACGTTTTTCCTTTCATGTTTCAGTTTTATGTTTCATCTCATTGAAAATCAAGCGTTTCAAGAGGTGAAACATAGCGTTTCAATGTTTCATTTTATGTTTCAATGTTTCATTTTTTATTTACCACACCCTTTCCCCAAAAACACACTCGAAGAAAAATAAAACCCCAATGGGAGCGATTTAAAACCTCAATGGGAGAGAAATCAAAACCCAATGGGAGAAACGCCGCTGAAACATTGAAATCAAAAATGAAACATAGAACTTCAATGTTTCATCTCC
>JBNMKQ010000204.1:0-4253 GCA_050874425.1 Alloprevotella sp.
CCCACATGAATACCACGAATACAAGTATTGCCAACTTGGGGTATTGTGCCCCAAGTTGGCAATGCCGACGCGGGGACGCGTCGCCCCCAGGTTAGTTTGCGTCTGATACTTCAAGACGAAATTTTATGCTTCTTCTGTGGTTTCTTCCTTTTCAACGAACTGGGTGTAACCACCATTGATAAGGATATTGTACCACTGAATGAGTTTCTTAATATCAGAATCATGAACGCGGTCGCGGTCATAATCGGGCAATACACTTGCCATAAACTCTGCTAACTCTGCCTTTGTAGCCTTCTTATAATCAATGGCTGTAGCTTTACCACCTTCTTTGTCGGCGATAGATTGGAAGATTTCCATTAAAGGTTTGTCGTCCTCATTGGTGTACATAGATACGTCATTGAGAGAAGTCACGCGGTCACGTGCACCAGCGGGGAGGCGCTTCTTCTCTGCACCTACTGTTTCGACAATCAGCATGCCACGACCCTGTGACACCAAACGATAAAGCCCGGGCTTACCCGAAATAGCCAAAATTGTGTCTTGCATATTTTTTTATTTCTTTTTATTCGTTATGTATTTGCAAAGGTATAAATTTTTTCGTTACCAACAAGTTTTGCCCTTGCCTATTCATTATTTATCACATAGTCAGCACGGCCGACTTTTACGTCTTCTGCAAGTTGTAACGAAATCCAACGTAAAGCCTTTTCGCGGCTTATGTGGTCGCGTTCCATAAGGCGTTTCAGCTGCGTTTCTTGGCTTACGTGTACGACTACGCTCTTATCAACCAATCGGTCAAAGCCTGATTCGAAGAGCAAGGCGCACTCCATAAACAATACCCCCTCAGTGGGCAACTGCTGCAACTGCTGTAGGCTTATCACCTTCTCGTCGCACTCCAATGTGGTCGGTGTTGAAGGATGCAGCAAGGCAGCTTGCTGCTTGAACGCTGCTGCTACACGGGGGTGGACGATTTGGTCGACGCGATGTGAATAATCTGTGCCCCGACATAAGTAGGCAGCCAATACGGACTTCACAAGTTTTCCCGCTGCATCATAAACGTTTGGGCCAACTAATGCGGTCAGTTCACGCTTCACGTCAGTTTGCGTGCGAATGATTTGCTTGGCTACATCGTCACAATAAAACACGTGATGTCCCGCCTGTTCCAATTGATGACAAATATAGCTTTTACCACTCCCTATTCCGCCTGTTATACCTATTAATATAGGACGAATGGTGTTATTCGATGTCGGTATCATCTTCAGTTACTTCTTCAATTATATATTCTACATCTTGTGGCGAAATACGCACATGACTTACTCCCATAGGAATAGTCTTGAGCGAAAGGTGGCAAAGATTGGTTTTGTTCTTCAACAAGTCTTCATAATTAACAACCAACACAAAGTTCTCGCTCGTAATATTGCGATATTGCCCCATGCCTACTTGGAAGGTTACGTTCACCATAGCTGGGAAGGTGCGTAATTGCTTTGAAGCGGGGAAGTTAACTTGCTGTACGGGCACTTGAACCGTCTTTTCCACCAAGCGGTCTACACAGAAGGTGAGTCCTACTTTAGACGGCACAAACTTAGCGCCTTGCACTGTCTGAAAAGGAATGCTCACTTGCGTCGTGTCAGTAAGGTTGCGCATATTGAGCAGTTGCGTGTAGGCTCCTGTAATGGTATCTAACAACTCTTTGGCAGCATATACTGTGACGGAGTCTTGTGCTAACAATGTGTTAGCCAATGAATAAAGACGTCCCGTACGAATATTGCCTTGTACGATAACGGGCACGCGCTTACAAAGGCCATAGTTATAATAAAACTCAAGTGACTCTGGCTTCGTATTAAGCAACTGGGTACTGCCAAGCAATTGAGAAGTTACTTGACGCATAAAGTCTGTCCCTTGAATGATTACGTGGCCCGAAGAGTTGGCATACGTATCGAAATCAATCACAACGGGTTTGAAGTGACGCGTATAGCGATATGATAGCAGTATGCTCCCCTTGTCGCGCAGGGTGACATGAATGGCATTGGGCAACTCGGTAGTAATAACCACATTATTGGGCACCCCACGCAACTCAATCGGAACGCTAAACTCCTCCTCGTAAGTCTCGTTTACGGCCTGAAACACCCAAAAGATAGTGCTAAGCAGCAAGAAGAAGAGGAATATGAAAGTCTGTTTATTCCAAAGCCATGACAACCACTTTCGGCGAAACGCGATGCGCCATTTCGAACGTCGTTGTTGTTCGGGCTGTGATGTTACATTTTCCATAGCTTGCGTATAAGGGGTGTTCTAAAAATTCTGTTTTTAGAATGTTCTAATTCTGTCGCTTGATTTGCACCCTCTCGAAAGTGCCTTTTTGAAAGCAAACTCAGTCACATAGCCCGCTATGCTCCTTCGTTTGCTTTCAAAAATACACTTCCGATAGGGCACAAATCAACGCGCCAGAATTTTTAGAACACCCCATAAAAGCAACAAGAGGCTTAGCCCTCTACGCCATAACGCACAACCTTCTGATGTTGACTGCGTATGTTTACGTGTAGGACAAAGCCTCTTGCGTTAAGTTTGAGAGAAGAATTACTTCTTATTATTAGTTGCAATAGGGTTGATGGCCTCTCTAGCGAAAACGATTTTTACGCCAGTAGCTACTTCAAGAGTTACGGTGTTGGCTACTTCGTCAATGCTCTTGATTGTACCATAAACGCCACCAATGGTGATTACCTCTTGTCCTACTGTAAGTTCGTTGCGAAACTTTTGAATTTCTTTCTGTTTCTTATTCTGTGGACGAATCATGAAGAAGTACATGATAGCGAAAAGTACGACGAGCATAATAATCATGCTCATGCCACCGCCTTGTTGCCCCTGTGCTTGTAAAAGGATAGTATTCATTGCTTAAGTTAGTTATTTATCGGTTGTTTTAGGTTTACGAATGCGCACCTTCGTTGTGCGGCCTTCCTTTGCTAATTGACGTACAATGCCGTCAAGCATGCCATTGATGTATGACGAGCTGCGTGGCGTGCTGTACACCTTAGCAATGTCAAGATACTCATTGAAGGTCACATTGAGAGGAATAGAGTCGAAGGTTAAGATTTCGGCCAACGCTATCTGCATAATGATAACGTCCATGAATGCTAAACGCTCAAACTCCCAATTTTTGGTATTGGCACGAATAATCTCGCGCAATTCAGCACCACGCTCTAAGGTAGCACTAAAGAGTTTGTTGGCAAAGAGGCGGTCTTCATCAACAGCGTAAACGGGCAACAATGGCTCGTTGGCTGTACTCTTCTCTGTAAAGCGCTTGATTGTTTTCAATACGAAAGAGTCGACAATCTGCTTATCGTCATTCCAATATAAAGAGTGTTCTTCAAGCAAAGAGTCGAAGTCGTCGTTATTGCAAACGTATGTCTTATAAAGTTTACGAATTACTTCGCGGTCGGCTTCATACGAGAAGTCTTCCTTATCGATATAAAGCTGGTATACATCGCTTTCGACAAACTTTTGGTAGAGTTTTTTAATAAAGGCATCCTCTTCAGGCCAGCTACCTTTACGGTTTTCCATAAATTCAATTAAGACCTTATTATCGGCCAATTGACGAAGGAACAAGTTGTTTGCAAATTGATTGTCGGGTGACACTCCACCCACCACGTTACCAGTACGTTTTTCGCGAGCAATGCGCACAGCATCTTTGCGTTCGGCATACTTTTTCAGCCCTACCATCAGTGATAATAGGTATTGATAGAGGTCGTAAGCCTTTTGCAAAGAGAAAGAGAGTTCCTTCTCTGCTACGTCGAGCGTTTTGCCCTCGTTCTGATAATACGCATAAACGAGCTGAACCACTTTCAGCCTTATCAGTTCTCTGTTGATCATAATCGTAAAGGAAATTCCTATGTTTTGGGTGCAAAGATAGTGCAAGGTGAGAGAAGAGCAAAATGAAAACCAAAAAGTTTTCATTTTGTTCTTCCGAACCGCCGCCTATCTTGGCGAAGCAGAGATAGTGCAAGGTGAGAGAAGAGCAAAATGAAAACCAAAAAGTTTTCATTTTGTTCTTCCGAACCGCCGCCTATCTTGGCGAAGCAGAGATAGTGCAAGGTGAGAGAAGAGCAGACTAAGACGTTTTCAATAAACTGCAATTTGTCAAACAGACAAAGATTAATGAAAAGATTAATGAAAAGATTAACGAAAATAGATTAATGAGACGATTAATGGAAAAGATTAATGGAAAGATTAATGATAGATTAATGGAAAGATTAATGATAGATTAA
>JBNMKQ010000205.1:0-4223 GCA_050874425.1 Alloprevotella sp.
AACTCCATTTTTGATTTTTGAAACTTTCGTGTTGGAACTATTATACTTTAATGTAAGACATAAATATCATAAATACGTATATTTCGTTGCAGATTGTAAGCTATCGGATTAACAAATTGGAGTTCTCGGACAGTCTGGGGGAGGGGGAATAAGTTACTCTTGCTTCTTGAGTTTCTTCTTGGTTCTCAACTAGAAACGCAGCAAGTAAAGGTTACTTATTCCCCCTCCCCTGTGGGGGAGGGGGTTAGGGGGAGAGGCCGCATCAAATTGCAGTTTATAACTTGTGGACATATCTCAAGCAACAGAATAACACGTAAACTATTGATATTCAAACAGTTACGCACTTTTATGAAGCATATAAATAGTGTTCAGTTATCTTCAATCGGTTAATAAAATATAATCAAAGTACCAATAATCCATACAAAAGTTTAATAAAGTAGAAAAATAATAGGAGAAAATCGAACTACAATCGAAGATAATTTCAAATTTTTCCTCGTTAGCGTTAAAACTCTTCGTCGAGAGCGTAAAAACTCTTCGTCGAGAGCGTTATTTTTCATCGTCGAAACACAAAGTTTTTCATCTGTAGTGTTCCATAATGCGCCAAAGCGGAGTCTAGAATGGTGTGTTCGTAATGTCAATATCTCTTACCTTCTCAGGCGGAAGAATAACGGCAATTTATCTACTTTTTCTGCACTCAAAAAAAATAGCCCACCTCATTACTATATGAGGTGGACTATTATTTTTTCTACGCTATTCGCGTATTACTTTGCTTCCTTTTCAGCCTTAATCTGTTCGTTTACGGCCTTAATCTTCTCAGCGATTTCGTTGAGGTCTTCCTTCAAGCGTTCAACCTTCTTCTCGATGTCAGCAACCAATGAGTTGCCCTTCTTTGAACTTGAACGGAAGAAAGTGAGATTCGTTTCGTAATTCTGAATCTCCTGCTTTTTGTTCTCTAGCGCATTCTGCAAGCGGCTGCGTTCGCGTGTGAGTTCAGAGCCACCCTTGTCGGCTACGTTCTTGCGGAAGTTGTCCATGCGACGACGACCTGCAGTCTCATGCAATGTGTCGTAAATCTTATCACAAAGTTCGCGATAACGACGGTACATCTTCTCCTTCTTGCTATAAGGCACATGACCAATCTCGTTCCAACGAGCTTGCAGTTCGCGTACGCTCTTCAATAAGTCGTCACCGGCATTCTCAACCAGCTTCTCCAATTCGGCGATAACGCCCTTCTTGAGTTCAAGGTTGGCCTCTTCTTCCTTACGCTGACCAGCATTGGCTGCATTCTTCTGTTCAAAGAAGTAGTTGCAAGCATCGTTGAAGCGCTTCCAAATAGCGTCAGATACCTTGTGAGCTACAGGGCCAATGGCCTTCCATTCCTTCTGCAACTCTACGAACTTATTAGTCGTAGCGCCCCAATCGGTGCTATCTTTCAGAGCTTCAGCCTTTTCGATCAAAGCATTCTTAGCCGTGAGGTTGGCATTCAACTTCTCACGATTAGCCTTGAAGTAAGCGGTCTTAGCTTGGAAGAAGCGGTCGCAAGCCATACGGAAACGTTCGAAGATTTCGGCATTCACCTTACGTGGAGTAAAGCCTACCGTCTTCCACTCAGCTTGAATGGCCAATACTTGCTTGGTCATCTCTTCCCACTGAGCATAGGTCTTCAGTCCATCAAACTCAAGGGCTTCAACTTGCTGACAGAGTTCTGTCTTCTTAGCCAAGTTTTCTTCCTCCTTTGCCTTGATAGCCTCGAAGTGGTCTTGATGACGCTTGTTGATAACAGTTGAAGCGTCTTTAAAGCGCTTCCATATCTCGTCACGCAACTCTTTAGCTACAGGACCTGTCTCACGATACTCCTGATGCAACTTTTGCAATTGGTGGAAAGCTGAGATGGGGTCTTCAACGTCGGCCAACTTCTCTGCAGCCTCGCAAAGGTGGGTCTTGATCTCAAGGTTCTTCTTGAAGTCATAGGCACGCATCTCGTGGTTCAAACGCAATTGGTCGTAGAACTGCTCTGTATAGAGTTGGTAATTCTTCCACAACTCAGTAGCATTCTCAGCAGGAACGAGTTTCAGCTCTTTCCATTCTGCCTGCAATTCTTTCACCTCGTTGTAACCCTTATCAGCGTCCTCAGGGGTAGCTGCCAAAGCCTTAATACGTTCGATTATCTCTTGTTTGCGCTTTAAATTGTGCTGCTTTTCTGCTTCGAGTGCTTCAGCAGCCTTATTGCGCATTTCACGGATGAGCGAAAGTTGTGCTTTGAAGTTTTCTTCGTCCATGTCGGGAGCTGGCATAAAGTCTTCAGCCTTGCCGCCCTCTTCAATGAACTTATCGCGTGCACTCGCTACATCAGCATTGTGGAAGCGATAGTAGAGCATTTTAAGGTGGTCAAGTTCAGTGCGCTCTACGTTACCACCATTATATACAATCTGCTTCAGCACCTCTATTACCTCTGCCTTTGTCTTAGGCTCAGCGGGCTTTTCAGCAGCAGTAGTGGTTTCTGTTGATTCATTTGAAGTGGCAGCTACCGTTGCCTCTTCAGTAGTGTTCTCAGCCGAAGTGCTTTCAGGTGCAGTAACCTTTTGTTCTTCCACTTCAGCAGTGTTCTTGATTTCGTCCATAATAATTAGGATAGGATCAGTTCGCTAATAGCGCATGTCGTGTAAGTGCGCTATTATTTATTAAATAAGTTATAGGATTGGTGTGAAACGTATGCACGACTTTGTGTAAGGGCTATAAGCATTTAGCACCAACACAAAGTCGTGGCCGTTGCACGTGTTTATTTGTGCAAATAAAGTTATTTTATTTTGTTCTGCAAAGGTTTTGCTTTAAAATCTTTGCTCAAAAGGAATTAAATCCAAGCTTTCCAGCGGAAAAGGCCATAAAATATGCCTGTTACCACTATCGAAGCGATGATTACCACGGGGAAGCCCCACCACACAGTTTCCATACCATTCACCAAGTTCATACCAAATATACTGGCTATCAATGTGGGGAACATCAAGATAATGGAAACGGAGGTCATCTGCTTCATCACGCCCGCCATGTTGTTATTAATAATGCTGGCATAGGTTTCCATCGTGGAGTCAAGAATGTTGGTATAGATGTTGGTGGTCTCGCGTGCCTGGTTCATCTCAATCGTAACGTCTTCAATGAGGTCCGCATCGAGTTCGTCGACAGGGAGTTTAAACTTTAGTTTGGACAACAACGTTTCATTGCCACGAATTGAGGTGATAAAGTAGGTCAAACTATCTTGTAGGCGCGAAAGTCCTACGAGGTCTTCATTATCAATTTGTCTATCAAGGTTGCGCTTAGCCTCTTCAAGGAGTACGTTGATTTGCTTCAATCGCTTCAAATACCATACTGCTGAGGAGAGGAAGAGACGGAACACCAAGTCTACGGAGTCGGTAAATCCTTGATTGCGCTTTTGCTGATACGACACGAAGTCTATCATCATATTCGTCTCGTAGTTGCACACAGTCACACATACGCCTTTATTTAATATGATACCCATCGGAATAGTCGTATGGGGGGTGCGTGAAGCCACCTCTTTCACGTAGGGAATGCGCAAGATGATGAGCGACCACCCTTCGTCGTATTCATAACGTGAGCGTTCGTCTTTATCTCGAATGTCGTCTAAAAAGTAATCAGGAATTTTGAGTTCGTTAATCAAGAAGTCCTCGTCCTCGGGCGTAGAACACGTAACCTGCACCCAGCAGTCGGGTGCCCATTCGTCAATGGTTTGTAGCGTTTTGTTGTAATTCCAGTAAGTACGCATAAAAACAGGTTGTTTACAAAGTGATGCGGGTAATCATGTAGCATGCGCACAACGTATCCTCCGATACGAAAAAGGGGTACGCAGCTAACACATGAGCCTTTTGCACAGCCTGTTTCGGATCGGCTTCAATCGTTGGTTTCCGCGTGATAGTCGTCCATTTTGTTATTAATAATAATTGATATGAGTGATTTATTTACGGAGCCTCACTCTCTGACTCGTTTTTGCGAAGCAAAAGTACAAATAATCTCTGAAATAGGGACAAGAATGGGGGATAAACTGCAATTTGATGAGGCCTCTCCCCCTAACGGCCTCACCCCCTAGCCCCCTCTCCTTGAGGAGAGGGGGGACAAGTCACCTTTTCTTGCTTATTTTCAGGAAATATCTCAAGCAAGAAACTGGGGAGAAAAAGGTAACTTCATTCCCCCTCTCCTCAAGGAGAGGGGGT
>JBNMKQ010000206.1:0-4211 GCA_050874425.1 Alloprevotella sp.
CTTGTCAACTTGTTTACTCGTCAACTTGTTTACTCGTCAACTTGTTTACTCGTCAACTTGTTTACTCGTCAACTTGTTTACTCGTCAACTTGTTTACTTGTCAACTCGTCAACTATTTTTTTAAGTTGACGTGGAACGTCATAGTCAAGTGGATTAATCGTAACGACGTGTGCACCCAGCTCGTGGGCTATGCGTTCTGCACTGCGTCCGTTATGTTCCTGAGAGATGAAAACTACTTTTACGCTTTCCTTTTTACATTGTGAGATGAGCTGCTGCATATAGGCGGCAGAGGGCTCTTTACCGTCATGTTCTACAGCCAATTGTTGGAGTCCGTACTGATGAGCTAAGTAGCCTAAAGCCGGGTGATAAATTAAGAATGTACGACATTTGAGGCCTTGCAGGCTTTGGCTTAATTCTTGGTCTAAAGCCTTCATCTGCTGTTCGAAACGTTGAGCACGTTGACGGTAATAGTCAGCATTGGGCTTATCGTGTTGTGAGAGCGTATTAGCCACATTACGTGCCATAGTTATCAAGTTTTGTGGAGAGAGCCAGACATGGGGGTCGCCACTTTCCAACTCGCCCTCGTGGTGGTGTGAACTGACAATGAGAGGAATACCTTGTGCCGCGTCAACGAGTGAAACGTTGGGCAAGGAGTTCATCATTCGTGGCAACTGGGTTTGTTCGAAGCCCAAACTTCCCATACGAATCACGAGTTGACTTTCGCCCAAAGCTACCATCTGTCGTGGTGTAGGCTCGTAGGTTTCGGGACTTGCCCCTTGCGGCATCAGCGTTTTAACTTGATACTTGTCACCAGCTACAGCCTCAACAACGTAGCGCAGCGGTTCGATACTTACGGTAATTATCGGCCGATTGTCCTGCTGCTGGTGGCACGAAAGCAGACACAATAACGCGATAGCGATGTATGATAGATGAAGAAGTCGTTTCATATTGTTTTTTTACAAACTCAAAGTCACTTTAATGAGAATCCAATAACGAATGTACTTGCCAATGGCCACGTTAATCATGGCATAAATAAGTTTTACACGCAAGAAGCCCATGGCCACTGTGATTACACTGCCTATAATGGGCAACCATGCCAACAGTCCGGCCCACGCTCCATAACTTCTCACCCAACGCTTGCCACGCTCTAACTTCTCAGGGGGAACTTTTGTCCAACGTTCTATCCACTCCTCTTTGCCCAATGAGCCTACCCCGTAATTAAACAAACTGCCCAACACATTGCCGGCTGTGCCCCAAGCCAACAGTTCACCAGGATTGGCACCAGCAGCCAAGAGAGCTAACATAACGGCTTCAGAACTGAAAGGGAAGAAACTCCCTGCTAAGAAGGCGGCTATAAACATTCCTACGCCTCCGTTTTCGGCCAAAAGTGTGATGAGCGTGTCCATAAGGGGAATTTAAAAGTTTTTTAGTTTGAAGGTTATGAGGTTATGAGGTTATAAAGTTACATCACATTGATAAACTGCTAAACTAACTTTATAACCTTATAACCTTAAAACGCGAAATTGGCTATTTAAAGAAATAGCCTACCCCATTTGCATATAATTATATACGCCGAGTGCGATGAGAATGAGAACGGTAAGGTTAAACCATGTATTGAACAGGCGGCCCTTTCCTAAGGCATAATAATGGGCAATGATGAGGGAAGAATTGGCAATGAAAAGGCGCATTTGCTTGTCAAAGTGTTCAGGTAGTAGAAGCAGACCTACGGTTAGAAACACTTGCATGGTAATAATCGTGTAGAGCAACATACGCGTGCGAATTTTGTCATTGTAGGCCGTGTGGATAAAATGCACGAAGGCGCATAAGGCCAAGGCAAAAAATACGCCTACCGTAATCCATTGGTCAAGTTTAAGAAGGTGGTAGTTAGGCACGTGAGGTACAAACCAATCGTCGAGATAGAGAAAGGCCGTGTCTAACTGATTGTTCCAAATGGCATAAGCTGCTAATATCCAATACGGAATAGCAAGGCCGAACAACCCTGCCATGAAGGTGCGCCACGTAAACGACCGCAGTTGGAATAACATTGATACATAATAAGCAATGGCCAATACTAACATGGGCGGAAACACCATGCTGCCAATACCTAACAACAGAAAAGCATGAAATATGTACCCCTCTGCCCTAAACTGTTGGTAGGAGGAGAAAAGCATAAAGTAAGCCAAAACGAAGCATACGGTGGGTATAGCTTCCACACTCCAAGTGTGTAAGGCCGGGCATACCAACATTAGTGCCAAATAAGTAACACTCATCATGCGCGAACGAATGCGTAACAACGCATTGCGGTTGTTAAGCTCCATAATAAGATAAGCCGTAAGTCCTGTTACGGCCAATCCGCCCCATAGGTTGGCATCGGTAATGCCTGAGAGAACCCAAACGAGTAGCACGATTACTGCCATTACGGGCAAGGTAAACGTACTTGATACTACGCTATTACGAAATGAGTGTGATTGTATGGACACAAGTGTTGAGATTTTATGATAAAGTAGGTGTTCAAATCTATATTGAACACCTACTCAAACAATGATTAATGTACTTATTGGCTATTTCTAAAAATAGGCAGTTTTAAGGTTATAAGATTAGTGGAGTTGACTATCAACGTGAAGTTACTTTATAACCTCATAACCTCCAAACTAAAAACCAAATTCTTAGAGTAGAGCAATTATAAGTCCTGACCGATGTCAGTTCTGAAGTATTTCTTCTCGAATTGAATGTGCTTAGCTCCCTCCATTGATTTGGCTAAAGCTTCAGCCTTATCCTTTCCGTATGAACTAACGGCAATGACGCGGCCACCAGCAGTGACGAGTTTGCCGTCTTTGATCGCTGTGCCAGCATGGAACACCACGCTACCGGGCACGTCAGCGCCTGTGATTTCAAATCCCTTCTCGTAAGCCTGAGGATAACCTCCTGACACGCACATAACGCATACAGCTGCACGAGGGTCGAACTCAACGTTACGTTGGTCGAGGTCGCCAGTGGCAACGCCTTCAAACAAGTCAACGATGTCGCTCTTGAGGCGCAACATGACCGTTTCTGTTTCGGGATCGCCCATGCGGCAGTTATATTCGATTACTTTAGGTTGGCCATCACAATTGATCAAGCCGAAGAAGATGAAACCCTTATAGTCAATGCCTTCAGCGGCTAATCCTTCTACCGTAGGACGAATAATTTCATTCTCCACCTTCGTCATCCAAGCCTTATCGGCAAAAGGTACGGGCGAAACCGAACCCATACCGCCTGTATTAAGTCCCGTATCGCCTTCCCCTATGCGCTTGTAGTCTTTCGCTTCGGGAAGAATCTGATAATGCTTGCCGTCGGTTAGTACAAACACAGAGCATTCAATGCCAGAAAGGAACTCTTCTATCACAACGCGACTTGAAGCGTTGCCAAACATACCGCCTAACATATCGCGTAATTCCTTCTTGGCTTCGTCGAGGGTTGGAACGATTAGTACGCCCTTACCTGCGCAAAGGCCGTCGGCTTTAAGCACGTAGGGAGCCTGGAGCGTTTCAAGGAAACGGCATCCCTCTTCTACTTGCGTTCCGTCAAAGGTTTCGTAAGCTGCAGTAGGAATGTTGTGGCGCTTCATGAAACCCTTTGCAAAGTCTTTTGAACCTTCAAGCACGGCACCTGCCTTTGAAGGACCGATTACGGGCACGTGTTTAACATCTGGACGTTGTTGGAAATAGTCATAAATGCCTTTTACCAAGGGATCTTCAGGACCGACTACGACCATGTCAACCTTTTCACGTACAACGAAATCAGCCACAGCATCAAAGTCGTCCGCTTTTATTGCCACATTTTCGCCCACAGAGGCAGTTCCAGCGTTACCGGGAGCAATAAAAAGTTTTTCGATGCGATTGCTTTGTGCAATTTTCCATGCCAGTGCGTGCTCACGGCCGCCACTGCCCAAAAGTAAGAGTTTCATACGTATAAATTTTATTTTGGTACAAATTTACAGCAAGGCGAGAGAAGTGCAAAACGAAAGTCAAAAAACTTTCGTTTTGTACTTCCGAGCCGCCGCGTAAATTGGCGTAAGCAAATACAGCAAGGCGAGAGAAGTGCAAAACGAAAGTCAAAAAAACTGCAATTTGTCGAACTGAACAAAAAAGATTAATGAATCGATTAACGAAAAAGATTAATGATAGATTAATGATAGATTAATGATAGATTAATGATAGATTAATGATAGA
>JBNMKQ010000207.1:0-4208 GCA_050874425.1 Alloprevotella sp.
CTCTTCGACAAATTGCAGTTTGTACATATCTTTAAACGCAATATTACCCACACGAATCAACATAGACCCGCTCTTCTATTTAATGCATTGCCATGTTGGGGCCTCGAGCCCCAACATGGCCATACCGACGCGGGGACGCGTCGCCCCCAGGTCAGGACGCGTCGCTCCAAGTGTTCGACAAATTGCAGTTTATCGCGTTTTAATTTTGCTTTGCGCTCGCCTTGCACTATCTTTAAATAAAATAGGCTGCGGCTCGGCAAAGCAAAATGAAAGTTTTCTGACTTTCATTTTGCTTTGCGCTCGCCTTGCACTATCTTTGCCCGTAATATGAGTACACAAGAAAATATATATCCAATATTCGACCGCATGATGACACGAGAGGACAAGGAACAACTCCTTCATCAACGTGGCGTTATGCTATGGTTTACAGGATTGAGCGGTAGCGGAAAAAGCACCGTGGCAATTGCCCTCGAACGTGAATTGCATAAGCGAGGATTGCTCTGTCGCATACTCGACGGTGACAACATTCGTTCGGGAATTAATGCCAACCTTGGGTTTAGCGCTGAGGATCGTCGCGAGAATATTCGCCGTGTGGCTGAAGTTGCTAAACTCTTTGTTGATACAGGAATTATTACCATTGCGGCTTTTGTAAGTCCTACGGAGGAACTCCGCCAGTTGGCACAGCAAATCATAGGGGAAGACGACTTCAAAGAAATCTATATTTCAACTCCTATCGAAGAGTGCGAACGACGCGATGTGAAAGGCCTCTATGCACGTGCAAGACGTGGTGAGGTAAAGAACTTTACGGGCATTTCTGCTCCATTCGAAGCTCCTCAACACCCCGCGCTGAGTTTAGACACATCTAAACTGCCCGTAGAAGAGAGCGTAAAGCGCTTGCTAAAATTTTTAAACGTTGAATAAAAACTTATCGCATGGAAATCAAAATTAATGCTTTAACTGATATAAACGCTGCTGCAGCGGAATTTGTAAAAGCAATTGACCAAAACACCGTGTTCGCTTTCTACGGCAAGATGGGAGCTGGTAAAACAACTTTCATTAAGGCTATATGTGAAGCATTGGGTGTGACCGATGTGGTCAACTCTCCCACGTTTAGCATTGTCAATGAATACCGTTCTGATACTACAGGTGAACTGATTTATCACTTCGATTTCTATCGCATCAAGAAGTTAGAAGAGGTATACGATATGGGATACGAAGACTATTTCTATTCTGGCGCACTCTGCTTCATTGAGTGGCCTGAATTGATAGAAGAAGTATTGCCTGGTGATGCTGTAAAGGTCTCTATCGAAGAGTTGGAAGATGGTAGCCGTGTGGTGAAGTTCTGATTTTTAGTTGACGAGTTAACGAAACAAACTTCTTTGTCAGCTCGTCAACTAAAAAATCCTCGTTAATTAAAAGAATAAAAAAAACTATGAAAAATATCCTTTATTCCACTCTCATTGCTACAGTCATGTGTTTGCCGTTAAGCGCACAGACCATTAGCAATATGAATGAGTTGAACCCCCAACAAAAGGCTGATGCGAAAGAATTGAAATTAACGGGAAAGCTTAGCACACAAGGCAATTCCGACTTCCGCCAACTGCGCGACCTTTGTTATCAACTTCATAAGGTTGACCTCAGTGGCGCAGATTGTGAAGTAGTGCCTAATAATGCTTTTCATTCGCGTCATGCGTTGCAAAGCATTCTGTTGCCCGATAACGTCAAGAGCATCGGCTCACAAGCTTTCTTTGCTTGTACCTCACTTGCACAAATTGAACTGCCACAATCATTGACGCGTGTAGGCGATGCCGCCTTTTCTAGCTGTTCGGCCTTAAAAGAAATTACAATAAAGGGCACGCCTACCTTGGGCGAATTTGCCTTTGCCCGTTTATCAGGCTTGCGTACTGTACGCGTCACTTCCGATGTGCCGCCTGTAGCAGTAGCTTCTACCTTTGAAGGAATTAACCGCAAAAAGGTAAAACTTATCGTGCCCAAAGGGACTGAAATGCGTTATCGCAAAGCTCCAGGGTGGAGCCTCTTCTTTAGTGAAGCCGATAATACAACCAATAAAGTATGCGACCCTACCTCGGCCTTAGTGCCACTGCCAGTCGACGTGCAGGTGAGAAAGGGTGGCCATCTCTCGCTTGAAAAGGTGTGGGAAGTAATGGCAGCCGATGGATTAGCCAATGAGTGCTTGCAAGCTGAACAACTCTTGCGTACACGTTTGCCTAAATTGCGTAATCCTAAATTAGCAGGCAAAGCAACGCTTACTTTAGGATTGGACCCCTCGTTGAAAGATGACGAAGCCTATACGCTCGATGTGACCGAAAAGGGGGTAAGCATACATGGCAAGACTGCTACGGGAGTGTTCTATGGTCTTATGACGCTCGACCAACTTATGCGTGGAAATGGAACTACCGCTTGTTGCGAAGCTATTCCACAGCTCCATATCGCTGACCAACCTCGTACCCATATTCGTGAATTAATGGTCGACCCTTGTCGTACCTTTATTCCCTTCGACGAGTTGAAGGCTTTCATTCCCGAAATGGCTCGTTATAAGTACAACACTATTCATCTCCACCTTACTGACGACCAAGCATGGCGCATTGAAATCAAGAAGTACCCGCAACTTACGCAACAAGCCTCGTCGCGTGTGGGCATGGACGATATGTTAGTGCCTATCTCAGGGTATTATACACAGGACCAAATGCGTGAGTTGGTGGCTTATGCAGCTAAGTATCATGTGCAGGTTGTTCCAGAAATAGAGATGCCTGGACACGAAGTTGCTGCCATTCATGTATTTCCTGAATTGACGTGTGGGGCCAAGCAAGTGCCCATTCGTACTACTTGCGGTGTGTCTGATAATCTGCTTTGCCCAGGCAAGGAATTTACCTTTGAGTTTTTAGGCAATGTGTTCCGTGAATTGGCCGACATTTTTCCTTCACCCTATATCCACTTAGGAGGCGATGAGGCGGGTAACCCTGCCCTTGATTGTTGGACACACTGCACCGACTGCCAAGCTTTGAAGAAGCAATTAGGCATTACGACAACTGATCGTTCTGAAAATTGGCGCCTGCAAGAGTATCTCTTTAATCGG
Source organism: Alloprevotella sp. (assembly GCA_050874425.1). Classification (GTDB taxonomy): domain Bacteria; phylum Bacteroidota; class Bacteroidia; order Bacteroidales; family Bacteroidaceae; genus Alloprevotella. Next base: position 3,098 of record JBNMKQ010000207.1, read on the forward strand.
GTGATAGACACCCTACGCACGAAGTATGGCAAGACTCCCATGTTTTGGTACGAGACAGACTTTAAGAAGATTCAACCGGGTTGTGTCACCTTCTCATGGCGTCATGGGCTGACCAAACGAGCCTTAGAGGCAGCTGTGGCCAATAATGCCAAGATTATGCTTTGCCCTGGTGAACATTGTTACTTAGATTACCCCATGGCTGCAGGCGATATGCCAGAAGTGAATTGGGGCATGCCGATTATTCCCTTAAAACGTTCGTATGAACTTGATCCCGCATGGGGAATGGGTGAAGACTTTGAGCGCAACAATCTCTTTGGTGTAGCAGGTACGTTGTGGAGTGAGTGCATCAATACGCCCGAACGCATCTATTACCAAGCCTATCCTCGTGCCTTAGCTTTGAGCGAAGTGGGGTGGACACCTGGCAAGAAACGTTCATGGGACGACTTCTTGAAGCGTCTATCACCTGTGTTGAAGGATATGATGCGCCGCGGCATAACTTTCTCAATGCAGTATTAATTTAGGCTCTTTTGGACTAGATGTTTTAATGAACTATGGCTCTGTAATGAATTGTGTGGGTAAAATTGTTTTCATGACAAAAATAAACTGCAATTGGGCCTCACCCCCTAACCCCCTCTCCTTGAGGAGAGGGGGGATAAGTCACCTTTTCTTGCTCATTTTCAGGAAATATCTCAAGCAAGAAACTGGGAAGAAAAAGGTAACTTCAGTCCCCCTCTCCTCAAGGAGAGGGGGGTAGGGGGTGAGGCCCAATTGCAGTTTATCAAACACAACAACTGATAAAGCATAAGCGATGCTTATCGCTCACTTTACGAAAAATGTAAAAACTTGCTGATAAAGACAAACTTTTTATTGGTGGTTAAAAGAAAAAGTACTAACTTTGCAGCCCGAATGGTGTAGTATAAACCTACACTTCTTGATATCGCAAAAAAATAAAACAATATATAACAATAAAAAAATAAAGAAATGCCTACTATTCAACAATTAGTACGTAAGGGCAGAAGCGTAGCAGCTGACAAGAGTAAGTCTCCTGCGCTTGATTCATGTCCTCAGCGTCGTGGCGTTTGTGTGCGTGTGTATACCACCACACCTAAGA
>JBNMKQ010000208.1:0-4124 GCA_050874425.1 Alloprevotella sp.
GATGTTGCACAAGGGCGATACCGAAGCCACTGCTCAAAAGCAATGGGACGAAGCGGTAGCTCAAATCAACGTATATGCTCAAGCTCCTCGCGTTGAGGTCCTGCGCCAAGGCACAACACTGCACAAAATCATTATGCAGTTTGAGGGACCTCAGCTTAAGCGAATGGAGGAGGTGTAATAAAACGGCTCTATAACGAATCATGTGGGTAATATTGCGTTTAATAACAGATACAAACTGCAATTGGGCCTCACCCCCTAGCCCCCTCTCCTTGAGGAGAGGGGGGACTGAAGTTACCTTTTTCTCCCCAGTTTCTTGCTTGAGATGTTTACTGAAAATGAGCAAGAAAAGGTGACTTGTCCCCCTCTCCTCAAGGAGAGGGGGCTAGGGGGTGAGGCCGTTAGGGTGGTTCGTGGACTGTTTGACAAATTGCAGTTTATTTATTTCTCCCTCCGTTTTTAGGGGTGTTCTAAAAATTCTGGCGCGTTGATTTGTGCCTTATCGGAAGTGTCTTTTTACTCTGAGAACATGGGCTGCGGTTCAGAGTAAAAAGACACTTTCGAGAGGGTGTAAATCAACCGACAGAATTAGAACATTCTAAAAACAGAATTTTTAGAACACCCCTTTAATAAAAAAGTACTAAATTTGCTTCGTTATATTGGAGTGCTATGCACTTTCCTGTAAATCAATCAATAGGATATTGATAGAATGGAACACGAAGAACAATTTAAGTATCTGCAACATATCAACTCGCCTGCTGACCTACGCCGACTCTCAGTCGACGAACTCCCCGTGGTATGTGACGAACTGCGTCGTGACATCATCAACGAGTTAGCCGACAATCCAGGACACTTTGCTTCAAGTTTGGGTCTGGTCGAGATAACCGTGGCCATGCACTACGTGTTTGACACCCCTTACGATCGTATCGTGTGGGACGTTGGTCACCAAGCCTATGGCCATAAAATACTCACAGGTCGACGTGATGACTTTCATACCAATCGTAAGTTGCACGGCATTCGTCCCTTCCCTTCGCCCCAAGAGAGCGAGTATGACACCTTTGCTTGTGGACATGCCTCTAACTCCATATCGGCAGCCTTAGGTATGTCGCTCGCTGCGGTCAAAAAGGGAGAAGACAATCGTCATGTCGTGGCTGTAATTGGTGATGGCGCGATGAGTGGCGGATTGGCCTTTGAAGGACTGAATAATGTGTCTGACACACCCAATAATATGCTCATTATTCTGAATGATAACCACATGAGCATCGACCGAGCTGTGGGCGGTATGAAAGAGTATTTGCTTCATCTGCACACCAGTAGTTGGTATAACCGCATGCGTTTCCGCATTTCGCGTAAACTTACTCAATGGGGATTGCTTACCGAAAGCCGTCGTCGGGCAGTGCTGCGCTTTAATAACTCTGTAAAATCATTGTTGACTAATCAACAAAACATTTTCGAAGGACTCAATATTCGCTATTTTGGCCCTACGAATGGTCACGATGTAAAAGAGTTGGTGCGCATTCTTAATGAGATAAAAGATATGAAGGGGCCCAAGCTTCTTCATCTCCATACACAGAAAGGCTATGGTTATAAGCCTGCTATGGACAACGCTACGGTGTGGCATGCACCAGGCAAGTTTTGTGTAGAGAGTGGTGAACGCATTATCGAAAAGCCTTCCGCACCTCAACCACCAAAGTTTCAAGATGTGTTTGGTCACACTCTGCTTGAACTGGCCAAGCAAAATCCACGTATCGTTGGCGTAACTCCTGCTATGCCCACAGGTTGTTCGATGAACATCTTGATGAACGAAATGCCTGACCGTGCTTTCGATGTTGGCATAGCCGAAGGACATGCCGTCACTTTCTCCGCAGGCATGGCCAAAGAGGGCTTGCAGCCCTTCTGTAACATCTATTCCGCCTTTGCGCAGCGTGCTTATGACAATATTATTCACGATGCGGCATTGCTCAATCTGCCTATGGTCTTATGTCTTGACCGTGCAGGATTGGTTGGTGAAGATGGTCCTACGCATCATGGCGCTTTTGATTTGGCCGCGTTGCGTCCCATTCCTAATCTCACAATCGCTTCTCCCTACGACGAGGCTGAGTTGCGTCGACTCATGTATACAGCTCAGTTGCCCAACATGGGTACTTTCGTGATACGTTATCCGCGTGGACGAGGTTCGTTAGTCGATTGGCGCTGTCCGCTTGAGGCGATAAAGGTGGGGCAGGGTAGATGCTTAAAGTATGGTAAGGATATAGCCCTACTCACGTTAGGCCCTATCGGCACAGAGGGTGCAAAGGCTATTCAGCTATTTGAACAACAACACCCTGAAGTGAGCATTGCTCACTACGACCTTCGTTTCCTCAAACCGCTTGATGAAACTTTGCTACAAGAGGTAGGTGAGCATTTTAGCCGCATTGTAACGCTCGAAGATGGCGTTCGCATGGGCGGAATGGGGTCTGCCGTATTGGAGTGGTTGGACGATCATGGCTTCACACCTCAGGTAGTACGTTTAGGCTTACCCGATGAGTTTGTCGAACATGGCACAGTGGCAGAACTACGCCACATCGTTGGTATTGATGCTGAAAGTATCTATGCTACATTTGATAAGTTTATTTCTAATAAGTAGGTGTTCATAATTAGTTTATATCAAAAGTGCTCTATTGGGGTGTGCAGCTTGTTCCTTTGCTCGAGCGAGCATAGCGGGCTATGCGATCGAGAACAAAGGAACAAAATGCGCCCCAAGAGAATGCTTTTGATATAAGCTAATTGTGAGCATCTAAATATAAACTAATTTTGAACACCTACTTAAGAGTGATTATGAGCAACATTAATGTGAAACGCACCTTATTATATATAGGGGTGCTTTTGGCCTTCATGCTACAAGGAATTGCCACGCTGAAGGCGCAGCCTGAAGGATTTTCATTTTATATGATACAACCCACTAACTTTGCCGAAGTAACAGCTATCAATCCTGTGTTGCGCCAGACGGCCAATGTGAAGGGTGCGCGTGTGAAAGGCGCGAATGTGTTGCGTGGTGCATTGTTACCTATTATTAAGTCCAGCGCAAAGTGGCTGAATGTATCATTTGACAGTAAGTCGCGCAGCCAGTCCGCTTGGCTGTATGCTTCACAAGCGCGTCAACTCAAAGTGGCAACGCAACAAGCGTGCATCATGCCACCTATTTATCAAGTAGAGAGTGCCGATGGATCTATCGGTGGTGTAATAGAAGGTCCCAGTGCCACCTATCAAGTGCGCACCGAAGGCAAGTATCGTTTGCTCCCTTTCTCAGTAGGTCATGCACCTGGCAGTGACAATTATACGCTTCAATTTTTGGTAGCAGGAGCAAATCCAAGCTATACTTACGTCATAACCACTTCGTTAGTCGTCACTTATACGGCCAAGGATAAACCCTCTTTATCCTTAGTGCGTGAGGAAGAAGCGGGTAGGGTAGTGTACGAAGCGCTCTATTTAGACCTTCCTCGCACCCTTGCTGACGATCAGATTGATGCTTACATCACTGATTATTTAGTAAACTCCTCAGATGTCGACTTTGCCAAAGTCATAAGCAGTGCTTTCCCCGCTGAAGGTTTAGTGCCTCAAGTGACCGTTTACTTCAAGGCTACCAATGGCAAACGTTATGCTTATACCTATAATGCTTCCTTCCAACCTCAATGCCACAACGAATTATTTAAGTGGCAATTTGTGGAATAAGGCAAGCAAAATGTTGCAAACGCAGCAATTAGGGGCGCGGGCTTGTAGCCCGCGTGAGTTCGCGCTTCAGCGCGAGTAAAAATACGCGTTAATGCGTGAGTATAAGAATATTTGAGTCTATGTTGATTCGTGTGGGCAATATTGCGTTTAAAGATATGTACAAATTGCAATTTGTCGAACAGACAAAGATTAATGAAAAGATTAACGAAAAAGATTAATGAAAAGATTAATGAAAAAGATTAATGAAAAAGATTAATGGAAAGATTAATGAAACATTAATGTTAACAAAAGCGCGAAGCGCAAAAAAACTTTACGTTACGCGCTTCGCGCTTAGTTTTAAACATTAATGTTTTCTCTAAAAAAGGATTATGAGTATCCTAAGTAACATACAAAATCTCAATATTAGTTTCCTATAC
>JBNMKQ010000209.1:0-4101 GCA_050874425.1 Alloprevotella sp.
AGCGTTGTAATGGAAGTTGTCGTGATGAAACGGATTAGGTTTGTAACGCGGACGTTGTTCGAGATGGAAGCGGTTGTACTTGACATAGGCGTCGATCCCAGCCTCGGCCATAAAGCGGTAGTTCTCTTCCGAACCGTATCCAGAATCGGCCACTGCGGTCTGAGGCAGATGCTCGTAACGGCCGAGAAATGAGTTGAAGAATGGTATGAGTGTGAGCGTGTCAGTGGGATTGGGGAATAGGGCGAAGTCCGTTATGAACTGGTTCTCGGAGGATATCTGTAGGTTATATCCGGGCTTGGTCTGGCCGTTGTTCATTGCATCTTCCTTCATGCGCATGAACGTGGCGTCAGGGTCGGTCTTTGACATGGAGTTGCGCTCTCCGATCTGCTCCAGACGCCCGTCATACTCGCCAAGTTTGTCGCGGTGCTTCTCAAGTTCCTTTATTTGTTTCTCCTTCTCACGCTGTTGCTTCTTCTGCTCCTTGTCTGCCGGCTTGGGATATGCTGAAAGGGAATCCCGCAGTTCGGCGATAAGAGATGTAAGCGTCTCGGGAGTGAAGTCCACTTTATCAGACTCGGCTGCCTTGTCCTGAGCGATGACATCGTCTATCTGACCGAGTAAGAAACGTATCTTTTCCTGAAGTTTTGCCCGGTTCTTCTCCACGGTCTTGCGCCATACGAACGTGTACTTGTTGGCTTTGGACTCTATTTTTGTGCCGTCGATGTACTCCACATCAAGAGTAATGAATCCCTTGTCGGCCAGCACAAGCACAACCTGGGTGAAGATGTTGTTTATCTCGTTCTTCACGCGGTTGCGGAAGCGGTTGATTGTCACGAAGTCAGGGCGTTCCTGTGCGGCAAGCCAGATATAATGGATGTCGCGCTGAACGGCCTTTTCTATCTTGCGGCAGGAGTAGATGTTGTTCATGTAGGCATAGAGGATGATCTTGAGCATCATCTTCGGATGGTAAGGACAACGGCCTCTCTCATGGTACAGTTTCTTGAATTCCTTGAGGTCAAGACTCTCTACTATAGCATCAACAACGCGAACAGGATCGCTTTCCGCGATATCCTCGTTCGGATTCACCGTCAGAAACAATCTGTTGTTATTGTAATTTTTTGTATGCAACTTTGTGGTCATTTAATTTGTTTTATGCCATTAAGTTACAAAAACTTTTTGACATAACGAAGCCCCAACTTGTGAAAGTCAGGGCTTCGTTTTATGTTTTACAACAGGTTATGAGGTTATGAAAAGAGGCTGCGCCTATTTTGACACAGCCTCCTAACAATTGTGCGCCTTTTGAGTTTTATCGGACACCAATACTTTAAAAATACGATATAAGGATTATTTTACCGAAAAATAAAATTTTCGTAACTTTGCATCAGTTTTCAAGCAAGCAAGCCATCATGTTTGGGATGGTATGACGATGTTGTCATCGCTGCTTCAGAAGACTTTATTGTTATGAGACGCAAGCCTTTGGCTCAAAAAGATGCTTTTACTTTTTTTATGAACAAGCAACACAAATTCCACAATTGGGGAGTTTGTGCGCAGATTTAATGCACCTCATTAAGGTATAGTTATATCCATGCCTTGTTTATGCGTTTGTAAAAAGTGTAGCATGAGTATTTTTGCTACATTCGAAAACGTACGTTAACAAAAACTCTTTTTATTTCTTTTAAGACAAGTACTTTAATCCCCATTTTCAATGAACCAGAAAATGAGAAAATTGGTTGTGCTATTATGTGGCACGACCTTGTCGTGCGTACCTTATCTGGTACGTGCGCAAAACGAAGAGCTCTCTGCAAGTTTGCATAGTCTTTACACAATAGCTCATGCACATAATGCAAGTTTGCAAAGTTGTCAAGCAGCCATAAATGAAGCTACAGTAGCTACAGAAACTGCACGAATGAGTAAACTTCCTGACGTAAACGGGCAAGTATCAGTCTCCTATCTCGGAAACGCTCGTCTATGGAACCGAAAATTTGGTGATAGCCAGAGCGCACCCATGCCCCACTATGGCAACAACTTTTTACTGCGTGCCGAACAAGTCCTTTACACTGGGGGCGCTATTAAGAGTGGGATAGAGTTAGCTCAACAAAACGCGCAAATGCAGCAACTTGCAGCAGCAGAAACAGAACAACGAGTACGTTTTATACTCACCAGTCTCTATTTTCAGTTGCATAACCTGCGCAACCAACAACGAGTATATGAGACCAACATTGCGCTTGCTAATGAGCAGATAAGCCTCATGAAAAAACGACGTGAACAAGGAGTATCTTTACGGAATGACGTCACACGATATGAACTTCAACTTCAGCAAATCAGTTTGGGACGTGCCACTGTAGTCGATCAGCAAAATATCCTACTCCATCAACTTTATACTGCACTTGGCACAGATAGTATCCAGTTGAAGATGCTTGGAGAAGAAGCCTTCAACGAGCAAACGATAAAAGAAGATGCAGAATCTTTATGGCAACAACGAGCTGCTGAAGAACATCTTGGTATCCGCCAGTCAGGCCTCACAATAGACATGAGCCGTACACGTGAGCGTATGACACGCGCCGAACGACTACCCAAGGTGGCATTGATAGCAGAAGATCATCTTGATGGCCCTATAACCATTGAAGTTCCTCCTATTAATAAAAATCTCAACTATTGGTATGTTGGCATAGGAGTAAGCTATAACTTCTCTTCTCTCTACAAGACGAAACGTAAAATCAATCAATCACACTTAGCTACAATATTGGCTACCGACCGGCTTACAGAGACACGCCAACACGTGAGCGACGATGTACATAAAGCTTACATCAATCTGCAAACTGCACGTACGGAACTTACTTCTCATCTAAAGAGCGTACAATTGGCTACGGAAAACTATGACGTTGTGAGTCGACGTTATCAAAATGGATTGGCACTTGTCACTGACCTCACAGATGCTGCCAATATGCGTCTTGAAGCAGAACTATCGCTTGCAAATGCTCGTATCAATCTCATTTATAGCCATTATAGTCTCAAATATGCAGCACATTCTCTCTGATTAGTGCTTGCATCTATACTCTTTACAATCCCCAATATACTCATCGAAAACATTCGGATATGAAACATAAAAACCTACTTAGAATCGTTTACAATCTTATCGTTTTTGCCTTGCTCGCAGCAGGTGTATACCTCGTTGTTGACCACTTCGTCCATTTTGGAGAAGGAGAGTTTACGGACAATGCTACTGTACAGCAGCATATTACTCCCATCAACACCCGTGTGCAAGGATTTATACGCGAAATACGTTTCCAAGAATACCAACAAGTTCATAAAGGTGACACACTCGTAATCATTGAAGATAGTGAGTTTCGTCTACGACTGGCACAAGCCGAAGCCGACCTTACCAATGCCCTTGCAGGAAAAGAGGCTGTCGCAACAGGGATGCAGACCACCCAACAGAGCATCAGCGTGACGTCAGCAGGCATCGAAGAGGCGCGTGTACAACTTGAAAATGCTCGTCGCGATGATGTTCGCTATGCGCAACTTCTTAAAGACGATGCTGTCACTCCGCAACAATACGACCATGTACATGCAGCTTATCTTGCTGCCCAAGCTCGATATACGCAAGTACAGCGCAGCGTGGGTACACTTGCATCAACCAAGCAAGAACAGGGACATCGATTAGGACAAAATAGAGCAACGATTGACGTTGCACGCTCTGCCGTAGAACTGGCACGCCTCAACCTTTCTTACACTGTGATAACTGCAACAGCAGATGGTGTGGTTGGGAAAAAGAATATTCATGAAGGCCAACTTGTACAACCAGGGCAAAGCCTTGTAGACATTGTAGACAACTCTGACTTGTGGATTATAGCCAACTACCGCGAAACGCAAATGCCACATATCGCTACGGGGTATCCCGTTAGTATTAAGGCTGATGCTGTTCCAGGCGTCACCTTTGAAGGCGTAGTTGAACGCATCAGTGATGCTACAGGATCGGCTTTTTCGCTTATACCTCAAGACAATGCAACAGGCAATTTTGTAAAAGTTGAGCAACGCATTCCTGTACGCATTCGTTTGAAACGACAGACTGAAATTAATCGCCTACGTGCAGGTATGAAT
>JBNMKQ010000210.1:0-4059 GCA_050874425.1 Alloprevotella sp.
CCCCCTAACCCCCTCTCCTTGAGGAGAGGGGGACTGAAGTTACCTTTTTATCCCCAGTCTCTTGCTTGAGATATTTCCTGAAAATGAGCAAGAAAAGGTGACTTGTCCCCCCCTCTCCTCAAGGAGAGGGGTTTAGGGGGTGAGGCCCAATTGCAGTTTACCCACACGATTCGTTATAGACCCTCATTTTATCTTCAGCATTGTCGCCAAGCTTGTGAATAAACCTTTACTCATTTGTGTTCTATTTATCTTCAAAAATAGTAGCTACACCTTCATGAAGTGAAAAAACAAAAGTGAAAGCGTTGCCTTCTGATTTTGAAGTAGTAACTTTGTGGCGATTAGAACAATAAAATTGTGATATGAACGTTCACGTTGTAGTGAGCAAAAAAGATTACTGACGTACAAATCAATTTGAATGTTTCGAATAAACTATACGATTAGCGCTCTTGTGTCCTTGCTATTGTTGGCAAGTTGCGGAAGTGCTGATAAATCCATAAAAAAAGGCGATGCAGCTTTGGCGCTCGGTGAGTATGCCGAGGCGGCAGGGCAGTATAAGCGGGCCTATAGTCAAACACCGCCCAAGGAGCGTGCCAAACGCGGTGCGATAGCTTATAAAATGGCCGATGCTTATAGCCGCTATGGCAATATAGCGCGTGCTGTCGGTGCTTACCAAAACGCTGTGCGCTATCGTTATACTGACACGCTGACTTATCTCAAGTTAGGCGATGCCTTGCGTATACAAGGCAACTATAAAGCAGCAGAGACGGCCTATCAAGCTTATCTTGACTCATTCCCTGGTGATGAGCACGTTGAGCAAGCGATAGCCAGTTGTCTGAGTGCGCCAGCAGAAAAAAAGAAGGGCTCGGCCTATACGGTAAAGTTGTTTAACCAATTTAATGGTTCGCGTGCAGACTATAGTCCAGCTTATATGGGCATTGATGCACAACAATTGTATTTCACTTCAACGCGCCAACAGGCAAAGGGTGATGTGAGTGGCATTACGGCAACGAAGAATGGCGACATCTTCTTTAGTAAGAAAGATGAGAAAGGAAAGTGGAAACTGGTAGAGGCTGTAGAGGGCGAGGTGAATACCGACTTTGACGAAGGCGCTTGTTCTTTTACGCAAGATGGTAAGACTATGTACTTTACGGTATGTCGTACCGACCCGTCTTATCCGCGTATGGCAGAGATATGGACCTCGCAGCGCACAGATGCAAAGTGGGGTAAACCTTCTCCACTGAAAATATCGGCCGATACGCTATCTTCTTATGCCCACCCCGCCGTTTCGCCCGATGGCCGTTGGCTTTATTTTACTTCAGACATGCCCGGCGGACAAGGTGGACTTGACCTATGGCGAGCAGAGTTGAGCGATAAGCATGGAGTGGGGCGGTTAGAAAATCTTGGACCTCAGATAAACACCGCGGGAAATGAGTGTTTTCCTGCTTTCCGTCCCGATGGTGAACTCTACTTTTCAAGCGATGCAGGGGCTAACAATATGGGAGGATTAGACCTGTATCGAGCACGTGAAGATAGCGTTACCAAACAGTGGACGGTCGTACATCTGCCGTCGCCGATGAATTCTAATGGTGATGATTTTGGCATCACGTTTGAAGGTTTACATAATCGCGGCTTCTTCTCTTCCAATCGTGCTACGGGAGGACGAGGCTGGGACAAAATATACGAGTTCTCCTACCCCGAAGTGTTGCAAAGTGTGAAGGGTTGGGTATATGAGCAAGACGGTTATGAATTGCCCAAGGCTGTTGTCTACATGGTGGGCAGTGACGGTACGAATGAAAAGGTGAGCGTATTGTCAGACGGCTCATTTGAAAAGCCGTTAAAGCCAGGCGTTAGTTATCTGTTCTTAGCTACCTGTCAGGGATACTTAAACGTGCGCAACGAATTGCGTGCTGACACGGCAGAGGTTGAGAAGCAGCACGTGTTGCAGTTTGCGCTGCCCAGCATATCTTCTCCCGTATTGGTACGTAATGTGTTCTACGAGTTTGATAAAGCTAATTTGACCGAAAACTCGTGCGAAGCTTTGGACCGCTTGACAAAGATGTTGAAAGAAAATCCGAACGTGACGATAGAACTTTCGGCGCATTGCGACTATCGTGGCAATGCGGATTACAACCTAAAACTTTCGCAACGTCGTGCTGAGAGTGTGGTGCGCTATTTAACGGAACATGGCATTGCGGCAGATAGACTTACGGCACGAGGATATGGAAAGGAAGTGCCAAAGGTGGTAAATAAAAAACTTACCGAAACGTATCCGTTCCTTCATACAAACGACACACTGACGGTGGCATATATATTAAAGTTGCCCAAGGAGCAACAAGAGGTGTGTAACGCCTTGAACCGCCGAACGGAGTTCCGCGTGCTGCGTACTACTTATGGATTGTTTGACGAAAAAGGAAATTTAAAGCCCGAAGCACTGCGTAAACCAGAAGAGTAGAGTAGTGGGGTAAAACGAAGAAAACGAAGAAAAAGAATGATAATCGTAAAGTTCTTAAATGCCTTCGGGCGTTATTTAATGTTGTTGGGGCGCACCTTCTCGCGTCCTGAACGTATGCGTATGTTCTTGAAACAATACGTAAAGGAAATGGTGCAGTTGGGCGTTGACTCAATCGGTATCGTGTTGCTTATCTCCTTCTTTATCGGTGCCGTAATCTGTATTCAGATAAAGTTGAATGTGCAGAGCCCGTGGATGCCACATTGGGTGTCGGGTTATGTTACGCGTGAAATCATGTTGTTGGAGTTCTCGTCAAGTATTATGTGTCTGATACTTTCGGGTAAGGTCGGTTCAAACATTGCTTCCGAGTTAGGCACGATGCGTACAACGCAACAGATCGATGCGCTTGAGATTATGGGCGTAAATCCTGCGTCGTTCCTAATCCTACCTAAAATAGCGGGACTGATAACTATCATGCCGTTCTTGGTAATCTTTAGTACTTTCACCGGTATAATCGGTGCGTATGCTACGGCTTACATCGGACATATCATTACACCGTCAGACCTCACGGCTGGTCTTCAACACTCGTTTACGCAATGGTTCTTCTGGATGGGTGTAATCAAGTCGTTGTTCTTTGCCTTTATCATTTCGAGCGTTTCGTCCTTCTATGGCTATAACGTAGAGGGAGGTAGTATAGAAGTGGGCAAGGCAAGTACCAATGCCGTTGTGTCATGCTCTATGTTAATCTTATTCTTTGACCTATTCCTTACACAATTGCTATCATGATCGAAATAAAGAATTTACACAAATCGTTTGACGGAAAAGAAGTGTTGAAGGGAATTACTTCAACATTTGACAGTGGAAAGACCAACCTTATTATCGGTCAGAGCGGTTCGGGTAAGACGGTGTTGATAAAGAACATTGTAGGCTTATTTGAGCCCACGCAAGGTGACGTGCTTTACGACGGACGTAGCTTTATGCAAATGACGAAGCGCGAACGTGCTTTGTTGCGTCGCGAAATGGGAATGATATTCCAGAATGCGGCCTTGTTCGACTCGATGTCGGTGTTAGAGAATGTAATGTTTCCGCTTGATATGTTTTCTAACGATAGTTATAAGGAGCGTGTGCGTCGTGCGCAGTTCTGCTTAGATCGTGTCAACCTGTCGGACGCTGGCGCAAAGTTTCCTGGTGAAATATCGGGCGGTATGCAGAAACGTGTGGCCATAGCTCGCGCCATTGCGCTCAATCCTAAGTATTTGTTCTGTGACGAGCCGAACTCGGGCCTTGACCCTAAAACGTCGTTGGTAATTGATGAACTGATACATGATATTACCAAGGAGTATAACACGACTACGATTATTAATACGCACGATATGAACTCCGTGATGGGTATTGGCGAACACATCCTTTACATCTATCAAGGTCACAACGAGTGGGAAGGCACAAAGGACGACGTTATGTCGTCAGACAATGAACGCTTGAATAGCTTTATTTTTGCCTCAGATTTGTTCCGCAAGGTGAAAGAGGTGGAGCAGGAGGGGAAATGACAGCAGGTCTATAATTGGGCCTCACCCCCTACCCCCCTCTCCTTGAGGAGAGGGGGAATGAAG
>JBNMKQ010000211.1:0-4024 GCA_050874425.1 Alloprevotella sp.
GGAAAAGATTAATGAAAAAGATTAATGATAGATTAATGAAACATTAATGTTTAAAACTAAGCGCGACGCGCGTAACGTAAAGAGTTTTGCGCTACGCGCTTTTGTTAACATTAATGTTTCATTAATCTATCATTAATCTTTTTCATTAATCTTTCCATTAATCTTTTTCATTAATCGATTCATTAATCTTTTCATTAATCTTTTCCATTAATCGTCTCATTAATCTATTTTCGTTAATCTTTTCATTAATCTTTGTCTGTTTGATAAATTGCAGTTTACCCACACGATTCGTTATAGACCCTTTTTTAGAGAAGAAGGACAAAAGCGGAGGGATGCGTGTTTCTCCCCTACTCGCTTTGTCGGACTGTATATTACTCGCTTTCTCTATACGTTTTCAAAACTTTTGTTTTATCTTTCATGTTTCATTTTTCTTTATAACAGACTGAATATCAATTACTTATAAAAGTGAAACATAATACTTCAATGTTTCACTTTAAGTTTCATGTTTCACTTTTCAAAACACTGATGGAGCGTTTGATCGCTCCCACTGTGTTTTTGAATCGCTCCCACTGTGTTTTTAAATCGCTCCCATTGTGTTTTTGAATCGCTCCCACTGTGTTTTTTTGAAATGAAACATTGAAACGAAAAGTGAAACATGGAAGCACTATGTTTCAGCCTTTGAAAGCATTGATAATCAACAAGTTGAAGCACAAACATGAAACATGAAACAAAAAACGTCAAAGGTAAAATATACGTAAGCTAAAAATGCCTATTTAGGGCATTCTGAAACGTTTTGTAGAGGATTTTGTAGAGGGTGATAAGCTGCAATTTGTCGAACACTTGGAGCGACGCGTCGCCCCCAGGTTAGGACGCGTCGCCCCAAGTGGCTTACAAATTGCAGTTTATCTGCCAATAATTTTTCAAAAAGCACTGCAGAATGCCCAAAATATCACTTTATTAATCGTTTTAACATATTTTACCCCCCCCGTTAGGTTTGTTGAGATTTGAGTTTTACCTTTGCAACGTTCAATATAGGGTGTATCAACTATTTTTCTACACTTTTAGCCTAAAGTTTGAAATTAACAATAAACCTAAATAAACAAAAAAAGAGTAAGAAAATGAAACACATTACTGCTTTTGCCACAACCCTCCTGTTGTGGTTCTGCGCCATTACGGCTTGGGCCGATGGCGTGGTGGTGGCGGACACGTACACCACTGCTGGTGATATTACCGAGGGGTATTATCTCGTTAAAGCTTACTTTAGAAGTGGCGAAGGCTCTCAAGCTAAGCCATACATTTGGAAAAACTACTATGCTTATCACAATAGTAGCGATGGTCGTCCATTTAGAATTAAAGAAGAAAGCAGTGTTGATAAAACAACGCTTGCCAGCAACTTGCAATATGTTTGGTATATTACTAAAAACGCCAATGGACAACTAGTGTTTCAAAATGCCTCAACAGGGGGCTTTCTTCCAGCAGATGGTGCTAGAGGAGGCAACTGTTCGTCAAGCAACGCCATTAGCAATGCAGCCATTTTGCAACCCGTAAGTTTTACTACACCTGATGGCATGACCACCCTTGAAGGGGGCGTTCACTTGAAGCAATGCAACAGAACGACTACTGACGGTGATTTATTCCTTCACTGCAATCAGCCTGCTAATAGCGACCCCAACCTTTCTTATTGGACGGGGAATAATGTAAACAGTACTGCCGTTCAGTTTGTATTTTATAAGTTAACCCTACCCGACGGCACTACGACCAAAGCAACTCCCGCTTATGGTGCACAGATAAAATATGAAGTAAACGGAAGCACGGCTACAGCATGGACTGTTGGTTTGAAAGCTGACAAAGTGCCCTTGGCTATTGCACACTCTTACTATTGGAACAGGAGCGGAGACTTAACTTATGGCGATGCGGAAACAAAGACAGATATGACCATGACACCTGTAAAAGGTACTGTCCCCGTTACACTTTCAACTCCCGAATCGCCCGTTTGGTACAAGCTTACCATGCGTAATCAAAACAACAATGGTCAAGGCAATTACCTTATAGCAAATGTAGCAAATAATAACGAAGCATACTCTGGTAATACCTCTGGAACCTCACACTATGGGGCAAACTATCAAGCCACCATCATGAACCTTTATGGCGCATATTGGGCTATTGTTGAAGACGGATTTGGAGTTAAACTCTACAACAAAGCCACAAGAAAATATGTTACCGTTGCGGGCAAAGATAATAAAGCAACTTTCTCTGATAATGGCACCACGTTCTATATGCAGACGAGTTCTGCCTCAGGTGCTAATTTCAGCTTACAATATGAGGACACTTGGGGCTTCTTAGGTGACCACAAATCTGGCTATCTTGGCACATGGAGCAACACCAATAAATCGGGTGCACAAAACGATAATGGTTCTGGTTATAAAGTCACTGCCGTTGACGATACCGACTTGGCTTTAGCTACAAACATTATAGAGAAATTTATGCCTAAAGCCTTTTCAAGTCAAACAAACAATGACAACGCTTTGACAATGAACACGACCGAAGGCGCAGAAAAAGGCAAAGCACTTTTAGAGAAATACAATAGCAGCGAAACAAAGACATGGAGTCTACTTGACGAAATCGCTTTTGCAACAGATGTCAACTTCTCAGCCCAACCCGATCTCACCGCTTACTACCGCATTCGCAATGTCGATAGCGAATTGGCCAACCGCTACCTTTCGAGCGAGAACATTGTTGTTGGAACTGATGGTTCACTCAACACGGCTTACACTAACAGTCAGGGGAGTATGGACCGTAAGATCACACGCAAGAGCGATAGCGACAATTTCGGTTCGCAACTTTGGAAGTTCACAAAGAACAATGACGGTACCTTTACACTCCGAAATGCAAATACCGACCGTGAGTTTGGCGAAGCGGGTACTTCTCCCATCGAAATGCCTATTAACATTAGCCATGGAAATGGTCACTATAAGTTTATGCCTTACACGGCAGATGCGTTTACGGACTATGACGCCAACTCTATGTTTGTGATGTACGACAATAATAACAACCAAGTAGGCATTAATGGCGACAACTATGTAGCATGCAATAACGACCAATTCTCTAACAAGTCAAATTATTGGCAAATCATCAAGGTGACAGAAGTACCTGTCAATATCTCTACTACTGCTGGTTGGGCTTCAGTTGCTTATCCGTTTGCCGTACAAGTACCGAGCGATGTAAAGGCTTACATTGCTGCTACGGCTGAGGACGACGTGCTGACATTGCAAGAGATTACAGACGGCATTATTCCTGCTAACACAGGTGCCCTCTTGACTAAAGACGGTGGTGGCTTGGTTAACTTGACTATCACAACGACTTCTACCACTTATACTGATAATAAGCTGACAGGCGCTACTGCTGAGCGTTCAGGCTTCACTGCGAAGGACACTTATGTGCTTGCCTCAAAGTCAGGTAAAGTAGGTCTTTACCCCTCTACCCTCACAATTGTACCTTCTAACAAGGCTTACTTGCTTAAGACTAACATCACTACCTCTGCCAGCGGTGAAGCACAGATGATGAACTTCGTTGTGGACGGCATGGTAACGGGCCTCAACACTGTTGAAAGCGACGCCAACAAGACTGATAACAACACTTACTACGACCTCAACGGTCGCCGCGTGCTCTACCCAACTCGTGGCATCTACGTAAAGGGTAACGGACAGAAGGTGTTTATTAAGTAATCTTTTTAAATAACGATAACAACATGAAACGCAAATATATAACTCCACAGACTACAGCCTTTACCTTTCAGACGGAGGGCATGATGGCTGCCAGCCTACAAATTGGTGAAGAAGAGGTAAACGACCGCAACGAGGTCCTCTCTAACAAACAAGAGAACCCTATCTGGGGCGGTAATACCAACAAGGGCATGTGGGATAACATGGATTAACCCACACTGCTACATATAACAAAAAAGGCGATGCCGTTGGCATCGCCATTTTTGATAAACTGCAATTTGATGAGGCCTCTCCCCCTAACC
>JBNMKQ010000212.1:0-4013 GCA_050874425.1 Alloprevotella sp.
AAGTATGTTCTCGCGCTAAGCGAAAATTAGTAAGTAGTTGATGCGATTGTTAAGAAAAGTCGCTTAGCGCGAGAACAAACATAACATACTTTTTCCATACTTCGACATACCATGTATAAAAACTATGCCTTGTGCTTACGCACAAGGCATATACAAACAGGCTACGCCCTTGCGTTTCTTGCAATATAACTAGTAGTTGTTTAAGGCTTAAAGTGCAAAGCGTACCTTAATGTTCATTCCTATTCTCTTCGATAAATTGCAGTTTATCCGCACGATTTGTTATAGACCCCAAAAAATTCTTTTTGCACTTCTGAACCGCCGCCTAACTTGACAATTTAAGGACGTTTTATTTCACGTCGCCTACCTTAATAAGGTATTCGGCTATTTGTACAGCGTTGAGTGCTGCCCCTTTACGTATCTGGTCGCTTACTAACCAAAGCGTAATGCCGTTGGGGTTAGCCAAGTCCTTGCGGATACGGCCTACGTAAACGGGGTCTTTGCCAGCCAAGAAAAGTGGCATGGGGTATTCCTTCTTTTCGGGATTGTCCATTAAGACCAAACCTTCACCACCAGCAATGGCTTGCTTTACCGCATCAATTTCGAGAGGTTGCTCTGTTTCTACCCAGATAGCTTCAGAGTGTGAACGTAAAGAAGGTACACGAACGCAAGTAGCTGAAGTAAGCACGTCAGAGTGCATAATCTTGCGCGTCTCGTTGTACATCTTCATTTCCTCTTTTGTATAGCCATTCTCTTGGAAAACATCAATTTGAGGAATTACGTTGAAGGCCAACTGATAGGCAAACTTGTTGACTGTTACAGGTTCGTTTGCCAAAACTTGGCGATATTGCTCCACGAGTTCGTCCATTGCAGCTTGGCCTGCACCGCTGGCTGCTTGATAAGATGCTACGTGTACGCGTTTAATGTGGCTCAACTGCTCAATGGCTTGTAGGGCAACTACCATCATGATAGTAGTGCAGTTAGGATTGGCAATGATGCCACGAGGACGAGTCAATGCATCTTTAGCGTTGCATTCAGGCACAACGAGGGGCACTTCTTCGTCCATGCGGAAGGCTGAAGAGTTGTCAATCATCACAGCGCCGTACTTTGTAATCGTTTCGGCAAACTCTTTTGAAGTGCCAGCGCCTGCTGATGTAAAGGCAATGTCAACGTCTTTAAAGTCGTCGTTGTGTTGGAGCAATTTTACGGTATATTCCTTACCGCGGAAGGTATATTTAGTGCCTGCGCTACGGGTTGAACCGAAGAGCAACAAATTGTCGATGGGGAAATCGCGCTCGGCCAATACGCGCAAAAATTCTTGGCCTACGGCACCACTGGCACCAACGATAGCTACATTCATTTGTTTGTCTTTTATCTGTTTTTTAACACACGAAGTACCTTCTGTTATTCATTTTATTGCATAACTATACTTAAATGTGTCATTTTGTTTTTATCGTTATTTGTTTAATTACAGAACGTAAGTATGTTCTTTGGCTGCAAAATTACACAAAAATCTGTGAAACAGGGTGTGTTTAGGCGATTTGTATACGGTATTTTATGCTAAATGGCAGTTTTTTTGCAATTTTGCAGCGAACGACAGTTGATAAGCAGACTTGTTAGTTGACGAGTTAACAAGTAGATTGCTTCGCCATGACGATTACAACAAAGTAACATAATATGTAATTTACTTGTCAACTTGTCAACTCGTCAACTTGTTAACTCCAAAAAGAAAAGCAAATGATAACCGACCCAACTTGGATATTTCTCATCGTGTTGTGCATTATACTTTTTGCACCCATGTTGTTAGAGCGCCTGCGCATTCCCTCAATAGTGGGAATGATCTTTGCGGGAGTGCTCATTGGCCCCCATGGGTTTGGTGTGTTAGAGCGCGATGGGAGTTTCGAACTCTTTGGTAAGGTGGGACTCTATTATATTATGTTCTTGGCCTCACTTGAGATGAACCTGCAAGATGTGCAGCGCATCAAAGGACGTGCCTTGACATTAGGTTTGTTAAGTTTTGCCATACCGATGTTGATAGGCTATGTGGCCAACACCTTCCTATTAGGGTATGGTATAGCAGCGTCCATATTGATAGCTGCGATGTATGCTTCACATACGCTCATAGCCTATCCCATTGTATTACGCTATGGACTTTCGCGTCTCAAGAGTGTAAGTATAGCCGTTGGGGGAACAATCGTGGCCGATACGCTTACCCTATTGGTGTTGGCCGTAGTAGGAGGCATGTTTAAAGAACATGTGACGGGCTTGTATTGGGTATGGTTGGTTATAAAAGTAATCTTGCTCGGAGCGATTATTATATATGCTTTTCCACGTGTCGGTAGGTGGTTCTTCCGACGGTATAACGAAAGCGTTGTGCAATACGTATTTGTGCTCGGCATGGTGTTCTTGGGAGCTGGACTTATGGAATTAGTGGGAATGGAAGGTATCTTAGGAGCCTTCTTGGTTGGTTTGGTGCTCAATCGCCTGATACCTCCGTCGTCTCCCTTGATGAGCCATATAGAGTTTGTGGGTAATGCCTTATTTATTCCCTACTTCTTAATAGGAGTGGGTATGCTTATTAATTTAGGTGCGCTCATTGAACATGAAGGAGCCATTTTGGCAGCTTGCGTAATGGTAGTAGTAGGATTGGTTAGCAAGTGGTTAGCCTCGTTTACCACACAGAAGGTTTTTCGTATGTCGGCTGATGAACGCAAACTCATGTTCGGCCTAACAGGTTCTCGTGCGGCTGCCACATTAGCTGTTGTATTGGTAGGATATAAAATCATTTTGCCTGACGGAACGCACCTCTTGGGGGAAGATGTGCTCAATGGCGCTATGGTGTTGATATTAGTTACCTGTGTGGTCAGTTCATTGATAACCGAGAATACGGCACGCCAAATGGCCGTTCATCAGCGGGTAGCAGCGATAGCAAAATCTACCCCTGTGGCTGACGAAAATCCCGACCGTATTATGATGGCCCTAAATTATCCCAATATGGTGGGGCCTTTGGTTGAACTCTCACTCATGTTGCGCACCCCTCATTCTGTAGCTCCTATCATTGCCCTTAATATTGTGCTTGAGAATGACCCTTCGGCCCGCCAGAGTGGGGAAGAGCAGCTTGAACGCGCTGTAAAGTTAGCTGCGGCCACTAACATTCGTATTCAGACCTACCAACGCTGGTCGGTCAATGTTGTGAGTGGTATTTCACACACCATAACGGAGCGCGGAGTGAGTGACCTCGTGTTAGGTCTGCACCAGAAAGCGCGTATCTCCGACTCCTTTTATGGTAAATTAAGTACCGACCTCTTGGCAAAGATTGACCGTCAGATATTCATCTTCCGTTCTATGATACCGCTCAATACAGTAGGGCGTATTCAACTCTTGGTGCCTAATAAGGCACAGTTCGAACAAGGCTTTGCTCGGTGGATGGATCGTGTGGCATTACTTATGCGTCAGATGGCTTGCGGAATAAGCGTTTATTCTTCTCCAGCCACGCTTACTGCCATGCAACGCTACTTTGACGAGAAACACAATGGACTCCCCGTACTTTACAGCGACTTTAAGTCGTGGAACGACCTCGTTTCTTTGGCTCACAATTCACGTCAAGACCATTTGATGATATTCGTTTGTGCACGTCGAGGTTCGCTCTCTTATCATAATTATTTGGAGCGTCTACCCGATCAAATAGAGCGTTACTTCTCCTCTCGTAACGTGCTGCTCATCTATCCACAGCAGCCAACAACGAGAAACAGATAAAGTCCTTCTAAAAACTTTTAAACAAGATAAAACTCGGTGAAAATACTCCTAATAAAGAAATTGTACGTATTTTTGCACGCAGTATCTACTATTTTGTAAGTTGCAAAATAAGGAGATAAGGGGTGTTCTAAAAATTCTGGCGCGTTGATTTGTGCCCTATCGGAAGTGTATTTTTACTCTGAGAAAATGGGCTGCGGCTCAGCAATTCAAGCTAACGCTTGATTGCGTTCGCCTTGCACCATTTTTGGAAAGCAAACGAA
>JBNMKQ010000213.1:0-4013 GCA_050874425.1 Alloprevotella sp.
GTCTTTTAATAAAAAAGCAAAATTTTAATGAAAATCAATTAGCCCTTAAAAAGGGCTTTGGCGGGGTCAGATAGTGGTTCAGTCCAATGCTATGTACCTTAAAATTGACTTTTCGGACAGTCTGGGGGAGGGGGAAATAGTTACTCTTTCCTCTTGAGCTTTCTGCGAGTTCTCAACTAGAAACGCAGCAAGTAAAGATTACTTATTCCCCCTCCCCTGTGGGGGAGGGGGTTAGGGGGAGAGGCCTCTACTTAATCAACAACGTCCCCGCTTCATCAACTTCAACGTTATAGGTTTTACCCTTTTGCGTGTCGAAGTGGAGCGTTTGCGTGCCATAGCGCAAATGGCACACGGCACCCGAACCTGAGGTGATGGTGGCGTGAGTTAACTTGCCATTGCTCCACGCGAGGTCAATGCCAAAGTTGCCACGCGCACGCAGCCCCTGAATGCTACCCGTAGCCCATGCATCGGGCAGTGAGGGCAAGAGGTCGATACAGCCTGCATGGCTCTGCAACAACATTTCTGTCACGCCCGCTGTGCCACCAAAGTTGCCGTCTATCTGGAAGGGGGGATGCACGTCCCAAAGGTTATCGGCCGTTCCGTTCTTCAGCAAATTGCCATAAAGCACGTAAGAGTGATTGCCATCATGCAGGCGTGCCCACTGATTGAGTTTCCAACCCATACTCCAACCCGTAGCGCCGTCGCCACGATGTTCGAGCACCACCTTTGAGGCCTCAGCCAAGGCGGGAGTGGTTAAGGGCGAAATGGTGTGGCCTGGGTGAAGGCCAAAGAGATGGTTGACATGACGGTGTTGGTCGTTAGGGTCGTCAATGTCGCGGCTCCACTCTAAGAGTTGTCCATAGCGACCTATCTTATAAGGAGCCAAATTGCGCAGGATGTCCTCCCACTTTTTCACCTCGTCGGCATCCGTCTTCAACACCTGTGCTGCACTGATGCAATCGAGCAATATTTCACGGATAACGGCGTGCGTAAACGTGGTACCTTCGTCTATCGGACCGTGTTCGGGCGAAGTAGAAGGGGCTGCCGTCAGTGTGCCGTCCGCCTTGCGCCACAAGAAGTCTTCACAAAAGAGGGCACAACCCTTCATTAAGGGGTAGGCCGTTTGACGCAAGAACTGTTCGTCGCGCGTATAGTCATAATAGTCCCACAGGTGAGTGGCCAACCACGAGGCGGCCATTGGGTTATAGTTCCACGACATATCAGCCCCTTCGAGTGGAGCGGTGAAACCGAATATATTGGCCGATATGCCAGCGGCCCAACCACGAGCGCCCCAATAGGCTTTGGCCGTGCGTTCGCCGGGCTTTTCGAGCAAACGGATAAAGTCGGTCAAGGGTTCGGCACACTCTGTAAGATTGGTGGGCAGGGCGGGCCAATAGTTCATCTGAAGGTTAATGTTGTTGTGATAGTCCACACGCCAAGGACCGTCTACATTGTTATGCCACATGCCTTGTAGATTGGCGGGTAAGTTGCCTGGGCGCGACGAAGCAATGAGCAAGTAACGGCCATATTGATAATAGAGTGTTTCGAGTCCCGCATCTTTCACGCCCTGGCGGTAATCGGCCAATCGTTCATTGGTGGGTTTAGCCGACGTTGGGCCGTCCAACGTAAACTTTACGCGATTATAGAGTGCAGCATAGTCAGCATAGTGTTGCTTGAAAAGCTTCGAAAAGCCCGTTTTCATCGCATTTTTCATCCATTGTTTAGTAGTGTTTAGTGGATTAACACCTACGTAAGCCTTGTTGTCGGTGAAGTCGGGATGATAGTTGGGGGCATAATCAGTATCGGCCGTGAGCAAGAGCGTTACCTCGTCTGCATTTGTTACTGTCAGATGGCCGTCCGCATAAGCCACGCTGCCGCCCTTAGCGATTGCTTTGATACGAACGACATACTCCATGCCGTTATTATCGAGGTGGGCCACGTAGCAAAGTCCATTTTTGCCGTCGGCCGAGAAGGTGCCCTCGCTTACAGGATTGGGGGCATACTTGAGCGTGAAGTTTTGTTTTCCTCGTTGATTGGCCGTCAAACGAATGGCCATCACATTGGCGGGATATGAGATAAAGGTTTGACGCTCATAGTATACGCCATTCGCAGCCGTAAAACTTACGCGTGCGAAGGCGGAGTCAACGGACAAGGCACGACGATAGTCGCGCACGCCCTCAGGGTTGATGTCAGTCTCTAAGGTCAACTCGCCCATTGTGGTGAATGAGCCAAAACGGAATTGGGGTTCACCCGTTGCCTCGTAGGGAACAGTACTATTAAAGTTTTGGGTGGTGAGTTGTGCGGCTTTGTTCCAATCGCCGTCGGTGAAGGCTTGGCGAATGTCCTTCAGCACATGAGCAGACTGTTTGTTTTGGTTCCAATAGTCGGCAGCACCTTTGGCCGTGTTGGGGCCACCACGCCACAGGGTCTTTTCGTTCAGCGTATAGCGCTCCGTGGCTATGCTGCCCATCACGTTACAGGCGATGCTACCATTGCCTAAAGGTAGGGAACGATATTCCCATTCGTGGTCGGAGTTAACGGCGGAATCGCCCGCCCGCACGGGTTTGCGACTGTGGTCTTTTTGTCCTTTCCACCAACATTGTTGTCCGTTGAGCGTGGTGGGTTGGTCAAACCATACTTCGTTGGTTTGGGCTTGCCCCGCCAAGGGCGCAACGGCAAGCAAGGTGGTAAATAGTAGTTTATGCATGGGCTTATGTGCTAATATGCTAATGTGTTAATGTGCTAATGGGCTAATATGCTAATGTGTTAATGTGCTAATGGGGTAATATGCTAATGTGCAAATATGTAGATGTGTTAATATGCAAATGATTACACTTTGTCTAATCCTTCTAACGCGCAACGGATATTGCGCGTGAGTCCTTCGAATTTTGCCCTTTTCACCGCACTTTTTCTAAATAATTGGCGATATTCTTCCTCTGTCAACTGGCTCCATTGCGCTGCGGTCATGCTTAAGAGGGAAGGACGAGGCTGAAAGGCAGCTATCGTGGTGGGAGTAGCAAATCGCTTGTTCCACGGACAGGCTTCGGCACAACGATCGCAGCCATAGAAGCAATGGCCTAACTTGCCACGTGCTTCGGGGGGAAGTTCGCCACGGTGCTCAATCGTGAGGTATGATAGGCAGCGACGCGCATCTAACGTGCCGTCGCCATGCAAAGCGTGCATAGGACAGGCCGCGAGACAAGCCGTGCACGTTCCGCACCGATTTCGGGCCTTTTCATCGTAAACGTCCACCTCGTCGGTCAGCACCAACTCACCCAAAAAGTAATAACTTCCCATACCAGGAATGATGAGTTGCGAGTTGCGCCCGCGCCAACCAATGCCGCTCTGCTCGGCCCAATACTTTTCGTCAATCGGGGCCGTATCGACAAAGCAACGTCCGTCAACGAGTTCTACCAATCCCAATCGTTGCATCATGCTACGCAGCTGCTGTTTCACCACTTCATGGTAGTCTGTTCCGTAGGCATAGCGTGACAAACGGAGTCTATCCGTGCATTCATTTTGCACGGTTTCATCACAAAAAATGGATTTTTCAGCATTTTTTTTGTCACAACCTATGGGATTGTAGTTCACTGCTACCGAGACGACCGTTTTTGCTCCTTCAACCAGTAAACGTGGGTCAAGTCGCACGTCGACATTGCGTGCCAAATAATCCATATCACCTTGCTCGCCTCGTGAGAGCCACGCTAAGCGTTCGGCCTCTCGCGCGGGACTTACTTTTTCGGCACGCGCAATGCCACAGATTGAAAATCCTTCAGCCTGTGCTGCTTGTTTTATGTCAATGGAACGTAACATTCAGTAGTTTAATAAGATGGTAGAACAAGAAGGTTAACAAAACGTCTAATTCATTACTCGCTTATGCAAAGATAGTGCAAGGCGAATGCAGAACGTCAAGCTTGCTTGAACGTTATGCTGAGCTGCAGCCTATCTTATGCAAAGATAGTGCAAGGCGAATGCAGAACGTCAAGCTTGCTTGAACGTTATGCTGAGCTGCA
>JBNMKQ010000214.1:0-4006 GCA_050874425.1 Alloprevotella sp.
CCCTAACCCCCTCCCCCACAGGGGAGGGGGAATAAGTAACCTTTACTTGCTGCGTTTCTAGTTGAAAACCAACAGAAAGCTCAAGAAGTAAGAGTGACTTATTCCCCCTCCCCTGTGGGGGAGGGGGTTAGGGGGAGAGGCCCAATTGCAGTTTATCAGCCACTCTACAAAAAACTTCTGCAAGTTTGGCTGTGTTTACAACCAACTTGCAGAAGCCTTAATTAATATAGTATCTGTATGTTATACGCTTATTCGCGGTTAGCGCGCTTACGTGCTAAGTGGTCGAGGATGACCTTACGCATACGCATTGACTTAGGCGTTACCTCTACGTACTCGTCTTCCTTGATGTATTCCAAAGCCTCTTCGAGCGAGAATACTACGGGAGGAATGATACGAGCCTTGTCGTCAGCACCTGAGGCACGCATATTGGTGAGCTGCTTGGCCTTGGTCACGTTGACTACAAGGTCGTTTTCGTGAACGTGTTCACCTACTACCTGACCAGCATATACCTCGTCTTGGGGGTGAATGAAGAAGCGACCACGGTCTTGCAACTTATCAATGGCATAAGCAAAGGCTGTGCCCGTCTCGAGTGAAATCATTGAACCATTTGAACGGCGCTGTATCTCGCCCTTGTAGGGTTGATACTCCTTATAACGATGGGCCATGATGGCTTCGCCCTGTGAGGCGGTAAGCACGTTGGTACGGAGGCCGATGATGCCACGTGAGGGTATGTCGAACTCGATGTCTACGCGGTCGCCCATGTTTTGCATTGAGGTCATCTCGCCCTTACGACGCGTTACCATATCAATCATCTTTGAAGCGAACTCTTCGGGTACGTTGATTGTCAACTCTTCGATAGGTTCGCACTTTACGCCGTCTATCTCTTTATAGATTACCTGAGGCTGACCTACTTGGAGTTCATAACCCTCGCGGCGCATCGTCTCGATAAGGATAGAGAGGTGGAGCACACCACGTCCGCTAACAATCCATGCGCCTTCCGTCTCGGTAGTACGCACGCGCAAGGCGAGGTCTTTCTCCAATTCTTTCTTGAGGCGGTCGCCAATGTGGCGTGAGGTGCAGAATTTACCCTCGCGGCCGAAGAAGGGAGAGTCGTTGATCGTGAAGAGCATTGACATAGTAGGTTCGTCAATGGCAATGGTAGGAAGGGGCTCGGGATTTTCGAAATCGCAAATTGTATCGCCAATCTCAAAGTTTTCCAAACCTACTACAGCACAGATGTCACCTGAACTGACAGCATCAGTCTTCTGACGACCCATACCTTCGAAGGTATGTACTTCCTTTATCTGCGTCTTCTCAAGCGTACCGTCGCGGTGAGCAATGGTGCACTTCATGCCTTCGCTGATTGTACCACGGTGAACGCGGCCCACAGCGATACGCCCCGTGTAGTTAGAGTAGTCGAGCGAGGTGATGAGCATTTGGGGGGTACCCTCCAACTGTTGAGGAGCGGGGATAACCTCGATAATCTTGTCGAGCAGGTAGTTGATATTGTCAGTCGGCGTGTTATAGTCTTCGCCCATCCAGCCGTTCTTAGCCGAACCGTATACAACGGGGAAGTCGAGTTGGTCTTCCGTCGCGTTGAGGTCGCACATGAGGTCGAACACCATTTCGTATACTTCCTCGGGACGGCAGTTAGGTTTGTCCACCTTATTAACTACGACAATGGGTTTGAGGCCAATCTCGAGTGCCTTTTGCAAGACAAAGCGTGTTTGGGGCATCGGGCCTTCAAAGGCATCGACCAAAAGGATGCAGCCGTCGGCCATATTGAGCACACGTTCTACCTCACCACCGAAGTCGGAGTGACCCGGAGTGTCGATAATGTTGATTTTAGTGTCTTTATAACGGATAGAAACATTCTTTGACAGGATGGTTATACCGCGCTCGCGTTCGAGGTCGTTGTTGTCGAGAATAAGTTCACCAGCGTTCTGGTTTTTGCGGAACAAGTGTCCAGCGAGCAGCATCTTGTCCACCAACGTTGTTTTACCGTGGTCAACGTGGGCAATGATGGCAATGTTACGAATGTCTTGCATACAATAATTTACTAATACCTATATATTTGGCCGCAAAGTTACAAAAAGTTATATTTATTATGCAAACATTGGTGGATAAACTGCAATTTGTCGAACAGTCCACGAACCACCCTAACGGCCTCACCCCCTAACCCCCTCTCCTTAAGGAGAGGGGGGACAAGTCACCTTTTCTTGCTCATTTTCAGGAAATATCTCAAGCAAGAAACTGGGGAGAAAAAGGTAACTTCAGTCCCCCCTCTCCTCAAGGAGAGGGGGTTAGGGGGTGAGGCCCAATTACAGCTCATCAAATTATTCCCTGTCGAACGAACCTTTTTAGTAAAAAGGTAAGGAAATAGGGAAAGGTGTAAAAGTGGCCATTAAAGCCAATATTCTTATTACATAATTTTATACCATAACGGATATCGGGATATTTACCATCCTGCAGGGTTAACTTTACTAACGATCGCGTCGCATTGTCATTGGCCTTTACTTCAATGGGGATTAGTGACGTGGCACTACGTATAAAGAAATCTATCTCTAACGTTGACTTCTCATTTCGATAAAAGTAGAGCGAATAGCCTTGTTTGACAAGCATATCCCCCACGATGTTCTCGTAAAGTGCCCCTTTATACGTACCATAATTTTTATTGACACGCATATCATATTGAGATTCCTCATCAAGCGAAGCTACCAATAATCCCGTATCCTTATAATACAATTTATAGGACTTCGGTGTATAATTACCCTTTAGGGGCAAACTTAATTGCTCCAAGCAATAGCACACATTGACAATACCCGCATCACGAAGCCACTCTATGGTGCCTACATATTCACGATTGCGCGCTCCATGGGCTATCTTGCTGATTTGGAACTTCTTATTATCTTGACCCAAGAACACGGATATATGATTATATATATTTTTTATCTTCCCTTTGTCAAGTCCTAAAGCATACTTTGTGATATCTTCTTCATAGTCGTAAAGCAATTGGCGTTGCAGTTCCAAAGTGCCACTATAATTTCCTGAAGTTACAAAACGATTAACGACTGCTGGCATTCCCCCTATGGTCATATACTCTCTAAAGAGGTTTCCTAACGTTTCCAACTCTAATGGCGAAAGGGGCGTAAGCGTACACATTTTGGTATACAGTGCTTCTATAAATGCCTCATCATACCCTTTAGCCCAAAGAAACTCCTCAAAGTCCATTGAGTGCATCTCGTAATCTTGCTTATAGCCTACACTATTCGATTCTATTTCGCAATAATTGATGCCCATCAACGATCCCGAACAAATCACATCGTATCGGCCATCTATCTTGAATGACTTTAAACTTGTAGCACATGTTGGGCAGTCTTGCATCTCATCAAAAAATAACAAGGTTCTTCCTGGCTCAAAAGCGAGAGACGGATTGATAAGGGTGATATTACGAATAATATCATCTACTTCATATCCATCATCAAATATTTGCTTATATTTTTTTTGTAAAACAAAATTGATGGCTACTACATGTGTATAATTTTGTTGAGCAAATTGCATAACCGAAGCTGTCTTACCCACTTGTCTTGCTCCCTTTATAACAAGGGGCATTCTGTCTGTTTGCGCCTTCCATGTAAGCAAATAGTCATCTACTTTTCTACGTAACAACGTCATTTTCAATTATTTTTTGTTTATTATTTTGCCACAAACTTACGACAAAATCACAAAATTCCGACTATTTTCAGATGAAAAATCACAAAATTCCATCTGTTTCAGGGATAAGAAATCACAAAATTCCAACTATTTAAGGGATGAAAAATCACAAAATTCCAGATAAATGGGATATAATCAACTCAAGTTCGGATTTAGGTAAACTGCAATTTGATGCGGCCTCTCCCCCTAACCCCCTCCCCCACAGGGGAGGGGGAATAAGTAACCTTTACTTGCTGCGTTTCTAGTTGAGAACCAACAGAAAACTCAAGAAGTAAGAGTGACTTATTCCCCC
>JBNMKQ010000215.1:0-3967 GCA_050874425.1 Alloprevotella sp.
AAATGCTTAGTTAATGTGCAAATGTGAGAATGTGCAAATGTGCAAATTGTCGCCTTTGCTTGCCGAGTCTATAAATGCATTATATAATTCTCACATTCTCACATTTGCACATTTCCCACGCATTTGCACATCTGCACATTCTCACATTTGCACATTAACTCAGCATTTGCACATTACCCAGCATTTGCACATTTGCACATTCTCACATTTGCACATTAACTCAGTATTTGCACATTAACCCAACATTTGCACATTACCCAGCATTTGCACATTTGCACATTCTCACATTTGCACATTAACCCAGCATTTGCACATTAACTACTCATGGCCGAAAAAAATAAAAAAGATAAAAAGCCCGCTTGGATAAGTTTTGGCATAACCACGGTGCTTTACCTTGCCTTCTTATATTGGGTAGGATCGTGGTGGGGACTTTTGGTAATGCCCCTCATCTACGACCTCTACATCTCACGTAAAATCAATTGGAGCTGGTGGCGCGAACCCGAAGTAGGGCCAGCCACACGCTTTGTGATGAGTTGGGTAGACGCCATTGTGTTTGCATTAGTGGCTATCTACTTCTTAAATCAGTTCTTCTTCCAAAACTTTGTAATCCCATCTTCATCACTTGAGAAGACGTTGCTCACGGGTGACTACCTCTTGGTGTCAAAGCTATCGTATGGCCCTCGCATACCGCAAACGCCCCTTACGATGCCGCTCACGCAGCACACGTTGCCTATCCTCAACTGCCGCAGCTACCTTGAGTGGCCACAGTGGGAATATCGTCGCGTGAAGGGATTGGGCGATGTACAGTTGAACGACATCGTGGTGTTCAACTATCCCGCAGGCGACACCGTAGCCCTCAATCAGCAAAACCAAGACTACTACCGCATGGCTTATCAGCTGGGCGACCAAATGTTGGGCGGACAACCCGCTACGCCCGATGCAGACCCCACGTTGGCTTCTGCCTCATTGCGTCCCACAATGAGTTATGACGAACAGCAAAACTTCTTTAGCAAACTTTATGCAGCAGGCACGAGCTATATGCGCAGCCAGCCCGAACAGTTTGGCGATATTGTTGCGCGTCCTACCGACCGCCGCGAGAATTATGTAAAGCGTTGTGTGGGATTGCCTGGACAGACACTCCAAATTCGCAACAACGTAGTCTACTTAAATGGCAAACCCAATCGCGAACCCGAAAATGTGCAGTACGCCTACGAGGTAACATTTAAGCAAGACCTGCCCGACGACTTAAAACTCGAACTCGGCATAACCGACGAAGACCTCTATACTTCTCGCAACGGACAGACCGTGTGGATGCCACTTACGCGTGCCGCCAAGCAAGCCTTGCAGCATCGTCCCGACATCGTGAGCAGCATTCGTCCGGCTCAGCCCGCAGCTGATTGGCTCTATCCGCAGAATATGGTGAAGTCGTGGACGACGGCCAACTACGGTCCCGTATGGATACCAAAGAAGGGAGCTACCTTGCAGCTCACGTTGGCCAACTTGCCCATTTACGAACGTCCTATTCGCGTATACGAAGGAAATGACTTGCAGGTGCGCGGTGGTAAGATATACATTAATGGTAAGCAGACGGATAAATACACCTTCCGCTTGAACTATTACTGGATGATGGGTGATAACCGCGACAACTCTGCCGACTCTCGCTTCTGGGGCTTCGTGCCTGAGGACCACATCGTGGGTAAGCCGCTCTTCGTTTGGCTCTCACTCGATGGCGACTACGGTTGGTTCAGTGGTCACCACGTGCGCTGGAATCGATTCTTTAAGCGCGTGTGGGATATTCAGTAAGTTTCTTTAGTTGACAAGTTTTTTTAGTTAACGAGTTAACGAGTTGACGAGTTAACGGGTAAGTTTGTCTTTTCCGTTGACGAGTTTTTTTAGTTAACGAGTTAACGAGTTGACGAGTTAACGGGTAAGTTTGTCTTTTCCGTTGACAAGTTTTTTTAGTTAACGAGTTAACGAGTTGACGAGTTGACGAGTTAACGGGTAAGTTTGTCTTTTCCGTTGACGAGTTTTTTTAGTTAACGAGTTGACGAGTTAACGGGTAAGTTTGTCTTTTCCGTTGACGAGTTTTTTGGTAACTTACTCGTCAACTCGTTAACTTGTCAACTCGTCAACTCGTCAACTAAAACCCCGTTAACCTCATAAAAAGAGAATGCAACGCAACATAACAAGCAGTGCTACTGTGCCTTCGCGAGCGAAGGTCGTGTGGCGGTGGGTGAGACCCTATGTGGTGCTCATCTGCTTGATTGTCTGCCTGCGTTTGTTCATCATCTCACCCATTGTGTTGCCAAATAATCGACACGCGTTAGTGAGTTTAACCTATTATGGACTCCGTGTGCCGGGCGAACAAATTTGGGGCTACCACCGTTGGGGCTATCGTGTGCCAGCGAAACATGACGAGGTAGTCTTTACGTGTACCGATGCGCGTGGCCATGAGTTCACGCTCACAGGGCGTTGTCAAGCCGGACCAGGCGAAACGATATGGATTGACCCCGTGCGACAGATTGTTATTCCCGGACGCACCTCGCCCGATGCACAACCCATTCGCATCCCAGCGCACAACAGTAGCATTCGCGTTACCCCCTACAATGCCCGACTTTTGGCCTACTTGATGCAACATTATGAACATTGCAACAACGTGCGCGTCAATCGCTTTGGTCAACTCGAAATGGACGGTCAAGCCCTTCGGCGCGTCCGCCTCCTACGCGACTACTTCTGGATAGAGATGCGTCCCGACTCCTTCCTACTCATTCCCCACGACAATCTGGTGGGGAAGGTCCTTTTTTAGTTGACAAGTTAACGAGTTGACGAGTTAACAGGTTAACGAGTTAACAAGTTGACGAGTTAACAGGTTAACGAGTTAACAGGTTAACGAGTTAACAAGTTGACGAGTTAACAGGTTAACAGGTTAACGAGTTGACGAGTTAACAAGTTAACAGGTTAACGAGTTAACAGGTTAACGAGTTGACGAGTTAACAAGTTAACAGGTTAACGAGTTAACAGGTTAACAGGTTAACGAGTTAACAAGTTAACAAGTTGACGAGTTAACAGGTAAGTTTGTTTTTGCCGATGCAATCTTTAAGGTAACTTACCCGTTAACTCGTCAACTCGTCAACTCGTTAACTCGTCAACTCGTCTACCCGTTAACTCGTCAACTTGTCAACTCGTCAACTCGTTAACTCGTCAACTCGTCTACCCGTTAACTCGTCAACTCGTCAACTCGTTAACTCGTTATCTTGTCAACCCAAAAACTCGTCAAAAAAACAATGCTACTTCTCAGTACCGCCTATTTGGCTCCCATACAATATTATGCCCACCTTTACGCTGCCCAAGAGGCAATAGAAGACAGAGGTGAGCATTACGTAAAGCAAACCTATCGCAACCGTTGCTACATCGCCACACCAACGGGGGCACAACCCCTTACGCTCCCCGTTGTGCGCAATGGGGCCGCCCATACCGCTGTGCGCGACATTCGCCTCTCCGACCACGGCAATTGGCAACACCTACATTGGACCGCGCTCACCTCAGCCTATGAGAGCAGCCCTTATTTTGAATATTACGCTGATGACTTTCGGCCGCTCTACGAACAAAACTTTGACTTCCTTGTCGACTTCAACGAGGCCTTGCGCCAAACGGTGCTTTCCTTGCTCAGCCTTGATAAAAACATCACCCCAAGCAACGAATATGTTACCCCAACGCCCGAAATGACAGACCTGCGTTCCGTCATCTCGCCCAAACTCCCCCTCGAGGCCGATGCCGCCTTTCGTCCCACGCCCTATTACCAAGTATTTAAAGAGCGCACAGGCTTTATCCCTAATCTCAGTATTGTAGACTTACTCTTTAATATGGGGCCTGAAAGCCGCATGGTGTTGAAGAAGAGTCTTTTTTAGTTGACAAGCAAATACCGACGCGGGGACGCGTCGCCCCCAGGTGAGGACGCGTCGCCCCC
>JBNMKQ010000216.1:0-3947 GCA_050874425.1 Alloprevotella sp.
CCCCCTAACCCCCTCTCCTTGAGGAGTGGGGGGACTGAAGTTACCTTTTTCTCCCCAGTTTCTTGCTTGAGATATTTCCTGAAAATGAGCAAGAAAAAGTGACTTGTTCCCCCTCTCCTCAAGGAGAGGGGGCTAGGGGGTGAGGCCGTTAGGGTGGTTCGTGGACTCTTCGACAAATTGCAGTTTACCCACACGATTCGTTATAGACCCAAAATGATGCAATGGCGTCATCCCTTTAACACATTAACGGCCTCACCCTCTTATCGGGGGTGGGGCCGTTAATTATATGGAGAAAAAGATGTGTTATGCCAAGTAGTCAGTTACATTCTTCTCAATGCGAGCGAGCACATCGCCAGAAGTCTCGGGCGTGAACTTCTCGCCTGTAATGTGTTCGTAAAGTTCGATGTAACGTGCAGAAATGCTGTTAACGATTTCGTCCGTCATTTCGGGCACTTGCTGGCCTTCTTTACCTTGGAAGCCGTTGTCCATCAACCATTCACGAACAAATTCCTTTGAAAGTTGCTTTTGAGGTTCACCCTTAGCAAAGCGCTCTTCGTAACCTTCAGAGTAGAAGTAGCGTGAAGAGTCGGGGGTGTGAATCTCGTCCATCAAGTAGATGGTGCCATTGTGCTTACCAAATTCGTATTTGGTGTCGACAAGAATAAGACCACGTTTGGCAGCAATCTCAGTGCCGCGCTCAAAAAGGGCAAGTGTATACTTCTCAAGTACTGCATACTCCTCGGGAGTGGCTAAGCCACGTGCCAAAATCTCTTCTTTTGAAATGTCGGCATCGTGTTCACCAATTTCGGCCTTTGTAGTAGGAGTGATGATTGGGGTGGGGAACTTCTGATTTTCTTTCATTCCCTCAGGCAACTTCACACCGCAAATCTCGCGTACACCACTTTTGTAAGCACGCCAAGCACTACCACAGAGGTAGCCACGAACAATCATCTCGACGGGAAATCCCTCACACATAACGCCTACGGTGACCATAGGGTCGGGAGTGGCCAACTTCCAGTTGGGGCAGATGTCGGTGGTTGCTTCCAAGAATTTGGCGGCAATTTGGTTGAGCACTTGTCCCTTGAAAGGAATGCCTTTAGGCAAAATAACATCGAATGCTGAGATGCGGTCGGTTGCTACCATGGCCAGACGGTCGCCAAGGTTGTAAACGTCACGTACTTTACCATGATACACACTCTGCTGTCCAGGAAAATGGAAATCGGTTTTTGTTAATGCTGACATTTTATTTTATGTATTTTGCAGCAAAGCACATTGTGTGTCTTGCTGGAGTTTTTATGTACTTAATAAGCGGCAAGGCAAGTCTACCAGTAATAGCTCACTTTATATAAAGCTTTACTGGCAGACTTGCCTTGTTCGTATTTCACTATGGTTGTTCGCTTTTCGTTGCTGCGGCCTTAGCCTGTTCGCGCAACAGCTTTCTACGTTCATCGTCGCGATTGTAGGCTTCCACTATTTTAGTCACCAACTTATGGCGAATGATGTCCTTTTGATTCATTTCGATGAAAGCTATGCCCTCAACGTCGTGTAGTATTCGTTGCGCCTCTACCAATCCACTCTTTTGGGAAGCGGGAAGGTCAATTTGAGTGCGGTCGCCCGTAACAATCATTTTGGTGTTCCACCCCATGCGGGTTAAGAACATTTTTATTTGAGCCGTTGTAGTGTTTTGTGCCTCATCGAGTATGACCACGGCATCATTCAGCGTGCGTCCGCGCATGAAAGCAAGCGGAGCTATTTGAATAACGTTCGTGTCCATATATTCCTGCAACTTGGCAGCAGGAATCATCTCTTGCAAGGCATCGTAAAGGGGTTGCAAATAAGGGTCAATCTTATCTTTCATGTCGCCAGGCAGAAAGCCTAACTTCTCACCAGCCTCAACGGCGGGGCGGCTCAAGATGATTTTTTTTACGCTTTTGCTCTTTAGTGCACGCACGGCCAGGGCTATGGCTGTATAAGTCTTGCCCGAACCTGCAGGGCCTATGGCGAATATCATGTCACATTTGTCGTAAGCCTCAACCAATTTGCGTTGGTTAGCCGAGCGTGGGGTGATAGGCTTGCCGCCTGTGCTATATACGATGACGTCTTGTGACGTTTCACTTTGCGTAATGTGTCCTTTGATTACATTGAGAATGTCCTCTTCTGACAAGTTGTTGAACTTCGCACAGTGACGTTCGAGTTTAGTAAACACATCTTCAAAGTTAGCCATTTCTTCCTCATCGCCCATTACGCGTACCACGTTGTCGCGAGCCATAATGCGCAATTTAGGACATAGGGCACGCAACATTTTAATGTTTACGTTGTTAACTCCGTAAAAGATTACGGGGTCGGCTTCTTCGAGTATGAAATGCTTTTCAATCATTGATGTGACTAAGATGAGGTGCTATCGGGAGCACATCGAAATGTTATTTAGTTTTATTTACGTGCAAAATTAAAAATTCCGATTGAAATGCACTAACTTTGTGTGCGCTATTTAGCAAAATCCTTATGACAAAAGAGCATATTTATTACGAATGAAACAATTATACCAACCTCGACGCATTCACTTTCTAACTGCTTTCGTCTTGATAGTCATAGCCTTGGCTATTACAAAATGTGTAAATCCGCAACTGACTTTTCCCCGACTTCTTAGTGAGAATGATTCGATAAAGAACGAACCCCAACACGTGCCCGATAGCATAGAGTTGCAGGCAAAGCGGGTTGACGGTCTTTTCTTAAAGGAGCGGAATCGTCTAACGTTATTAAAGAAGGATGGCTCGCCAGTTAAGAATCGTGTAACAAGTGTGCCGCGCTTTGAAACCTCCTTTCCCGATTTGAATGATGTGCAGTTGGCTACGGCAAGTCGTTTAGGTATTCCGATGATTGAAAATCGTGATGAGGCGCATCATCGTATGAAGGATTTGGTATACATTGCCGACAATCCGTTTTACTCCGTTCAACGCCTGCATCAATCTATTCCCTATCTTGTGCCGCGGGCTGCTACGCTACTTAATCAAATAGCGCGAGCCTTTAATGATTCATTAGCTACAAAGGGGTATCCGCCTCACAAGTTGCTTATCACTTCGGTGTTACGTACCAAAGCTGATGTACAGAAATTGCGTGGCTTTAACTCCAATGCTTCCGAAAATTCGTGTCATCAATATGGCACTACATTTGATATTTCGTACAATCGCTTTCTCGAAATCGAACCTGATGGCAAGAGCAACATTCGTTGGGTGACGGTCTACAAGTCCATTTTGGCTGAAGTATTAAATGATATGCGCGAGATGGGAGCCTGTTACGTAAAGTATGAGGTGCACCAATCGTGCTTTCACGTAACGGCAAGGTGAAAGGAAATCTATAACATTGAGTATATAACGAATCGTGTGGGTAAACTGCAATTGGGCCTCACCCCCTAACCCCCTCTCCTTGAGGAGAGGGGGACAAGTCACCTTACCTTGCTCATTTTCAGAAAATATCTCAAGCAAGAAACTGGGTAGAAAAAGGTGACTTCATTCCCCCTCTCCTCAAGGAGAGGGGGTTAGGGGTGAGGCCCAATTGCAGTTTACATTCTTGTTTTTTGAAAGACCCAAATAAAAGCAGTACATTTGCAATGAGAAAAATATCCCAATATAAATAGTATGCTACCACAAGACCCTATGATGCTCTTTAGCGCAGTAAATATGAAACTGCGCGATGAATACGATTCGCTTGATGCACTTTGCGACGATATGAATGTTGATCGCAAACACTTAGAAGACACCCTTGCACAAGCAGGATTTGAATATAACGCTGAACAAAATAAATTTTGGTAAGTAGGTGTTCATAATTAGTTTATATCAAAAGTGCTCTATTGGGGTGCAGTTTGTTTCTTTGTTCGAGTGAGCATAGCGGGCTATGCGATCGAGAACAAAGGAACAAAATGCGCTCCAAGAGAGTGCTTTTGATATAAG
>JBNMKQ010000217.1:0-3924 GCA_050874425.1 Alloprevotella sp.
CCCTCTCCTTGAGGAGAGGGGGTTAGGGGGTGAGGCCCATTAACATAAAAGCGCGAAGAGCATATTTACTCTTCGCGCTTTTACGTTTGTTATAATGATGTACTTAATTAGAACATCTTTTCGGGATAAGCACCTTCGTCAGAAAGTTTTTGGAACTTTTCAACTACACCCGGACGATCCTCAGGATAAGTTACACCGAACCACTTAGAAGTAGTGTCGAGCACTTCGCAAGTAGCTTGACCCGTCTTAATCAAATGGTCAACCATCAAAGGAATGAAAAATTCGCTCTTGAGGTTTTCCATATTCTTGGGGTCAGAAAGGAAAGTCTTGAAATACTCATCGCTATGCTTAAAGTAGTCAGGAGTGAAGCCCCAGAAGTTCATTGATACGGGAGTGTTGTCAGGAATAGCTACCCATTCGCCATTGTCGTCGAGATATTTAACAACACCATCGAAACGCTGAATCTTTGTGCGTTCAACAACAGAAGTAAGGTGATGGTTGGCATCGTTTTCGCAAACGCCACGGCTTACCGTACCACTATCAGAAAGTGTATTGCCTACGCGGAAGCCTACCATTGCGTACTTACCTGTGCTGCCTTCGGGAAGTTCAGAGAGCCACTTACCCATTACCTTAAATGCATCACGATCGTAGAAGTCGTC
Organism: Alloprevotella sp.; assembly: GCA_050874425.1. Lineage (GTDB taxonomy): Bacteria > Bacteroidota > Bacteroidia > Bacteroidales > Bacteroidaceae > Alloprevotella. The sequence goes on from JBNMKQ010000217.1 coordinate 660, forward strand.
GCAGTTCAGCACAGCGAAGGGTTCGTTAATAACGCTTTCGCCCATCATCAAGGCGTGGTTGGTACCCCAAGGCTTAGTACGACCTTCGGGGCAGGTGAAACCTTCAGGCAGTGCGTCGAGGGCTTGAAATACGAGTTCGCAAGGAATGTGACCTTCATATTTAGACAATACGATGCGACGGAAGTCTTCTTCAAAATCCTTACGGATAACGAATACCAACTTGCCGAATCCAGCTTGAATAGCATCGTAGATAGAGTAGTCCATAATGGTTTCACCATGAGGACCGAGTTCGTCCAATTGCTTCAAACCGCCATAGCGGCTACCCATTCCTGCTGCCAGGAGAAAGAGTGTAGGTTTCATTTTGTAATAGTTATATATGGTTTGTTAGATGTTTATTCCATGCCATTCATAGCAATAGTTTGCAACCTTTGCTACAATAACATTGCAAATGTACTAATTATTTTTTAATGTAACACACGCTTTATATTATAATTGTGTGAAGCGGCGATGGTTATTTATTAGGGTGCTCTGTTTAATGTCCCTATTTTGGTGCATATAAGGGGTGTTCTAAAAATTCTGTTTTTATAACACCCTTATACAAGAGGGGTGACTAAAAGGTAACAAATAAACTACAATTTACAACAAGATACAAAAAAGCTCATCCCAACGTTACGTTTGGACGAGCTTTGTGCTTCTTTACTGTTTTTCAGTAAGTAGTCTTTTCTTATGCGTTAAGCATTAGCTTCTTCAACAGAAACTACGCTACGGTCACGCTGACCGCGGTGGAAAGTTACAACACCATCAACGAGAGCGAAGAGAGTGTGATCCTTACCCATACCTACGTTTTTACCAGGATAGTGAACAGTACCGCGTTGGCGAACGATGATGTTGCCAGCAACGCAAGTTTGACCACCCCAAATCTTAACGCCTAATCGTTGTGAAGCTGATTCACGACCGTTCTTAGAACTACCTACACCTTTCTTATGTGCCATTTCTTCTAAAACTTTTTAATGATTAAGCAATTACGTTCTTGATTGTCACTTCAGTGAACTGATGGCGATAGCCATTGAGCTTGCGATAGCCCTTGCGACGCTTCTTGTGGAAAACGAGCACCTTGTCACCCTTAACGAGTGAAGATACTACTTCGCATACTACCTTAGCGCCCTCTACGGTAGGAGCACCAACCTTTACTTCGCCGTTGTTGTCAATCAACAACACGTTGTTAAATTCAACAGTCTGGCCATTTTCAGCACCACTAATGTGGTTTACGAAAAGCTTCTTGCCTTCTTCAGCCTTGAACTGCTGACCGTTAATCTCTACGATTGCGTACATTTTATTAATTATATGTATAAACGGATTTTTCCAGGAGGCGGACTGCACCCGCAGCCTCTTGCTTTAGCCCCATTGGACTCTAAATCGGCTGCAAATGTACGGCTTTTTTTCTGATTTACAAGCATTTTTACTCAAAAAACACGCTTTTCGAAAAAAAACAGGACTTTTGAAACGTTTTTTTAATGTTTATTTACGCTAACAATACCTAACTGCAAAAAAAATAATACTTTTGCCATTGAATATTACTACTAATATGCTACCACACACGCATAAACACCTTACAGTTTGTCAACGATAGCACTTATTTTAAACACAAATGACTGAATTAAACAATTTTCTTACCTTCATAAATAGCTATCTATGGGGGGCACCTATGATTATATTATTATTAGGCACCCACCTTTACTTAACGATTCGGCTACGATTTCCGCAACGATATATTTTTAAGGCCATTCGCCTCAGCCTACAACATGACAAGGGTTCGACTGGCGACGTAAGTCAATTCTCTGCACTTGCCACGAGTTTAGCAGGCACAATTGGCACGGGGAACATTATCGGCGTAGCCACGGCGGTCACGATGGGAGGTCCTGGGGCTGTATTTTGGTGTTGGATGACGGGGGTCTTAGGCATTGCCACCAAATATGCTGAAGGACTGTTAGCCGTAAAATATCGTGTACATACCCCAGACGGAAAAATGTTAGGTGGTCCTATGTACGCTCTTGAGCGTGGGTTAGGCTGTAGATGGTTGGGGCTCATATTTGCATTCTGCACCGTCGTAGCCTCTTTCTTTATCGGCAACATGATACAATGCAATTCCATATCTATGTTGCTCAACGAGGGGTATCACATTCCACCCCTTGCCACAGGTGTAACCATAGCCCTTACCACCTGTGCAGTGATTATGTTTGGTGTAAAAGGTATTGCCAAAGTATGTGAAGGGTTAGTACCTTTTATGGCTTTATTTTATGTAGGCGGTTGTCTATGGCTTCTATGGGTCAATCATAGTTTTGTTTGGCCTGCCCTCAAACTCATCGTAACCGATGCGTTTAACCCTCAAGCCGCTACAGGCGGTTTTGTGGGAGCTACCATTATGACTGCCATGCGTTATGGCATAGCACGTGGCCTTTTTTCAAACGAATCAGGACTTGGTTCTGCCCCCATCGTGGCGGCAGCAGCTCGCACTCGTAACCCTGTGCGACAAGCCATGGTGAGTTCTACTTCGCCTTTTTGGGACACTGTGGTTATTTGTGCTATAACAGGTTTGGTATTAGTAAGTTCTATCATGGCCGACCCTACAATTGACTCTACAGCTGGGGCGAGACTGACCAAAGTGGCTTTCGGACAGATTCCCACTTTTGGCCCATTTGTATTAACCATGGGAATCGTCACCTTCTCGTTCAGTACTATTTTAGGTTGGAGCTATTTAGGCGAAAAAGCATTGGAGTACATCTTTGGCCGCAAAGCGCGTTACGTTTATCGCGTGCTATGGATTATGGCCACCTTTATTGGGTCTATCACAGCTATTAACTTAGTATGGAACTTAGGTGATACGTGTAACGCCCTCATGGCTTTTCCTAATATTCTATCCGTCTTGCTGCTCACTGGTGTTGTCGTAAAGGAAACGCGCCACTACCTTTGGGAAAACAGATTGGACGAGGAATGGAAAGAAGAATAGTATTTTGGGCCTCACCCCCTAACCCCCTCCCCCACAGGGGAGGGGGAATAAGTAACCTTTACTTGCTGCATTTCTAGTTGAGAACCAACAGAAAACTAAGAAGTAAGAGTGACTTATTCCCCCTCCCCCAGACTGTCCGAGAACTCCAATTTGTTAATCCGATAGCTTACAATCTGCAACGAAATATACGTATTTATGATATTTATGTCTTACATTAAAGTATAATAGTTCCAAAACGAAAGTTTCAAAAATCAAAAA
>JBNMKQ010000218.1:0-3920 GCA_050874425.1 Alloprevotella sp.
AGGGGGGTAGGGGGAGAGGCTGTCAGTTTATCATTGACTATGAGCGACTTACCTGTAGGCCTTTGCGTGAGATACTCATGTCGACAAAGCGAGAGTTGGGAGTGAGAGGGTGGTCGGTCAATAACTGCTTGATGCGCGCGGCAGCTTCTGCGTCCTTGGCGACCATGTACATGAAACCACCACCGCCTGCCCCAGGGAGTTTGTAACCATAACAGAGGTCGTCGATCTGACGACAAAGGGCGTCAATGGCGGGCGGATTGGTGCCAGCGTCTAAGGCTTTGTTCTGTTCCCATGTAGTGCGTACCATGCGGCCATAGTGTTCGAGATTGTTCATCTGAAGCGTGTCGAACACGGCCAAGGCGTGCTGCTTCATGCTATCAAGTAGGTGAAGGTGGCGCGAATTGTTGAGGAACATACCCCGTACGATTTCGGCCAAGATGTTTTTGGCTGTACGCGTAATGCCGGTATAGTAAAGTAAGTGGCAAGGACGCATATCGGGGTCGGTAAACAACGTGTCGGGCAACCAACGTGCGGCGGCATTTTGGTCGAAACCTGCGGCCGTTTGTAAGAGTTTGATGCCGGGCAGTACACCTCCGTATTGGTCCTGCCAGCCCCCACCCGTGGTGAGCAACTGTTCTAAGACGAGGGTGCGGTTGCAGATTTCATTCTTGTCCCAACCCAAACCGCAGAAGTCACTCAGTGCGGCCAACACCGTGGCGGCTAAGATGCTACTGGTACCTAAACCTGACCCTGCGGGTATGGCGGCCAAGAGTGTAATCTCCAATCCACAACCGAAGGCTTCGAGTTGCTGACGCAAGGATTGATATTGCTCTACACCGAAGTTGGGCATAAAGCCTGCCAACGTGAGGGCGGCCTTGGGGATAGAGAAGGGCGAACCGACCTTATTATATTGTCGGAGTTCGTCATACGTCTCGATGCGTTCCATGGCACCGAGGTCAATCGAACGACAGATGATAACGGGTTCTTTACAAGGTTTTACATAGACTTGAAGCGGTGGTTGCCCGTTGAGGTTGATTGCCATATTCACCACATTGCCGCCTGAGGTAAGGCTGTAAGGAGGCGTATCCGTCCACCCCCCCGCAACGTCGATGCGCACACTGCTGCGCGCCCATACGATTTGGTCGGCAAAGGTCGTCATGTGAGGTTGACACTTGTGACGCAACACGTTTTCGGTCAATCCTTCGCGCAAGAGGTCGAAAGCTCGCTTGTCATACGCTGCGGCTTGTTGGCTATCAGACTGACGCAGCGCCTCAGAGCGAAACATCGCATCGTGAACGCGCGTCATCAGCGGTGCAGCTTCGGACAATGCTTCGGGCAGTGGCCACTGGTGTTGCGCATACTTCTGTGCCATGTCTTTGAGGTTGACTTGGTAGAAGACGCTACGCTGCCAGTTCTGTGCGACAATGGGAATGGTCTGCGTCTGTAAGGCGTGACGCTGTGCAAAAAGACGAGGGAGGTTGGCTTGCACCGAGAGTTCGTCGGCCGAGAGACGGGGCAACTTTCGCCACACCTCGGTCAGTGCGGGTTCGGGATAGTCCGTCAAGAACCATTCTGCCAAGCGTCCCAAGAGGTCAACATCGGTCGAGAGGGGGAAGAGGCGCGCTGCTTGCAAATCGTCCGTGCGTCCTAACTCTGTGGGCTGAATGCCGCGTCGGCTCAGCCATTGCGTAATGGGTTTGCCTATAAAGAGCGTTTCACGCTTCGTCACGTCGCCTCTGAAGGCATCGTCGAAGCCATAGGGGCGCACAGCATATTCGGCCTTACCAACAGGCACCATGTCGATACACTGTCCTTCGGCTAAGGTCAACTGCCAATGGTTGTCGGGAATGCCGGTGATAATATTGCGACTGGTGTAGTGCCACCCTGCGGTGACGTAGGCATTCTCTATCCACACTTGCTGGGTGTGAGGGGTGGGACGATTGATTAAAACGGTATTTTGCGTAAAGACAGAAGACTGTGGTTTTACGCCTTTTTGTAGAATAAGGCGTTGGTCCTTGACTAAATTCTGTATCGCCACAGAGGAGTGGATCATGTCGGGTCCTGTGCCATAGTGGTAAAACTCGCCACCGGGGAGGGGGAGTATGGCGACCTTGAGTTCCTTTAAAGCCTCATCGGGGAGTGAAGGGTGATTGCCTAAAGCGCAACCGAACTCGCTATACAGGTCGTAACAGGTGGGCACGCTTAGTGCATTTCCGCCTGGCGTATTGAGCCTATGAGCCGATGCCTCAGGGGCTGTCTTTTGCATCAAACACTGCACGGCCTTGTCGCTGAGGAGCCACACGCCGATGTCCATCAACATGAGGTGGGTAGGCATCAACTGTGCTTGTTGCTCGGTGGTGGGCTTTTGGAGCATAAAGTCCAATTCTGTGGGACGTTCGCGGTTCATCATAAACACGCCGTGGTGGGATGCCTGTTCGGGGCTGGCCCATAGGCCGTAGCAAACGACATCGGCTTCGGGTATCTCTTGCAGCGGTTCGGTAGCGCGCAGCAAGACGTCGCCACTGGCCACAAGCGTATGGAGCGAGGCGGGGGCTTTGCGCATAATCTCGCGATAGAGGGGCATCTGGAGGTCGAGCAGTGTTTGGTCGATGCGTTGACCGCGTGCCCAACGGAATACGGGTATGGGGGTCAGCACTTTGCCACTGGGGGCATAGGCGGGTAAGCGGCGGCTTTGTCCACCTGCGTGGAGCAGTATGCGCTTTTCGCTACCTAACCATTCGTCGAAAGTGCGTCCGTTACCTTCATCGGCGTGAGCTGAAGCCAAGAGCCAAGCGGTGCCTCCGCCCGAACCGAGTTTGTGATCTGCGGGGTCGGAGGTGCAATAATACTCTTGTGATGAGAGTCCTGTTATATCGTGAAACGTCTCTACCACATTAGGGGGCAGAGAAAGTAATTTCTTCATACTGAATGCGATTACGTTGATTAATGGTGCAAAGGTAACAAAAAAAATAGTTGATAAACTGCAATTGGGCCTCACCCCCTAACGGCCTCACCCCCTAGCCCCCTCTCCCCAAGGAGAGGGGGGATGAAGTTACCTTTTCCTCCCCAGTTTCTTGCTTGAGATATTTCCTGAAAATGAGCAAGACAAGGTGACTTGTTCCCCCTCTCCTTGGGGAGAGGGGGCTAGGGGGTGAGGCCGTTAGGGGGGAGAGGCTACAATTTATCGTCCTTCATCTGTTTCGCTATAGCGGCGATTGGGCGGTGTGAGTTCGTAACTTTGGGGATTGTAGTGCGCCCCAAAGCTGAGGTTGAGTCCGGCACGAAGTAATTGTTCGGCTAAGGCGGGTTTGCCTCGGAAGCCATGTACGGTCCATTGGGTGGTGGGGGCTAACTGCTTTTTTAAACGCAATAGACGGTCAAAGCAGCGCACGATGTGGAGTGTGACGGGTTGGTGAAACTTTTCGGCAAACGCTATTTGTGCGATGAAGATGCGTTCTTGCTCTTCAAGTGAAGTCCCTTGAAGGGCATCTAAGCCACACTCTCCTAAGGCTACCACTTGGGGGTGTTGGAGAAGCTGCGGCAGATTGTGCAACATTCGTTCGGTCTCGTCCTTGTCAATTGTCCACCAAGGGTGAATGCCTACGGAATAGGTGGCTTCAGCACGTGGCTTAAACAGCTCGGGAGTGAGCAACCAGGCTTTGGGCACATTGATTATTGCATCGGTGGCCAAGAGATTGTGTGTATGAAAGTCCATGTTCTCTCTCTTAATGTTTTTTGACTCTATAACGAATTGTGTGGGTAAAACCGCAATTTATCAGCCTAACCTGGGGGCGACGCGTCCTCACCTGGGGGCGACGCGTCCTCACCTGGGGGCGACGCGTCCCCGCGTCGGTATTTGCTTGTCAAGGCTCGATGCCTTGACAAGCAAATGCTCTTCTATTTAAAGCATTGCCATGTTG
>JBNMKQ010000219.1:0-3913 GCA_050874425.1 Alloprevotella sp.
GAGCTCGCTCGAATTGCTGAGCCGCAGCCGATAATGTCAAAGATAGTGCAAACCGAGTGCAGAACGTCAAACTTGTTTGAACGTTATGCCGAGGTGCAGCCTATCTTATACAAAGAAAAGCACGCGTTACGTAGGCGCGTTTGTGGGGCGCATCTCTTCGACAAATTGAAGTTTACCCACACGAAACGTTACAGAGCCCGTTTTGCTATTGTTTTGAAAGATTTCTTCGGAGTTTTCTGTTCTTGTTGATTTCCTTTTAGTTGTTCCCATTGAAGAAACTCTTCAAACTCCTTCTTTTCATCTCTGTTATCGCTTAGTAGCTTTATAGGGTGTACAGTTTTATGTCCTTCTTTGTAACATGTATAGCAAAGGTGCTGAAACCTCAATGTGCTACACAGAAGTGGAACATCAAACTATACACCCTAGTAGGTTGTGTTATTGTACAGTAATCTTCTTGGTCGCCACAACGGTAAATCCTAATTCACCACGTGAGCTGTAAGTTACTTTTCCTGAGTTGTCAGGCCAATAGCTGCTGCTTTGGTCAGCTCCGCTTTCTCTCCAAAGCGTGGTGTATGCTGAGGCATCGTAGGTGCCTTTGAATGTGAGTGTATACGTGCCGGGCGTGTTGATAATGAGCGTATCCGTTGGGTCTTGTGGCTCTTGGTCGTAGATGACTGCTGTATTGTACTTTTGTGAGTTACCTTCTGTTTCGGGACTGATAGCCCACACGTATTTAGCCTTGTAGAGTAGTTTGCCAATTTTGGCTTGGTGCAGTGTAGCGACAAGCTTCTCGCCTGTGTGTAAGGTCGTACTATTTGTTGAGATTTCCTTTATGGTCAAGTCGTTGAAAGTAGGTGGCGTAGAATTGTATTTACTGCTATGCTCGTTGTCGTCAGAGCAACTTGCAAAGAACGACGTTATGGTGCACAATAGGAGTGCAGAAAGTAGAGAAGTCTTTTTCATTTTGATTGGTTTACATGAGTATGCCATCGCCTTGACGTATCACTTCAAAGCTATCGTCGTGGCAGTCAATAATCGTTGTTTCGCCTAAGTGTCCCATACCTCCGTCAATGACGAGGTCAACCTGACTGCCAAAGGTTTCGTCAATTAAGTCAGGGTCAATGCGGTAGGCATCGTCGTCATAACCTTCGGTGGGTAGCGAGGCCGTCATCAGAGGGGCATCGAGTTCGCGTAGAATGTCGCGTAGTATGGTGCTGTCGGGCATTCTGATACCAATCTCCCCCGTTTTGCGTGAGCGGAATATCTTGGGCAACTTATTCTTGCCAGGTATGATAAAAGTAAAAGGCCCCGGCAAGTTGCGCTTCATTACCTTATAGGTTGGCGTTGAAATGCGTGCGTATTCGCTAATAGCACTCATGTCGTAACAAATGACCGACAATGGGTGGCTGGCGGGGTTGATATTTCGAATGTTGCAGATGCGCTCAACGGCGCGTTCCTTCAGTGCGTGACACCCTAAAGCGTAGGTTGTGCCTGTAGGAAAAATGATAACTCCTCCATCACGCAGTGTGGCCACAACTTGTGCAATGCGCTCAGGTGGATTGTTTTTGTCATATAGCTTTAGCATGATGAAGAATGTTTAAGTTGTGATGTGGCTTAAAAAGTTTTGAGTTTTTGATAAAGGCGTTGCACAGGCAGACCAACAACGTTGAAGTAACTACCCTTAATCTCTTCAACGGCTACGATGCCAATCCACTCTTGAATGCCATAAGCGCCGGCCTTGTCAAAAGGTAAGTAGTTGTCAACGTAGAAGTTAATCTCCTCATCGGTAATCTCGGCAAACTTTACTTGACTCGTTACGCCAAAGTTTTCGGTGCGATCGGCCGTAACGATTGTAACGCCCGTAATAACTTGGTGTGATTTACCCGAAAGTTTGTGCAACATCTCTTTGGCCTGTTCAGCCGTCTTGGGCTTACCCATAACTTCGCCTTCAACGTACACAATCGTGTCAGCAGTGATAAGCAGCTCATTCGGAGCCATTGACGAACGATAAGCTTGTGCTTTGTTGCGTGAAATGTAGCGCACAATGTCTTCGCCACGCAGAGAGTCGGGATAACTCTCGTCAATGCCAAATAAGGTGCGTACTTTAAAGTTTACTCCCATACGTTGCAGCAACTCTTTTCTGCGCGGTGAGTTGCTCGCTAATACGATGTTGTATTTTTTTAAATTGTCAAGCATGGCAGTTTGGTTTATGATGATTAAAGCTTTTCTTGTTAGAGTTGGTGTAATGTGGCTGGTTACCAACCAAAAGCGCGGTTGTCGGCCATCCAAAGTCCTTGAGCGCGCAACACTTGTTCAACAACGTCGCGCACGCAGCCGCAACCACCGGAGAGAGGACTTATGTAGCGTGCAATGTCTTTTATCTCAACGGCCGCATCGTTAGGACAGCAAGGGCAACCACACTTTTTCATGACTTCGTAGTCGGGTATGTCGTCGCCCATATAGAGCACTTCGTCGGGGCGTAATCCCTTTTGAGTGGTCCACTTATCAAAGCAGTCAATCTTTACGGCAGCTCCCATAAAGATGCTCTTGATGCCTAATGACTCGTAGCGTTGGCGCACAATAGGGCTATTGCCTCCTGTAATGACGGCAATTTCAATGCCATACTTTATGGCTAATTGTAGTGCGTAGCCGTCTTTTGTGTTCGCTGTTCGGCAAGGTTGCCCACCTTCAACCAGCAAAACATTGCTAGTGCTTAGCACTCCGTCAACGTCAAAAGCTAAGGCTCGTATCTTTCGTAAGTCGTAGTTAATCATGTTTGCTTAGGCTGTGTTGGTGAATGCTTTGGCTCATTAATCGGTATATTTCTTGGAGTTCGGCCTCGTCGGCCAGCTCGCAAAGTTGCTCGTTCATGACCTTTTTGTCCCACCTCTTGGCAGGCCCTGTCTGTGCCTCTGTGGGTGACAAGTGGTGGAGTTTTTGTGCCGTCTCGTCAATAATGGGGAGCAAGACGGTGGGGGCGATTCCGTTCTTTTCAAGCAGGTGATAAGCCAATGTGCAGCAGTGATTGGTAAAGTTGTTGGCAAACACGGCTGCTAAATGCAGCTTCTTACGCTTGGTAGAGTCGAGCAAATATACGCTATCGGATAGTTCGTTGGCTAAGCTCTCTACCGCTTTGAGCGATTGGGGCGTGCTGCCTTCAACGAAAAGCGGAATAGCTTTAAAGTCAACGTCCTTATCTTTGCTTAGCGTCATCATGGGATAGAGAACGCCGCTCTGAATACTTTGGGGAAATACAGCCAGTGGAATACTTCCGGCTGTGTGAACCCAAGTACCTTTTACCGCATGACTGTTTTGCAAAAGTTGCTGTATGACAGAGGTTAAGGAGTCGTCTTTTAATGCAAAGAGGTAAATGTCGCTTTGGGGCAATAAATCAGTACGATTGGTAGCGTATGGACAACCGATAGCATGGGCCAAAGCCTGCGCGTGTTCTGCGTTGCGGCTATAAACGGCATCAATAGCATGCCCAGCCTTAATTAAAGCCTTTGATAGCAATGTTGCTACGTTTCCCGAACCTAATATACTGATGTTCATGTCTCAATGTTTGTGTATTTGCTCTTCTTCTATCGTTTTGCTGCAAAGTTATTATTTTATTTTACAACAAGGGACGTTCGCTGCATTTTTTTCGTTTGTGGCTCTTGGTATATAGAGGACGAAAAGGCATTTCTTAGAGTAATGAATATAAAATGCGAGTTGTCGTCCACTTGGGGCGCGGGCTTGAAGCCCGCGTGAGTTCGCGCCTTGGCGCGATTATAAAAGGGTCTATAACGTATTGTGTGGGTAAACTGCAATTGGGCCTCACCCCCTAACCCCCTCTCCTTGAGGAGAGGGGGGACTGAAGTTACCTTTTCTCCCCAGTTTCTTGCTTGAGATATTTCCTGAAAATGAGCAAGAA
>JBNMKQ010000220.1:0-3912 GCA_050874425.1 Alloprevotella sp.
CTTGCTCGAATTGCTGAGCCGCAGCCGATAATGTCAAAGAAAAGCACGCGTTACGTAGGACTAACAAAATACAACTTATCTAATTTATAATATAATAACAACTTTTACCAAATAAGCCTCCCGAATCACTATAAAATTCTTAAATTTGCCCCACCTAAACCTATAAGCACTTAACCTATATAGCGAAATAAATCATTTTTATTCACTAAATATTTACACATTTATGAGAAAGATTACACAATCTCTCTTTACATTGCTTTTGGCATTTTTAGCCATTGGCAGTGTATCAGCGCAGACGGTAATCACATCGCTCGATTAATTGAGCGATAGTAAGGTTTACACGCTCGCTGTTGGACGCGCTGCACTTGATGCTAGCCAGCCCAAGTTTACCAACACCACCGCCGACGCTACAAGCGAAGCGCAGCAGTTCTCCATTCACAAGTATGGCGAAAGCGGCTATATCCTTTACAATGTAGGCACTAACAAGTTTGCCAACAAATCAAGCAACAAAGTTGCATTCGATGCCTACACGACTCTCACCACTTTCAACCTCACTGCAGCGACTGACGAAAATCGTTGGATCTTCAATTGCGGTTCAAACAGAATTAACGTAGGCGGTAGTAACGATCTTTTCATTGATGGTTGGAACCAAGACGATGCTGGCAACCAATTCCTCATCACCGAAGTGGGCGACTTGAGCGAAACGGCACAAAACGCCATTACAGAGGCCATCAACAAAGAGGAATCTTACAACTTCACCAACACTGTTACTTCACTTGACGAGTTGAGCGCCAACAAAGCTTACTACATTTCTACTCCTCGTGGTGCATGGAGCTACAGCCCCACCGACAATGCAGACTTCTTGACGGCCACCAGCAACGCTGCTGAGCGCTACCTTGACAAAGCACTCATGCAGTTCGCCATTCTCAAATCATCACTCGGCAACTACTACATCTACAACGTCAACAGCCAAAAGTTCGTAGGCATTAATGGCCAAGGAACTTCGGTAACTGATGCTCCCACCTTGGCTGGTAGCATTCTGAACGCCAGCGAAGGCCGTCAGGCTGCAGGCTACCCTTGGGTAATCGCTATCGATGGCAAGCAAATCAACGTTACTCCCAGCGAGACAGCTACAGGCGGTATCATCTCATTCTGGAATGACATTGACGACGAAGGCAACGCAGTAGCCTTTACCGAAGCTGGCGACATCAACACCGACGCTGTTATGTCTGCAATTGAAGCTTTCGAAGGCGAATACGAAATGCTCAGCATGGGCGTATCTCCTCGCAACGGCTATAGCTTCAACCAGTTCCCAACTATCGAAATAGAATTTAATAATATTCCTCACTACAATGGTGGCATCACTATTAAGAAAGACGATGCTACTCTTGGAGAGGAGTACATAATTGGCGTTACTACTGACAACGATGCAGCTTACATCAGCCTAATGAAAGACGAAGTTCTCGTTACACCCGTTACAGACGAAGGCACTTACACCATCAACATTCCTGCAGGCGCATTTAAGAACGATAAGGGCTTAGCCAACACTGAGGCCATCGAACTTACTTACACCATCAAGGCCGATGCTCCCTCAGGGCCTCTTAAGGTAGTAAGCGTTACTCCCGACGAGTTTGGCGACGAAGAAGCTACCTTCACTGCCTTCCCCGAAGTAAGCGTTACTTTCAACCGCGAAGTTACTGTAGACGAGAGCAAGACTATCAGCGTGTTTAGCATGTTGGGTGGTGGCCGCGGCATTAAGTCTGTTGCTAAAGTGAGCGATGACGATGCTAAGACAGTTATCATAACAACTACTGGTGTAACGGAAAGTGGTATGTACACTATGATTGTTCCCGAAGACATCTTTGTTGACCAATATGGTCAAGGTAACGATGAGGACGAAGTAAGCGTTAACATTGAAGCGCCTGCCAACACCTTCTTGCCCAATAGCATTACTCCTGCTGACGGCAGCACAGTAGATGCTATTAAGACCATTCGCCTTTCATTCACCGATCCCGGTCTTGTTCGCGAAGATCGCGTTGCCAACATCAAGGTTGTTAACGCTGCAACTAACGAAGAAGTTGAAGGCAAAGTAATCGGTGCTGAATTCCCCTTCACTATTGATGGCGAATACAACTTCTCTGACATTGTCATTACCTTCGACAATATCAACGAAGCGGGTCAATACATCATCACCATTCCCGAAGGTCTCGTTTACGACAGCTTTGCTGACGAGAATGAAGATGACTATGGTGTATCATTCGGTGCTACTTACAACCCCGAATTCACAATCACTCTCACCATCGACCCCACACTCACCAACATCAACAGCGCTAAGGCCAACACGAATGCTAAGAGCAGCATTTACACCATTAGCGGTGTGAAGGTGAACAAAGCCTCACAAGGTGTATTCATCATCAATGGTAAGAAAGCTATTGTAAAGTAATACGACCCTGATTCTTAACTTAAATAGCCAGTTTGTAAGCACGCGTTGCTTACAAACTGGCTATTACTTTTGGTCCCTGTAACGTATCGTGTGGGAAACGATTGCAGTTTAAGGGTGTTCTAAAAACAGATTTTTTAGAACACCCCTTTATTGTTTATCCTCTAACTATTCTTCCTATAACTTATCATAGCCCAGAAGGCCATACCTAAGGCGTAAGCAATCATGGCGTAAAGGTAAAAGTGAAGATTGGCCAATGTGCTACCCTTGAGATACAACATACGCAACACTTCTATATAGTAACGCAGCGGATTGATATAGGTAATAGCCTTGGCCCATGCGGGCATGCTCGATATGGGGGTAATCAGTCCGCTCAACAGAATAAAAATGACCAAAAAGAAAAACATTACTAAGGCTGCTTGCTGCGTCGTATCGGAATAGTTGGACACGATTAGTCCCATGCTTGATACGATAAGAATGAAGATAGTGGTAAATAATAAGATGACAGACATACTGCCCACGGGGGCTTGTCCGTAAATAAGATAAGCCAATCCCATGGAGTAGAGCAACACCACTAGTTCCACACACCAATAAGGAATGAGCTTGGAGAGTATAAAGTTCAACTTTCCAACGGGTGTTACATTCATCTGTTCTATCGTACCCTTCTCCTTCTCTCCTACGATATTGAGAGCGGGCAAGAAACCAACCAATAGTACCAGCAACATGGCCAAAAGGCCTGGTACCATAAAGGGCTTGTAATCAAGCGTGGTATTGAACAAGTAACGAGGTACAACATCAAAGTGTGCCATTGTTACTTGTTGCGCTGCGAGTCCACTTTCCTCACGCAATTTGGCCGAATAGTCGGCTATAATTTGTACCAAGTAGCTCGAGCCGAGTCCCGCCTTTACACCATTCACAGCATTGGCCGATATCATGACTTGACTTACTCCTTGACGCACCAAGTTGCGTTCGAAGTGAGGCTCTATCTCAACGATAAAGTCTGCTTTACCTGCCTCAACGCTTTCTAAAGCGCGGGGGTAGGAACTTGATACATCGGCTAAGTGAAAATATTGCGATGCACTAAGTTTATGTATGAGTCGCTTCGACCACGTGGAGTGATCGTTATCTATCACGCTAATACTGAGGTTCTTCACCTCTTGTGTGGCCGCACGCGGCACCATATTAACCATCAACAATGGTAACACCACAAACACGATAGGCAAGATGATGTTACGCATCATCTGCTTAAACCCCTTTTCTAATAAATAACGTAGAACCATGATATTAATGTGAGAATGTGCAAATGTGAGAATGTGCAAATGTGCAAATATGAGAATGTAAGAATGTGAGAATGTGCAAATATGCAAATGTGAGAATGTGCGTGAAATCCGAATACATCCGTGTAATAGGATTACAGCAAGAAATATCCGTGTCTCCGTGAAATCCGTGAGAGATATATAAGTGGTTAATAC
>JBNMKQ010000221.1:0-3908 GCA_050874425.1 Alloprevotella sp.
CTGCAATTTGATGGGGCCTCTCCCCCTACCCCCCTCCCCGACTGGGGGAGGGGGTTAGGGGGAGAGGCCCTAGTTTACGAAAAAAGAGTTGAGCCTATTTCTTGGCTCAACTCTTTTTGTTTACGCTGCAGGATTAGTTCATGTTATCCCACATACCACCTTTCTGTTCACCCCAAATAGGGTTTTCCTTCTTATTAGAAAGGATATCGGTGTCATTATCAATCACCTCATCGTTAGGATCCGACATGATGTTCAGTGCCACCTTACCTTCCATGTAGAATTCAATGGCCTCGGCTGTAGGAGCCGTATATGTTTTTTTCATAATTGTTACTGTTTGAGGGAGTGTTACTTAATGAATACCTTCTGACCGTTACCCTTTACGTAAATGCCATGTGAGGGATAGAGCACGCGGCGACCATTGAGGTCGTAGTATACGTTGCTCTCGGTCTCTGCCTTCGTAGCAGTGTTGATGTCAGTCACTTCGCCACCGTTGCCGTCGAAGTTGAACATAAACATAGCAGCGTTAGCAGCCTGTGCAGGAATGTCCTTCTTCAGCAAGTAAGCCTTGTTGGCGGGCATATTGTTAGTCGTTACACGGAAGAAGGCCGCAGTCTCGGTTCCGTCAACCGTCTTCTTAGCCAAGGCATAGTATTCTTCGGTAATGCCTGTGCGCTTAACGGTAGCACCGGTCAAGATGTTATTCTCGGCCTTTGTGCCATTATCTGCATTGATAGTGAGCGTATAGCTACCTTCTGTACCTCCTAAGATGACGGGTTCGTTAGCAGGAATGGTGTTACCCACGCTTACCAAATTCATTTCGTTATTGTTATCACGATTAATGGAAGTCACCTTATAAGCCTTCAAACCGCTTTCGGGCAAGGTAACGCTGAAGGGCAAGCAGAGTGAAGCGTAACCAGCGGCAGAGATGCTAACGGGGTAAGTGGTTACCTTTTGAATGCGGAGGACGCTACCTGGCTCAATATCTGAGTTACTTTCTTTGTTGTCATAATGATAACTATGGAATGCTACGTAATTATAATCACTACTGGTACTACGCAACCACAAATACTGCATTCGGTGATCATCCGTTCTTCTGTTGTCTTTTAAAGCAACATAGCTTGGAGTACCATTGAAACTATTATGAATGCTATAATAACCTGCATATTGGTTATTTTTTACACCATAAAGTTTTGTTTCTGCCGTATACGACGCGTTGTCCCCATAATAGCCATAGTATAAATTCGAGTTTACATCTTGGATAAAATAGGTGTTGTCATCTTCTCTCTTTATAAAGCGTACGAGAGCTGAAGGAGTGTTGGTGCTTGAATTAACATAAGTAACTAATCGATAACCATCATCTTCCTTAACCACGCCATCAGCATCAGCCACAGAACTTACTAACGAGGGAGAAAGGCTACCTGTATTGAACGTAATGCGATAAAGCGCATCTGTTTCGGGAGTTACATATGAAGCATCTGAAGCCTTCAATTCATCATACTTCGCCAAATAAGCCGTAATTGAAGCTTGGTCACCTGAGCCATTCAAAGCATTGAGCGTAGTAGGTACGCTTGCCACGAACGAACCTACATAGCCATTGTTTGTTTGAGCATCAACAATGGCCTTGCAGTCGGCCAAAAGGTCGGCATGGAAGATAGAACCTGCATCTTCTAACTCTGATGAGCCACGATTGCTCCAATAACCAAGGTTATCAGAACAGTGGTCGCCCACTGCATGATTGTTAGAATTGTTGGGCTGAATCGTAAAACCACCTGTATAGCCACGAAGTGTAGGTTGCGCAGCTAAATAGAAAGGTGTACCCTCATCGGTAAAGGTTACCAATGTGCCCTGCGTTTCGCTAGCAAGATAAGCCTTTTTAGTTGCATTGGCCTTGTTTACCAGATAGAAGCAATCAAAACCGCCATTAGCGGGAACAATAGCCCACTGAACTTCATCGGTTGCGTTGAACGTCTTGATAGCACTTAAGTCAGAACGAGTTACACTACCTGCACTTTTAGCAGGACCTGAAGCTACATTGTCACCCGAAAGTTTTAGGTAATGAGTATTATCATTACGCGAACGAATAGCTTGCCAGTGGCGTGTGTCGTCGGTAGTACCTGAAAGTACGTAAGGAGCAGTTGAAGTTGGAGTGTAGTTTACACTAAGAGTTGTGCCATCAAATGAGCTATTGCTATCATCAATAGTGAAGAAGCCATTGCTTACAACGACATTGCCCGTTGTTTGTGTACTGACAGCATACAAACTATTAACAGCATCAAAAGTAATAGCCTCGTTGGTGGCAGTATTGGTAGCTTTTACGGTCGTAACGGCTACAGGTTGTGCTGAGGGTTCGTAAACGGTGAAGGTTGAACCACCATCTGTCTTACTGCCATCTCCACCATCTGTCGGCGTCCAATATCCTAATTTACCTTCAACATCATTCAAGTTAGCTTTATCAGTTGACACAGCTGCCAAGCGGAAACCTTTTTCATAACTTGTTTTTGCCTTTTGACACACAAAGGGAGTTCCCACAGGCTTGAGTGCAGCCTTTGTTCCATCATCTGTACCACTCATATACACTTGATAACCGCCTACTGCACTGCAAAGGTAAAACTGATTGCTTGTACCCTCTACAGGCTTGAATTGCCAAAGTTCACCATTGGCATCTGATAGCGCCTCACGCGTGGAAACATTATTAGCGGCAACATTACCATTCCAAGAGAGCGTACGGAGCTTATAGTTAGTATCGCTTCCGTCCTCCTTAGTTGTGTCAGTTGAGTTTGTCTTATCTTTTTCACGAAGTTTCAAACGATAGAACTTACCAAGCTCGAAGGGGAAAGATGTGGTGCAAGTAACAGCATAAGAATCTTCACTACCTACAGTAATCGTTGTGGGGTTAAAAGAATCATAGAAGTCGGCAGTGAAAGAGGTTGAAACTACTTGTCCTTCCTTTACGGCTGATTTTACAACTGAGAAAGTTCTGCTGCCTGCCGTATAGTTGATGGTAATGTCTTTTACACCTGCGGGGATAAGTTTCCAAGTGCTATTTGCGGCGTTAGCTTCACGATCAAACGTTGTTGCAGAATTAGGATATACTGGATTATGATTGGTAATGCCACCACCATTTCCACTAAATGTGTATGCATTGCTACCATCACTGCTTTGCAGAATATTATAAACACCAGCGTTACCGCTTAAAGGACAATTTTTACCAGCAGCCCAATAATATTTGCTGCCCTCCATACTACGAATAGTATAAGCAGCCTTGTTATTATCTGTAGTAGTACCTGTCTTTTCAATATACCATAGTCCTACTTGGCTTGTAGTAATATCAGTGGTTACGGCCGATTGGCTTACCAACTTCATAGTACCACCATTTGCTGCTATGTAAGCATTGGTTACATCATAAATAGCTGCTTCATTGACATTCGCAATAAAGTAATACCCCGTAGGCACCTCGGCATCCGTTATCGGATTGGCCGTAGGCGTCTGGGCATAAGCAGACACTGCTCCTACTATCAGCAGAAGCAGTGTGAAAAGTTGAGAGATTCTTCTCATAACACTTACGTTTTTTAATTTATATTTTGTTTTTATTTGATTGGCAAACAAAGCGTTTGTGCATTGATTATTAACACATAAGCTCTAATTTCTGTGCAAAAGTATAAAACAAAAGCTAATTAAATTAGGGGGGGGGGCATTAAATAATGTTAACACACAAGGAAATACAAGACAATTGCATTCGCCTTGCACGATAATTCCAGCACGCGCTAACAAATTGTTGCAAACGCAGCAATTCGGGGCGCGGGCTTGTAGCCCGCGTGAGTTCGCGCTTCAGCGCGAGAAAAAATACTCGCTAAAGCGTGAGTATAAAGACATTTTACGCGTTTTTATAATCGCGCTGAAGCGCGAAC
>JBNMKQ010000222.1:0-3842 GCA_050874425.1 Alloprevotella sp.
ATGCGTCCCTTATTGTGGGCGACGCAATCTCACCTGGGGGCGACGCGTCCTCACCTGGGGGCGACGCGTCCTCGCGTCGGTATTGTCAAGTTGGGGCTCGAGGCCCCAACTTGGCAATGCAATGATGAGAGGGGGTGTGCTTTGTATTTGCTTGCCAAGGCATCGAGCCTTGTCAAGCAAATGCCGACGCGGGGACGCGTCGCCCCCAGGTGAGACTGCGCCCTCTCAGGTGAGACTGCGTAGCCCTCTCAGGTGAGGATGCAACTTTACTGCATCAACTCCAAATTCTTCCTCGCCTCTTGGCAGCCTGCTTGGGTGGCTTGGGTGAAGAGCGCGCGCGCATCGTCATAGCGCATCTCAGTCAGGGCAATGATGCCTAATGCGTTGTTGGCTTCAGGCGTGTTGCCAGCACGCTTGAGATATTCTTTAGCAGCGATGAGGTCGCCCTTGCGAATCATCACGTTGGCCGCATTCACATTCGCCGTCGTGTCAGTGGGGTAGACATTGGCGGCGGTGAGGATGACCTTATTATAATCGTCGCTGCCCACCTCATAAAGGCGCGCGATGCGACACATCTTGGTGAGCGAGAGCAAACGCGGTTCCGAGTCGATGAGTTGTGCCGCCTCTTGGTCCGTCATCGGGCGAATCTTGTACTTCACCTCGTAGTCAGAGTGGCGGAGGTAAGGGTAGCAAGCGTTCAATATCGTGTTGTATGCCTCAGGATAACGCGCCTTGAGGGTGTGGTCCTTTGTGTCAGGTTCGAGGTCGGAGTGAACAATCTCGAGCAAGGCATCGCGTTCGGGCATGTTGCTCTTTAGGAGGTAAGCCTCCAACCCAGCCCAGTCCTCAGGTGTAGACTGTACGTGATAGACCGACGAGGGGAGGTCGTACTGACGCTCCACGTAGTCCTTCAATGTAGCCGCACGGCCTTTGGCCAAGCGAATATTGTTGTCGTAAGGACCTTCAGGCGAGGCGTAACCATGAATGCTGATAGAAGTAATCGTCACCTTCGGATTGTTGCGCACGGTATCGATCGTGGCCATAATCTTGTGCAACTCCGCCGGGTTGTTGTGATAGTCGGGGTGCAACTCTGTGCGGTTGACGGGGAAGTCGAGGTAAGCCTTACCTTGTAGCGAGAGCACTGGGTCGTCGCCCTCAACGGAGGGAGTGACATAAGCCAAAGCGCATTTACGTTCCCAATGCGGATTGACCTCAACGGGAGTGCCTACGTTGCGGCCCATGAGATTGCCACAACCACACGTGTCGGTGTTGATACGTACCGAAGCCTCTTTCATCCATGGTTCTTGTGCAATCACCTCGCGATAGTCGTACGACTGCGGCTGCCCATTGTGACGCTGCAGTTCTGTAGCCTCAGGGTAGTTAGGGTTGCCCCCATTGCGAAGGTAAACGTAGTGTTGCTTGCGTCCGTTGACAATGAGCGAGCGCATCACCTGCGTGTTACCCTTGCCGTCCTCAATAACGGGCGTAAACACCAACGTTTGGTTCGGGCGTACCCGCAAGCTGTCCATTACCATTTGCCAGCTCACCACAAAGTTGTTGCTGCCAGCCGGTTTGGCCGAAAGGCTGCGCACTTGTTGTGCTGTGGCTTGAGGCACGCTCAAGGTTGCTGCAGCCAATAATATATATATTGTGTTCTTTAAAAACATTGTATTAATGTGCAAATGTGCGAATGTGCAAATGCTTGGATAATGTGCAAATGTGCGAATGTGCAAATGTGCAAATTGTCGCCTTTGTTTGCTGCATTCCTTGTTATAAGACAAACTTGCTTGTCAACTCGTTAACTCGTTAACAAAAGAACTAAAACACGTACAGCACGCTTAGTGCTAATTTATCAAATCCGAAGTAGTGTTTATGTCCGTCTTCCAATTTCGAGCCACATTCGGCGCAAGGGTACTTCTTATAATGAATGTATTGGTAGCCCGCACCGATAGACGCTTCGAGGTTCCAATGTCGGCTCAGAATCCACTGATAGCCATACGTTACGCCCGCTCCAGCATTCCACCCCTCATAGCGCATCGTGTTGAGGTCAGAGGGCCAATTGTAAAAGGGGAGTTTGAAGTGCTTCAAAGCAGCGAAGTTAAATTCGCCTCCCATAGCGTGAACGCCAACGAAGTGGCCATTAAACTTAGAGCAGGGCCACCAACGGTATTCCAATCCCGCCTGCCAATGTTTCCACTGGCGGTGGTCGCCGAGCGGCTTCTTCCACAGGTTGAGACTATAGAAGCCTTGCAACGTGTGTTTGCGGCCCATGCCTAATTCAATCCCCACGTTGGGCGTGAGTGTGGCATCGTAAAGTAAATTTGTTTTTACGGCTACGCGTTGTGCCATTGCGCCGAGACTAATGACGAAAGTCAATAGCAACAAGGCAACGCTTTTGCCGTAGCAAGAACGAAGGTTCATATCTATCGTTTGTGTTGAATGTTTTTAGTTGGTGAGTCGTTCTTCAGTAAAGGTTGGCAACAATTCAATGTGTTGTTGTGCGTTTAGAGTGGTGTGCGGCTCTGTTTTTTTCTATAAAGTTGTGTTTGTGTGTGTTTATTTACTTGTTTCTAAGTGCTTAGTTGAGTTGTATAGTCGTTTTATGGTTTGAAACTGTCAACAGAAGTTTACACTTCGCAGCTTTATTCCATTTTCTTAACTATTTTGGGTGCAAAGCTATAAATATTTTTGTTTCAAACAAATGAATTTCAAAGAAAAAAAGCCCATGTTCTCCCGTTTGTAATGATTACAATGTAATAGCTGTTCACAAAAAGTTGGCAAAATTACCCCCCCCGAATTGGAAAAATGTTGATTATCAGAAAGATAGGATGCTTTTGTACACTATTTCCCAAAGCCTTATTGATAAATTACTGTTTATGGGGTGTTCTAAAAACAGAATTTTTAGAATACCCCTTCATCTTTCTTTAACACGTAAGCGATTGGCCATATCAGAAAAATTGTCGAATTTAGTCCCCGTAATTCTAAAAACACCAACATTATGAAAAACTACCGCATCGAAGCCATCATTTTGGCTTTTGGAACCCTTGTTTTGGGTCTTTTTATTTATTTAGGTTTGTCGGCCTTTGCCAGCAAAGACCGCGTGGTGAGTGTGCGCGGACTAGCCGAGCGTGAGGTGAAAGCCGACCACGTTATTTGGCCCATCACCTACAAAACCACGGGCAACGACCTACAGGCCATTTATGCCAACCTCAACACCGTCACGTCACGCATTGAGGCCTTTTTAACGCAAAACGGCATAAGCCGCAACGACATAAGTGTGGGGGCACCTCAAATTATCGACCTTCGGGCCGACCGCTACGCATCGTCGGAGAATGCCTTGCGCGACCGTTACAATGTGACAACGGTCATTACCGTTTCGAGTGGTCAGGTTGACAAGGTGCGTTCGCTCATGTCGCGCATAGGCGAGTTGTTAAAGCAAGGCATCGCCATTTCGGCTGGCGACTACGACACGCAGGTGAAGTATGAATTTACGAGCCTCAACAAAATTAAACCTCAAATGATTGAAGAGGCCACCAAAAATGCTCGCGAGGCAGCAGTTAAGTTTGCCAACGACTCTGAAAGCAAAATGGGCAAAATTAAAAGTGCCACGCAGGGCCTCTTCACCATCGACGACCGCGACCAATACACCCCCTACATCAAAAACGTGCGTGTGGTGACCTCTGTCGACTATTATTTAGAAAACTAACCGCTTTGCGAGCTCACCAATAATGTACTATTTGTAGAGCCTCATCCTATAAGAGGGTGTGTTAAAACGCAACTTATAGTAAAGTCAACTATCAAAATGTAAGCTGGCGCAGCAAGTGGGGGCAGGCCTCCTGGCC
>JBNMKQ010000223.1:0-3781 GCA_050874425.1 Alloprevotella sp.
GAAAAGGTGACTTGTCCCCCCTCTCCTCAAGGAGAGGGGACTAGGGGGTGAGGCCCAATTGCAGTTTATATTCATTTAGCTATGTGTCCAAAAATCCTTTATCCATTTTATCCAATTTTGTCCAAATCACATTTTAAGAAATAAAATTTTCTTCTTTCGTTAATTTTTGTGTATCTTTGCTCCGACAACATGATTTGCATTGGGCTTATTTAACTTAGCACAGACGGTGTATAGTAGAGCCTATGTATATTTTAAAAAACATGATTCTTTACGCGAAGTATGTTTAGCTATAAATAGCGAGTGCTAAGCGATTCTTATTTAGAACGTAGGCTTTGTGTGAGGAATGAACGCACTTTTCATTGCTTTACAAGAAAAAATGCGTTTAGAAAAACATTACTAAGACGTATGATTTTCGATGATGCTTTTATTAAAGACTTATTTGGCCGTGCTAAGGAAAGTGAGCGAAAGCGACAGAATTTCGACCTTCGCACTTCAACGGCTGATCAGAGTCAGCGCATGATGAATGCTTTGCTGCCAAACACACAAGTGCCCATTCATCAACATGCAGATACGACTGAGACAGTGGTGTGCTTGGTAGGACGATTAGATGAGGTGATGTATGAAAAGCGAGGTGATGATTATTGTGAGGTTGAACGCATACACCTTTGTCCTGCAGAGGGTAAGTTTGGGTGCCAAATTCCGCAAGGTGTGTGGCATACAGTTGAGGTGATAGAACCAAGTGTAATATTTGAAGCTAAGGACGGGGCTTACGTTGCAAAATAATATTCGCAATAAAACTCTTTTGTCTTATATATATAGTATATTTGTAGCCTAATATAGGCTATTTCTAAAGGGGTGTTCTAAAAATTCTGGCGCGTTGATTTGTGCCATATCGGAAGTGTATTTTTGAAAGCAGACGAAGGAGCATAGCGGGCTATGTGACTGAGTTTGCCTTCAAAAAGACACTTTCGAGAGGGCGCAAATCAACCGACAGAATTAGAACATTCTAAAAACAGAATTTTTAGAACACCCCTTAAAATAGTCTGTTTTATGTTTTAAGGTTATAAGATGATAAAGTTCGTTTAGTTGATGAGCAACGTGACGTAACTTTATAACCTCATAATCTCCAAACTAAAAACGAGCAAATATACAATGGGCAAAAGTGAGGACAAATGGAATGCCAACTATGATGCACTAAAGGCTTTTGTCGAGACCTATCGACACTTGCCGAATAAGAAGAAAGTTGAAAATCGCGGTCTGTTAAATTGGTGGAAGTATAACCAACGATTAATAAAGCAAGGTAAACTTGCAGCGGAACGCGTACAACTTTTGAGCGAATTGAGCAAAATGAGAATTTTAAAATAGGTAGTTTTACGTTTTAAGGTCATAAAGTTATTAGTTAGTTTACGTTGAACATCAATGTGATGCTACTTTATAAACTCATAACCTCCAAACTAAAAACTTAGTTATTAGATACCCATACTTAGTAAAACCTAATAAAGTAACATGGTAAAAAGTTGCTTACCTACCTTTTAGTTATGAGAACGTTGAATAGATTTTTTAATTGGTATTTTGGCAAGTCAGCATTGCCCTATTGGTGCATTGTCGTATTTGACTTGGTGGTCTGCTTCTTTAGCGGACTCTTCATCTTCTGGCTTCGCCACCCCGCTTCAGAGATGATGACGCATTGGTACACGTTGTGCCATACGTTCTTGATGTTTGGTGTGTTCAATATCATCAGTTTTAGAGTGTTTCACACCTATTCTGGCATATTGCGCTACTCACAGTTTATTGACCTACTGCGTGTGATGTATGCACAACTTATGTCGTTTGTGTTAGCACTCATCTTTAATTATATTATTTGCACTTTCTCGCTTGAGAGTATATTCTATCCCATAACAGGCCGTCTTACCATTGCCGTATATATAGGTACGCTGTCAATGATGTGTGCCAGTCGTATTCTTATCAAGTTGCTTTACGAAGATGCTTTGATAGGTAGTACAGCACAGCACGCTTTGGTATATGGCACACACGAAGGAGCCATTGCCTTAACTAACAATGCACGCAACACTAAACCCGTGCAATTCTTAATTGACGGCTATGTGGGCGATAGCGACACTCAGTTTGGCGAACGTCTAATGGGACGCCACGTTTACTCTACGAAGCAGGACCTCTTAGCCGTCATACGTGCGAAGCACATTACAGCCATGCTCATTAGTCCGCTTAAGCATGAGGCATTTACCAACAATCGCGCTTTCCAAGACTTGTTGATGAATGCTGGCGTAAAGATATACATCACGCAAAACCTTGAAGAGTGGACAAAGCACAAAGATCCGAAGGGTAAGGTAAGTATTCGCGAGGTAAATATTGAAGACCTCTTGCCACGTGATGAAATTCAAGTGGATATGGATAGCGTAGGAGCGCTCTTGCGTGGACGCAAGGTTCTTATCACAGGTTCGGCCGGTAGCATTGGTTCTGAAATGGTACGACAGATAGCTATCTATTCACCTGCCGAAATGATGCTCATCGACCAAGCAGAAACACCGCAACACGACATTCGCTTGATGATGAAGAATCAATATCCTAACATCGCGGCTCAAACCGTCGTTACGAGCATCTGTAAGGAAGATCGCATGGAAGAAATCTTCCGCACGTTCCGTCCCGACTACGTGTTCCACGCTGCTGCTTACAAACACGTGCCTATGATGGAGGACAATCCCAGTGAGAGCGTACAAAACAATGTGTGGGGTACGAAAGTGATAGCCGACCTCAGTGTAAAGTATGGCGTAAAGAAGTTCGTCATGATCTCAACCGATAAGGCTGTTAATCCTACCAACGTAATGGGGTGCTCAAAGCGTATATGTGAAATTTACGTTCAGAGTCTTGACAAAGCCATTAAGGAGGGTAAGATAAAGGGAGAAACGCAATTTGTTACCACACGCTTTGGTAATGTGTTAGGTTCGAATGGTTCGGTCATTCCTTTGTTCCGCAAGCAATTAGCAGCAGGAGGCCCATTAACGGTGACTCACCCCGACATTATACGTTTCTTTATGCTCATTCCCGAAGCTTGTAAGTTAGTGCTTGAAGCAGGTACGCATGGCAAGGGAGGTGAGATATTCGTGTTCGACATGGGCGAGCCTGTACGCATTGCCGACTTGGCACGCCGCATGATATTGCTCAGTGGTGCTACGAATGTAGAGATAGCCTTTACAGGATTGCGAGAGGGTGAAAAGCTCTATGAAGAAGTGCTCAATGAGAATGAAAACACGTTACCTTCATTCCATAAGAAGATACGTATTGCCATGGTGCGCAGTTATGAATATGCTGACGCAGAGCGCGACTTAGAAGAGTTGCGTAGCATAGCCGCCCAATACGACGATATGGCTACGGTACGTAAGATGAAAGAAATCGTGCCAGAGTATATCAGTAAGCACTCACGTTATGAAGTGCTAGACGAAAAGAAATAATCTGAAATAAGCTGATGATGATGCAGCAAGTGCTATTCTGATTAGGATAGCACTTGCTGCTTTTTTTGTCGCCTATTCGCTAATTCAAACGAGCAAAAGAAAGTTTGCTTTCACTTTGCCATGACAAGAAAAGATAGATGTGCGAAGGCGAAAATGTTTTGAAGTCCCTTTCTTATACGAATTTATTGGCTCTATAACGAATTGTGTGGGTAAATTGTAATTTGTAAGCCACTAGGGGCGACGCGTCCTAACCTGGGGGCGACGCGTCCTCGCGTCGGTATTTGCTTGTCAAGGCTCGATGCCTTGACAAGCAA
>JBNMKQ010000224.1:0-3733 GCA_050874425.1 Alloprevotella sp.
CGTTTCTATAAGGGAAAAGTCATTGCAGTGAATGTTGACAACCTAAAAAACTATCTTCACCATCGCGGTAGGGCAGTCCTGATAGATGAGGATAAGCTCTATGTCGTGGGCGACATGGGCATTAAGCGTAAGTTGTAGATAGTGTTTAGTATTGACTATCGTTATTGTATTAGCATACTTTCGTTTGTGAGAGATTGGGATGTAAACTCCTGTTTCCACAAACGAAAGTTTTTTTAGGGGGAATCGATTCTTATTTCCTTGTTTTATTCTTTAGTTGTCAGCCTTTAGTCTTTTATGCAAGATGTATATCAATGTATATGTGTACACTATAAACCGCACAGTTTTTTTGTCAAAAAACAGCCTCAAAAAATGAACATACTTGCGATGGCCAACGCAAGTACTTTCGTTGCCCATCGCAAGTACTTTCATCGCCCATCGCAAGTACTTTCGTTTTTGGCGGGTATTTCTATAAAAAAATCAAGGAAATGGAGAGCTGTGTATTTTGATAAGGTTTCAAGTCAAAGTAGGGGGGACTTAGAAATGTATAAAAACAAAAAAGCCTCGCAAGTTGTAACTTGCAAGGCTTTGATTTGCGCTTCAAGATGGGCTTGAACCAACGACCCCCTGATTAACAGTCAGGTGCTCTAACCAACTGAGCTATTGAAGCATTAGAGGTAAATGATTTCTCATTTGCGGTTGCAAAGGTAGTGACTTTTTTTTATTCCACCAAATTTTTTTGAGAAAAAAATGTATTTTGAGCTAAAAAACTTCATTTTTTTAGGTTTTTGGCCTCTTTTTAGGATATAAATGAGTATTTTTGTAGGCGAAAGGCGTGTACGAACACTCCATGTAGAACTAAGAAATATATTTAAGTGAAAATGAAAAATAGATTATATGTAATGGTGCTGGCTGTGGTGCTGGCTATGCCTGGTTGGGCTCAAAAGGAGAAAAACCATGATTTTGTAGTGGCTAAAAATATGGATGTCTTTACTTCTATCTACAAGAATCTGGATATGATGTATGTAGATACACTCGATGCAGACGAAGTGATAGGTAATGGTATCAATGCCATGTTGCGCAGTCTTGACCCCTATACAGAGTATTACCCTGAGTCGAAGGTGAAAGAACTCAAGAATATGCTTACAGGCAAGTATGCTGGTATAGGTTCTGTGGTGAGATATAATTTCCAATTGGGTTATACGGTCATCAATGAGCCTTACGAAGGTATGCCCGCCCAAGAAGCTGGTTTGAAGAAGGGCGATATTATTTTAAGCATCAACGACTCTACGATGAAGGGGAAGGATGTGAGCTATGTGAGCGATCGTCTGCGTGGCGAGCCTGGCACCTCATTTATCCTCAAGGTGAAGCGGCCCAGCACGGGCAAGGTGATGAAAGTGAAACTCACCCGTCGCACCATCCAGATGCCTTTCTTGCCTTACTATGGAATGCTTGATGGAGGTGTGGGATACATGAACTTCAATTCCTTCACGGATCAATGTGCCAAGGATGTGCGTCGTGCCTTTATAAACCTTAAGAAGCAAGGTGCTAAGAAACTCATCTTCGATCTTCGTAGCAATGGTGGTGGTTCTGTGAGCGAGGCGGTGAGCATCGTCAATATGTTCTTGCCTAAAGATAAGACCGTGCTAACGATGAAGGGTAAGTTGCAGCGTGCTAACAATGAATATAAGACCACCGTGGAGCCTATCGATACGCTGATGCCTATTGTGGTGCTTGTGAGCAATAATACAGCCAGCTCGGCAGAGATTCTGAGTGGATGTCTTCAAGATTATGACCGTGCTATCATATTAGGTACGCGCACGTATGGTAAGGGACTTGTGCAGGCAACGATGGAATTGCCCTATAATGGACAGATGAAACTTACTACGAGCAAGTATTATATCCCCAGCGGTCGCTGTGTGCAAGCTCTCAATTATAAGCATGCCAAGGGTGGATATGTGGAGCATGTGCCCGATTCGCTCACGAAGGTGTTTTACACAGCAGGAGGTCGCGAGGTGCGAGATGGTGGTGGTGTGAAGCCTGATGTGGAAGTCTTGCCCGACTCGCTTCCCAACATCGCCTACTACTTGGCGGGCGCACGTGATAGTAATGAATTGGTGCTCAACTATGAAGTAGATTATATCGCTAAGCACCCAACGATAGCTCCTGCCGAGAAGTTTGCTCTCAGTGATGCCGACTACGAGGAGTTTAAGTCTCGCGTGCTAAAAGCTGATTTTAAGTACGATCGTGAGACGGAGAAATATCTGAAGGATTTGATGAAGTTGGCTCGCTTCGAAGGTTACTATGATGATGCTAAGGCAGAATTTGATGCACTGTCTAAAAAGTTGAGCCACAATGTAGAAAAGGATCTTGACTACAATAAGTCGTATATCAAGCGTCTGCTCGAAAACGATATAGTGGCAGCATATTATTATCAGGGTGGCGCCATACGTAACTCGTTGCGCTATGACAAACAGGTGAAGGAAGCTATTCGATTGCTTAAAGCACCTGAGGAATACAAAAAAATACTAACTCCGCAGAAAATAAGGAGGAAAATGTACACAAATAACTAAAAATGTGCATGTTGTAGAAGAAAATATTCCAAAAGCTTTGGTCAGTATTAAAAAAAATCGTAATTTTGCAACGTTCAGTGGAATGAGGGGCTCACAAAGAGTTCCTCATTTTATTTTAATAAGAAATATATGATAGATAAAAACGTCGTAAAAGAATTAGTTGACGAATGGCTCCAAGATAAAGAATATTTCTTGGTAAGCATTGAAATCAGTCCTGACGATAAGATTGTCGTAGAGATAGATCATGCCGATGGCGTGTGGATAGAGGACTGTGTGGACCTGAGTAGATTTATTGAGGACCACCTGAACCGTGATGAGGAGGATTATGAGCTGGAAGTAGGCTCTGCTGGATTGGGACAGCCTTTCAAGGTGTCACAACAGTACATCAATCACATCGGTAAGGAGGTAGAAGTGCTTGATGCCGATGGCAAGAAGGTAAAAGGAGTACTGCACTCTGTAGATGGTAACGACTTCAGTGTGAGTGTAGAAGAGAAAGTAAAGGTAGAAGGCAAAAAGCGCCCTGTGAAACAGGACGTGCTTCATACCTATCAGATGGATAAGGTAAAATATACAAAATACGTAATAAGTTTCAAATAAGCTATGGCAGTAAAGAAAATGCAAGAAGAAACTGCGAGTATGATTGATACATTCCGCGAGTTTAAAGAAACCAAGAATATCGACCGTACTACATTGGTAAGCGTTTTGGAGGAAAGCTTCCGCAATGTGCTTGCCAAGATTTTCGGTAGTGATGAAAACTTCGACGTCATCGTAAACCCTGATAAAGGTGACTTCGAAATCTACCGCAACCGTGTCGTTGTGGCTGATGGCGAAGTGGAAGATGAGAATAAGGAAATCCCATTGGCCGAGGCTCGTAAGATCCAGTCTGACTATGAGGTGGGTGAAGATGTGAGCGAGAAGGTAGACTTCAATAAGTTCGGTCGCCGTGCCATCCTGAACCTTCGTCAGACTTTGGCATCTAAGATTCTCGAACTGGAGCACGACTCTTTGTACAATAAGTATAAAGATCGCGTAGGACAGGTTATCGCAGGTGAGGTATATCAGGTTTGGAAGCGCGAAGTACTCATTGTCGACGATGAGAACAACGAGTTGATTTTGCCTAAGTCTGAGCAGATTCCTGCCGATGTTTATCGCAAGGGTGAGAC
>JBNMKQ010000225.1:0-3679 GCA_050874425.1 Alloprevotella sp.
GGGTAAAACTGCAATTGGGCCTCACCCCCTAACCCCCTCTCCTTGAGGAGAGGGGGAATGAAGTTACCTTTTTCTCCCCAGTTTCTTGCTTGAGATATTTCCTGAAAATGAGCAAGTAAAGGTTACTTATTCCCCCTCCCCTGTGGGGGAGGGGGCTAGGGGGTGAGGCCCAATTGCAGTTTTACCCACACGAATCAACATAGCCCCAAAACTGAACACCCTACCATTTTATTCATTCTCTTCCCACAACTGAATGAGAGGCTGAACTTGTTGATAAGTTGGCATACATTGTCCAATGGAGGCACCGATGTAAGTAGGGTCGCAGATAATGAAAAGTTCTCCTTTATATAAATAGCCATCGCCCGTAATGGTAGGGTCGGTAAAGTGAATGGCCGTACACTCATGGCCGGGATATTGTACCAAGTGTGACCTCAAGCCTAATAATTCACGTACAGCGTTGACGAGAAATACGGCACGGTCTTCACAGTCGTTTTGAGGATAATAAAAGTTCTCTTCAATAAAGTAAGGCTTTTCGTAGCCGTGTTGGTTGCCGTCGGTGGCATAGCTGAAAGCATACTGCGCGAAGTGCATCAGTGCCATAACAGCTTCGCGCTGCGTCATGCCCTCTAACTGCGACTTCAACTCTGTCCAAAGCAAGGCATGAAGTTCGGGCAACACTGCGGAGCGGGCATAGTTGGACACGTCCATGGGCGGATAGTGGCGTAGCGCTTCAAGGGCAGCCTTGTCAAAGATCAGACTCACCCTTAGGCGACCATCGTCTATTGTGCAGTAATGTGTGAAGCCCGTGTGTAACTTCAATGTACGCTCGCCATTAAAGAGTAGACTTGTGATGTGCCCTGCATTAGTTCCTTCAGGTAACGTGTAGGTGAAATAATGAGCTTCGGCTTCATCGATAGGACACAATCGGTCCTTAAAAAGGTAAAAGCGCTGTGCGTTCATTTCCAAGTAGGGTTGGTCGTAGAACGTTTCCTTTACAGGCACGAGCAACAACAGTTGGCGGTCGGTGCGTGCTATGCGCACGTCGTACCCCATTTGTGTTAACAAAAACTGTTCGATTACAATGCGATCAGCAGCAACCGAAGGGGACGATAAGAGCGTTTCAACATACGTGCGTACCATTTCAATGGTGAGCCAATCATTTAATCCCCTCTCGTTGGCCACGTGTAGCAAGGCCTGTGCCGTTAGACTACCTTCTTTCGTGTTATGATAGCGACGCCAGACTTTGGCCACCTCTTTCTCGTCAGTGCCAGTAAGTAGGATAGGAGACATCTGACGGCACTGCAGCGTGTCACCATAAAAGATAAAGCGCTGTTGAGGTACCGGTGCGGCAGGAGGCACCGTAGGCATGGAAGGCATTGTGGGAAGCGGAGGTTGTGACTTTTCCTTTGGCAGCGGTTGAGGTGCGTCAGGTGTTGGCAGCCGTACGGGCGTATTGGGCAGCGGACTGCTTTGGGGGAGCGTGGGCGGCAGTGAGGGTTTAGGCACACTGTCGTTATTACGCCGCTCGCCTTTAAATGCTTGAAAACGTTGCCACGACTGCTCTATGAAGTCGGCATAGCGATTGAGCACGCCTTGGCGGTGGTCCTTATAATGACGAATCACCTGTTGCCGATACTGCTGAAAGTCTTGTCCCTCTATGTGTTGCGAAGCAAAGCATACAAGAAGCAGGAGAATGAGTCTTTTCATAAGTGTTCAGCTTTTTGGGGGACTAAGTATATTTTTTAGAACACCCCCTTTAATGAGGGGACAAAGTGAAGTTGTTAGGAGAATGTGATACCTTTATAGCATTGGGGCGCATCAAAGTGCTTCTCTTGGGTGGAAGAAGCATTTTGGTGCGCCCCAACTTTATTACTTCGTATCGTTCTGTTTCCCTTCTCGTACAAATTTGCTCACCTTGTCGGCATACTTTTGTGCGGCAGCGCTTTCGCGTGCTGCGTTCTCGTAAGCACGAATGCGTGCACGGGTGGCAGCACTTTCGCTCACAATAAAGAAAGAGCGCATTTCGTAGGTACCATCACCGTTATCGCGAATAAGAGAGTAGGAAGGTTGCAATTCGCCATTCAGTTCCTTTTCGATTTGGCTCTCATAAGCAGCATAGAAGTGGTCGAACTCAGCCTTCTCGTCGTCGCTACCAACAATGTCGGACACTACGCGGCCACTCAGTGTCCGTTTCGCCTGTTGGGCGTAAGTGATGGCAGCATTATTAATGCACGTCTGTAGCCCAACGTTCTTTGACTTGCAGCGTGTGCACGCTCCCATAATCTCTTGATTTTCTTCGCCTTCTTTATAGAGCTTTTGATAGTGGCTGAGCAGCGCCATTTCAAGCGATTGTGAAGAACCGAAGAGTTTCCACCCCTCTTTCTTGTAGCTCTTCATAGTCTTTTTATACATCTTATCGCGCTCCTTGGCTATTTGCTTATCAAACTGTGCTGCTGCGGGCAGCATGAAGCATAGCGTGAGTAAAAACAGAATAATTCGTTTCATGATTGTCGGAATTTATAGGTTTGCTATTTATTAGTTCTTTTGTTGGAAGGTTATGAAGTTACGTAACGTTGATAATCAGCTAAACTAACTTTATAACCTCATAATCTCCCAACTAAAAACGAATGATTAGAATATTCAATTATTTAGAAATGCGTATGCTCTTCTTTATGACTTGTAGCGTCTCGTCGTTAGACTGACTCTTAACGAGCCAACGTTGGAAGTCAGCATAGCGTAAGTGCCCTATGGAGTTAGAATGAGTGAGTGTAGGCTTCGAAAAGTCTTTTTTTGAGAACAATACGTAAAGCGTGTTCACCTCCACCTCATCGGTGCAATTCATAACGTATTCAACCGCTTTGACGGGAAGTTCGTTTTTAGCCTTTGAGAAGAATACGTAAGGCTTGTCCTTCTTAATGCTACACACGCTGCCACTGTCGTTAGGGTAAGGCAAAAGGCATGACACTTCATCCGCCTTGCTATCGTAAAGGTAAATGGCAAGGTAGCCCCCCTCGGCAGCAGTCAAACCGACGTAAAGCCGATTACCTGCCTTAAAGTCGGCACTTTCGAAGTTGCTTTCGGGCTGATTACACATGACCTTGCAGCTGAGTTGGGTCTTAACACTGTTAAGTTCGCGAGCACGACCTTTAATGGTACACGTAATAATGATGCCATCGTCAGAAAAGCTGCGTTCTATTCGGGGATGTCCGATGGTCTCAATCCATTCGCCCTTTACTTGACTATTGCCCTCTTGGTAGAAGAGTTCGTCTTGTCCATTCACAACGGAGGTAGAACTTTCGGCAATGATGCGTCCAAAAGCCTTGGCTAAAGCATTGAGTTGTGCACGCCGAATAGCCTCTTGTTCTGCCTCTTGGTATGACATGGTGAGGGGAGCCACAAAGGTGTAAGTGCCTTCTACTACTTGTATGTCGCGCGCTAGGAGTGATAGACGGAAGCAAGCAAAGAGCAGAAGAGGTAAAAGAAGTCGGTATCGCTTACTTTTCATGCTGAAGTGTTTGAGAAGTGGAAAAGAGAATTTGATAAGTAGGTGTTCATAATTAGTTTATATCAAAAGTGCTCTATTGGGGTGCAGTTTGTTCCTTTGTTCGAGCGAGCATAGCGGGCTATGCGATCGAGAACAAAGGAACAAAATGCGCCCCAAGAGAGTGCTTTTGATATA
>JBNMKQ010000226.1:0-3636 GCA_050874425.1 Alloprevotella sp.
AAAAGGTGACTTGTCCCCCCTCTCCTCAAGGAGAGGGGGCTAGGGGGTGAGGCCCAATTGCAGTTTACCCACATGATTCATTATAGACTCTG
Organism: Alloprevotella sp.; assembly: GCA_050874425.1. Lineage (GTDB taxonomy): Bacteria > Bacteroidota > Bacteroidia > Bacteroidales > Bacteroidaceae > Alloprevotella. The sequence goes on from JBNMKQ010000226.1 coordinate 93, forward strand.
AAAAATCATAAAGTATACTTGCAAACTTTTGCGAAAAACTTGTAAGTATACTTACAAACTTTTTAAGAAAATCATAAAGTATACTTTCAAACTTTTGCGAAAAACTTGTAAGTATACTTTATGATTTTCTTTTTATTTCTCTATCTTTGCATAAGATAGGCTGCGGCTCAGCATAACGTTCAAGCTAACTTGGTAAGAGAGGTCCCCTAAAACTAAAAGAATATGGACAAACAAATAATTAAAAGCATCATTATAGAGAAACAAGATGCTATACTCAACTACAAAATTATACATCGTGACCAAATATTTGGCAACACAACCAATTATGTACTTGTAGGACTTCGACGCGCTGGAAAGTCGTATACGCTTTATCAAGACATTCAGGACAGAGTAGCTGCCAAGAAATCGAAGATAGAAGAAGTCCTTTACATCAACTTTGAAGACGAACGACTTAATGGCATCAAGGTGGATGAACTGCAACTGATTATAGACTGCTATAAGGAACTTTATCCTAATAATACTCCGATTCTCTACCTTGATGAAATACAAGTCATCGAAGGGTGGGAAAAGTTTGCTCGACGACTTGCCGATTCAAAATATCGAGTTATGATTACAGGCAGCAATGCCAAGATGCTCAGTACTGAAATAGCTTCAACTTTGGGGGGAAGATACATCACGAGAGAGATTTTCCCATTTTCTTTCAAAGAGTACTTATTATATAAAGGTATAAGCGTTGACAATAATTGGCTATTTCATCAACAGATTAAGGCAAAGATTGCGAAACTATTCGACTCCTACCTACACGAAGGTGGCATCGCAGAATCAATTGATCAACCTGACAAACGCGAATATTTAAACGCGCTCTACCAAAAGATTCTATTAGGTGACATCGTGGTAAGAAATAATATACGTAATGCAAGAGTATTTCGCTTTATTGCCAAAAAACTTGCCTGCAGCGTGATGCAACCTCTTTCGCTGTCACGCATACAACACATGGTAAAGTCAACTGGCGACAACATAAGTTTGCCTGTTTTGAAGGATTATGTAGAATACATGCAAGACGCTTATCTGTTATTTTGCATACCTAATCTAGCTACTTCTCTTGCAGAGCAAAATAGTATTCAGAAAAGATATGTGATTGATAACGGACTCCTCAACCTTTTTCTCTTTCAAGGAGAGACCTCTCTTTTAGAGAATATAGTAGCTGTAGAACTTAATCGACGCTTTCGAAACACGCAAGAGGACACGCAACTTTATTATTATAACCGAAACATTGAAGTGGACTTCTGTATACCACAAGAAAAACTTGCGATACAGGTTAGCTATAATATAGACGATGCTACAACACTAAATAGAGAAATTGGTGCCTTGAAAAAGTTTATTCAAGTATTTCCAGATTACAATGGCATTGTTATTACAAGAGATAGCACGGAGGAAATAACTCTCAACGAGAATAAGACTATTAAGGTAATACCCATATGGGAATGGCTCTTAGAATAACTATATGAATGTAAGTGGGTATTTATGGGTCTATGTTGATTCGTGTGGGTAATATTGCGTTTAAAGATATGTACAAACTGCAATTTGATGCGGCCTCTCCCCCTAACCCCCTCCCCCGCAGGGGAGGGGGAATAAGTAACCTTTATTTGCTGCGTTTACAGTTGAGAACCAACAGAAAACTCAAGAAGTAAGAGTGACTTATTCCCCCTCCCCTGTGGGGGAGGGGGTTAGGGGGAGAGGCCGCATCAAATTGCAGTTTATCTAATAGAAACCTTCTTGACCTCTTTGCCCGACTTTACGAGGTAGGGGGCAGCGGGGAGGGAAAGGGTACAACTGGTGACGCTTGATTGGTGGAGCAAACGGCCGTCAGTGTTGAATATTTGGAAAGCGTGGGCTTGCGGATTGTTGATGACCAACTGTCCGTTTTGAGCGTACACCTGAAAGGCATTGTCAGTAGCCGTTACGGTAGGCACGGCGGCCAATTCAGTGGGCAAGAACATCTGCCACTGCGCTCCACTGGCCACTAAGGTGTACCCCTCGGGCGCGGTGGTGGGAGCGGCTGCGCCAATGCGTGTGATGAGCGTGCCATGGTGACCAATGGCATGACTCTCGTAATATTGGCTGCGCACCGTTACGGTAACGTCGCTCTCAGAGTGCACACCCGCTTGACGACGAACGGCTATCATCTGGTTGATCGCGTCGCGGTCAGCACCGACCCAATGAGGGTAGAATACGCAGGGAATGCCAGGTGAAGAGAGAATAAAGGCATAGGCAGCTTGCACGTTGCCCGTGTATTTATTGCCGTCGCGATACGTGTCGTGATTGTCGACGAAGGTGACGGCATAGCGGTTGTAGTTGTGGTGATGAATCATACCCGCGGGGCGCCATGTAGTTTTGTCCTCAATCCACGACATATTGCTAAAGTTGTTCTTGGCCAGTCCGTTGTTGAGCGCTGCATATTTTGACGGAAAGTCGAAAGCCATGCTCTGCTTGCCCGTAGCCTCAATCCATGCCGCTACGGGGTCGTAACTGCCGTCCCAATATTCGCCTACGGAGAGGTAAGGCTGCGTGGCTTCATTGAAGAGGCCCACATACTTGCCATTATAGCCTTTACAGAAGTCGTAACGCCAACCGTCGTAGCCAAACTCACCATGTAACCAATTGAGGTAGGCTTCAATGTCCTGCTGTACGTAAGTGGAGGTATGGTCGAGGTCGCGTGCTCCGCCCCAATTCTCGCCCGTATCTTTGGCCCCTTTGGCCGTGCCATACCACGTGCCTGCTGTCTTGTCGGTGTTCATCTCATCGTTCGAGCAGATATGGTCGGTCGTGAGTTGGTACGAGCCATACGTGCCAAAGTCGTCCTTCGTAAAGTTACCCCATCCCGTGTCGCCCGCGCGGTGGTTCACCACAATGTCGGCGATGACTTTTACTTTACTATTATGTAGGGTGCTTATCAACGTTTTGAGTTGTTCGGCCGTGCCCCAACACGATGTTTGGTTGTTCCACTGTCGGGGGTGATAACCCATATTGTTGCCACCCACGGCTCCACCGCCTTCAGCACTGGCGGAAGGCGGTAGCCAAATGAGATTAAAACTCTTGGCTATATCAGCGGCTTGGTCGGCCAATTGTGTCCAACTGGTTTGTTGCTGTGAGTCCCAGTAGAAACCTTGCAACATAACGTCCTCGCTCTCAGCCGGTGCTTGGGCGTAAATGCCAAGACTCACGACGCTAAGGGCAAACGCTAAAACTCTTTTCATAACATTCATGCTTAAACGTTAATGACTTGAACGTGTTAAGGCGCGCTTTGCACTTTGAGTATTAAACAACTATTAGTTATATTGCAAGAAACGCAAGGGCGTAGCCTGTTTGTATATGCCTTGTGCGTAAGCACAAGGCATAGTATTATAGTATTTATAAATGGTATGTCGAAGTATGTAAAAAGTATGTTATGTTTGTTCTCGCGCTAAGCGACTTTTCTTAACAATCGCATCAACTACTTACTAATTTTCGCTTAGCGCGAGAACATACTTCGACATAAGGTTTA
>JBNMKQ010000227.1:0-3622 GCA_050874425.1 Alloprevotella sp.
CCCTAACCCCCTCCCCCACAGGGGCGGGGGAATAAGTCACTCTTACTTCTTGAGTTTTCTGTTGGTTCTCAACTAGAAACGCAGCAAGTAAAGGTTACTTATTCCCCCTCCCCTGTGGGGGAGGGGGTTAGGGGGAGAGGCCCCATCAAATTGCAGTTTATAGAGAATTTCAGTAAGGCAAGCTGTGGTTTGGCTTTGAAAATAAAAATAGTATTTTTCTTTTTAGAGCGCTCACCTTGCACTATCTTTGCATAAGATAGTCTGCGGCTCGACTATCCAAATGAAAGTTTTCTGACTTTCATTTGGATTGTACTCGCCTTGCACTATCTTTGCAATTAACTTAGAAAATAAGGAGTTTTAGGAAATGTCCCTTCTTCTTGTGTACTAAACTACGAATAAGGGGAGGAGAGTATGACTATAATTTAAATGTTTTACCCATATAATAAAAAGGTAGTGGCCTTTGCTTCCATGCGAATGAGCCTTTGCCTATTGCTATTACTATTGAGCCATTTCATTTACCTGCCCGCGTTGGCACAGCATTGTCGCCCTACCAAACAGAGCGATCTTGATATCGTAAACTATTTGCAAACAGAGTTTGACATAAAGTTTACGGACAATAATCGTGTCGTCGTATTTAAGACGGGGAAGGAAAAGTTTGCCGATCTCTTACCAGCCCTACGTGCTGCTAAACAGAGCATTCACTTAGAGTATTTCAACTTTCGCAATGACTCCATATCGAAAGAATTGTTTGGCATCTTAGTACAAAAGGCAGCAGAGGGCGTAAAGGTACGCGCCTTGTTCGACGGATTTGGCAATAGTTCGAACAATCGGCCGTTGCGTGCGCGCCACCTTGATAGCCTCCGCGCACGAGGTGTCGAAATATATGAGTTCGACCCATTGCGCTTTCCGTGGGTAAATCACGTGTTGCATCGTGACCACCGTAAGATTGTGGTTATAGATGGTGTAGTGGCCTATACGGGGGGCATGAATGTGGCCGATTATTATATCACAGGTAAACCAGAGTTTGGTGAATGGCGCGACATACATACCCGTGTTGAGGGTGATGCTGTGGCTGAACTCCAAAAGGTGTTCATCAACTTTTGGAATCAAGTTACTCATCAGGAGGTTCAAGGTCCCAATTATTATCCTGGCGAGCGCGATGCACGCGACACCTTTGGCATGCTGAAGCAGGACACAACGCCTACAGCAGGACAAAAGATAATTGGAGTAATTAATCGTGATCCCGTCACTTCCCCCCGCATTATTCACGACACGTTCGTCCATGCTATCGAACATGCTGAACACCAAGTGCTCATTATTAATCCCTATTTTACACTTTGTCGTCATATCAAGCGCGCTTTGAAGCAGGCTGTACGTCGTGGAGTAGACGTGCAAGTAATGGTGTCGGCCAAGAGTGACATACCCATTACGCCTCGCGTCGTGGAGTACAACGCTCATCGACTGATGAAGGAAGGCGTAAAGATGTACTTCTTTACAGGAGGATTTCATCATAGCAAGATAATGATGGTCGATAGCCTCTATTCGTTTGTCGGTTCAGCCAATTTGAATAGTCGCAGTTTGTCGTTCGATTATGAATGTAACCTTTTAGTAGCCGACCGCTACACAACGGGCCAGTTGCAACAGATATTTTATAACGACCGTGACCATCGCTGCTTCTTACTCACTCCTGAGATGTGGAAGAATTGGGGTACTTGGAAGAAAGCAAAGTGCTGGATATTCCACTTCCTTACTCCTTTCGTAAAGTGTGATAAGAAGGAAGGCGACAATAGAGGATTGGGGGAGTTTGTGCTGCAAATGCCAAACGATAAGGATAAAAAAGTATAAGACACACAAGATGATGATAAACGACGATATTCAAAAGCTACCAGAAGAGGGCGAAGCGCCTCTTACGATGCAGTCAGAGGTAGAACAGAAAGTGACAGAACAACAGGTCGATGCGCAATCGTTGCCGACGGAAGGGGAAAGAACCAAAATAGATGTTTCTCCTTCGGTAGATGCATCTACGACTGCTGCGGCCAGCAAGGACGAACAACGCTCTACGCGTTTTACTTTGCTAAAAGCCATAGCGATTATATGCGTAGTCATGTCGCATGCGGGCATAAGAGGATGGTTATTTGACTTTGTTTTTATATTCCACGTACCCGTATTCTTTCTATGCGCGGGCTATTTCTTTCATACCAAGTACTTAACCGATGAACGCACCTTTGTACTTCATCGCTTCAAGGGACTTTATTGGCCCTTCTTGCGTTGGAGTGTGTTCTTCTTAGTCATACACAATTTGCTATTCCCCTTAGGACTGCTCAGTGAGCAATATGGCAATGCGGGCGGTGGAGTGCTTCACCCCTACACGTGGCATGAATGGAGCCAACACTTGTGGAGTATTGTGTTCAATATGTCAGGCTATAACGAATTCTTTTGTGGTACCTTTTGGTTCTTCCGTGCCTTACTTATAGCGAGTCTACTCTTCTTACTCTTGTTTAAAGTATTCAGCCGTAGTGAACACTTCGTTAGTTATAAACAAGTGGGATGGGGCATTTTAGGCACAGCTTTGGTGTTAACCTTTTGGAAAGTTACGACAGGACTCACCATGACAGGAGTGATGCAAGGAGGGTATCGTGAACTGATGGGATTGATGTTTATGGCTGCAGGCTTCTTGATTAGGCAGTATAAGTTGATGGAACTCGTCACGTGGCAAGTGGCTGCGCCTTGTGCCTTGCTCTTGATTGTAGCCTCTTTTGGTTTTCCTTCAAGTATGGTATGGAATGGTACTTTGTACGACTTTCTTGCATTGCCTATCCCTGCAATCGCAGCGTTCGTTGCTTTAGCATGGGCGTGTGGCCTTATTGATCGTTATAGCCTTTGGGCACGTCGAGCATTGCTCTATATAGGCGATCGGACATTGTATGTATTTGCTTTCCATTTGGTAGCCTTCAAGGTGGTAAGTGCGTTGAAGGTCGCCTACTATGGCCTACCATGGGAGGCAGTTGGCGGTCACCCCACGGTGTTGCAGCCTCAGAGCAATGTGTTGTGGGTATTGCTTTATACCATAGTGGGGGTAGCACTTCCGCTTCTGTGGCTAGAGGGCTATCGGCGTGTGGCCAGTCACGTTACCATTACCGAAAAGCAAGCCGTTGGCCTATTGGTTGTTTCAGGACAACGTTTGTGTCATTACACAGTATTAACAGGTCGTTTCATCGTTATGGCATGTATGGCAGCTTGTCGTAACATTTGGCAAAGTATAAAGGATATTATCGAGGCATCAAGTCCAGAGGACGAATGATTGAATTAGGGCCTCTCCCCCTAATCCCTTCCCCAGTCGGGGAGGAGATAGAGGGAGAGGCCCCATTTATAAAATCAAGCAGAAGTCCCATTTATAAAATCAAGCAAAAGTCTTATGGGGCTATGTTGATTCGTGTGGGTAATATTGCGTTTAAAGATATGTACAAACTGCAATTTGATGAGGCCTCTCCCCCTAACCCCCTCCCCCACAGGGGAGGGGGAATAAGTAACCTTTACTTGCTGCGTTTCTAGTTGAGAACCAACAGAAAACTCAAGAAGTAAGAGTGACTTATTCCCCCTCCCCTGTGGGGGAGGGGGTTAG
>JBNMKQ010000228.1:0-3621 GCA_050874425.1 Alloprevotella sp.
AGGGGAGGGGGAATAAGTAACCTTTATTTGCTGCGTTTCTAGTTGAGAACCAACAGAAAACTCAAGAAGTAAGAGTGACTTATTCCCCCTCCCCTGTGGGGGAGGGGGTTAGGGGGAGAGGCCGCATCAAATTGCAGTTTACCTCACTCCTTTTTGTTCATTACGCAATACTTTAGTAACTTTGGCCAGAAATTACGATTTTTTAGTTTCACTTTATCACTACACGCCCCTATCTCACTCCCTATATGGTACGAAAGTTATGCCTACTATGGTGCACAATGATTGCACTCATGGCCTCAGCACAAGAATACGATGCTTCGTTTAACACCCTACGACTGCCCGTGTCGTCACACACCGCTGCCGTGGGCGGACAAAACGTGTCGCTCATTGAGGACGCTCCCGCCGTGGGGTGGAGCAACCCTGCGCTCTATGCCAACGTGAGCGACCTCTCGTTAGGCCTTAACTTTATGACGTATGCGGCAGGTAGCAAGTGGATGGGGGCACACTTCGTCCACGCAATTGGCGACCGCCACACACTGGCCGTTGGCGCACAGATGATGAACTTCGGCAAAATGGACGAAACGGATGAGTCGGGCAACGTTATAGGCGAGGTGAGCGCAAAGGACTTTGTCATTGGTGTGGGCTATAGCTACTTGCTTTCTGACCGATGGTCGGGCGGTGCTAACTTGAAATACATCGTCTCAAACTTAGCTGGCTATTCGGCTATGTCATTTGCCGTTGACGTGGGTTTGAACTATTACGATGATGAACAAGACCTCTCTCTCTCAGCGACCCTACAAAACATGGGCGCACAACTCAAGGCTTATGACGAGGGACGACACCTCAAAACGCCCTTTGCTCTCAACGTGGGTTTCTCTAAGGGCTTGGACCACCTGCCCATTCGCTTTCACGTAACTATGACCGATGTTACACGTTGGAAGTCGAGCTACTACGTATTGCCCGAAGATAAGGACAACCAAAAGTCGAACAAGGTAAGCTTTGGCAAGATAGCGCTCAACCACTTTGTAGTGGGTTTGGACGTACTGCCCACCGATTACCTTTACCTCTCGCTGGGCTACAATTTCCGTCGTGCCTACGAACTGAAAGCTGCTGGGTCGTCACACTGGGCTGGCATCAGCGCGGGTGCGGGCATCAACATCAAACGCTTCAACTTCGGCGTATCATACGCTAAATACCACCACGCAGGCAACTCTTTCATGGCCAACGTGGGATACAAGATTTAGTTGACGAGTTGACGAGTTTACAAGTTGACGAGTTAACGAGTTGACGAGTAAGTTTGTCTTATACAAAAGTAACTTACCCGTCAACCCGTTAACTTGTTAACTTGTTAACTTGTCAACTAAGACCCCCGTCAACCATAAAAAAGTAAAGAAAATGAAAAAGATCATCATAGCCATTGACGGTCATTCGTCATGCGGCAAAAGCACTATGGCCAAAGATTTGGCCCGCCAAGTAGGATACATTTATGTAGACACGGGTGCCATGTACCGGGCTGTCACACTCTTTGCCTTGCAACACCAACTCTTCAACGAAGACGGCAGCGTAAAGGCTGACGAACTACAAGAATTGATGCCACAAGTGGAAGTGGGCTTCCGTCTCGACCCCGATACGAAATTGCCACTTACGCTTCTCAACGGACAATGTGTTGAGAGCGAAATTCGCGGCATGGAGGTGAGCAGTCACGTGAGTCCAATTGCTGCCCTACCTTTTGTACGCAGTGCCATGACAGCTCAACAACAACGCATGGGCCAAGACAAGGGCATCGTAATGGACGGCCGCGACATTGGCACGGTGGTTTTTCCCGAAGCTGAACTCAAAATATTCGTTACGGCTTCAGCCGAAGTGCGCGCACAACGCCGCTACGACGAATTGAAGGCAAAGGGACAAGACGTTAACTATGACGACATTCTGAAGAACGTACAAGAGCGCGACTACATCGACTCTCACCGTGAGGTGGCTCCGCTGCGACAGGCTGACGACGCTCTCCTGCTCGACAACTCTCACCTCACCATTGCCCAACAGAAGCAATGGCTCTTGATACAGTTTGCACGTCGCACCTCTTGGCTTCCCGTTATCGAACAAGCCTTGGCGGACGTGCCCTACCCCACTCGTCCCGAAGGACTTTACGAACCGATAGAGTACGTACTCTCAATGGGGGGCAAACGTTTGCGCCCCACCTTGCTCTTAATGGCCTATTCTCTTTATAAGGATGATGCGGAAAAGGCGCTGCCTGCGGCCGTGGGCATTGAGACGTACCACAACCACACACTTCTACACGACGACTTGATGGACAATGCCGATATGCGACGCGGCAAGGCGACAGTTCATAAGAAGTGGAACGACAATACGGCGGTGCTCTCAGGCGACACGATGCTCATCATGGCTTTCCGCCACATCATGCAGTGTAAGGCGGCTAACACTGACCAGGTACTCGACCTCTTTGCACGCACGGCGCAAGAGATCTGTGAGGGACAACAATACGATGTCAATTTCGAAACACGCACAGACGTAACAGAGTCTGAATACATCGAAATGATTCGCCTCAAGACCTCTGTTCTTTTGGCTTGCGCCACAAAGATGGGGGCTTTGCTGGCCGACGCTCCCAACGAAGATGCTGAGGTGCTATACCGCTTTGCCGAACGTATCGGACTGGCCTTTCAATTGCAAGATGATTACCTTGACGTATATGGCGACCCAGCCGTATTTGGCAAAAAGATAGGTGGTGACATCATGTGTGGCAAGAAGACGTTCTTGCTCATCAATGCTTATCAACGTGCCAATAGCGACATGAAGGCGGCGCTCATCTCTCTCATTGAGGACAAAGCGTTACCTGCTGACGAGAAAATTCGTGCCGTAACCGACATCTACAACGAACTCAACATTCCGGCCATTACGCTCAAGGCTATCAATCATTACTACAAAGATGCGTACACTGAGTTACAAAAACTCTCATTGCCCCAAACGCAATGGCAACCTTTGTGGGACTATGCCGAATCTCTCTTAGGACGCAAGAAGTAAGAATGGGTTAAAAGGTTAGAGGGTTAGTATAGGGTTAGAGGGTTAAAAAGTTAGTAAAGACAAAAATAAGGGTCTATGTTGATTCGTGTGGGTAATATTGCGTTTAAAGATATGTACAAACTGCAATTTGTCGAAGAGAATAGGAATAAACATTAAAGCGCGCTTAGCACTTTGAGTCTTAAACAACTAATAGTTATATTGCAAGAAACGCAAGGGCGTAGCCTGTTTGTTTATGCCTTGTGCGTAAGCACAAGGTATAGTATTTATAAATGGTATGTCGAAGTATGTAAACCTTATGTCGAAGTATGTTCTCGCGCTAAGCGAAAATTAGTAAGTAGTTGATGCGATTGTTAAGAAAAGTCGCTTAGCGCGAGAGCAAACATAACATACTTTTTTACATACTTCGACATACTATTATAAATACTATGCCTTGTGCTTACGCACAAGGCATATACAAACAGGCTACGCCCTTGCGTTTCTTGCAATATAACTAGTAGTTGTTTTAAGAAAGTGCTAAGCGCGCCTTAATGTTCATTCCTATTCTCTTCGACAAATTGCAGTTTACCCACACGATTCGTTATA
>JBNMKQ010000229.1:0-3604 GCA_050874425.1 Alloprevotella sp.
CACCTACGGCATGCGTCGTCCATTGGAGGGGAAAAACATAAACCAGCCATGCAAAAGTCTAACGCCTTTTGCATAGCTGGCTACCACCTTATTTCACCCCTAACGGGGTGTTACGTAACTCTTCGATAAATTGCAGTTTGTACATATCATTAAACGCAATATTACCCACACGAATCAACATAGACCCTCTTTTTTGTTCTGTTCGATAAATTGCAGTTTTACCCACACGATTCGTCACAGAGTCTGTTTAAAGCTTTAGCTTGTTAAACTTCTTGATTCCTCGGGCGTAGTAGAGCCAGAGAATGCTTTGGGGTATGCGTTCGGGGATGTTTTTCCCTTTGTCAATAGCCATATCAAGGTTGCGTTGGCGGTCGGCTTCGAAGTCGGGGCGGAGGCGCTTGTACTCTTTGCGTGCTCGGCGAACGGCTTTAAAGTTTTGAAAGTCGCCAGTGAGTAGGAACTTGAGGGCTGCTACCCAGTCGAGCAAGGTGCGAGTGCGCATAACGGGACGTAACTCGTCAGCGGGCAAGTTCTTATAAAGCATGAAGAGATTGTTGCGAAAGTTGAGAAAAGTCTTGCGTGGATTGCCTGCATCGAGTGTGCCGCCCCCCACGTGGTAGGCTACGCTATCGGGTATGCACACAAGCTGACGGCCGCGTGCGCGAAGGCGCCAACAAAGGTCAATCTCCTCCATGTGGGCGAAGAAGCGGCCGTCCAATCCACCGCTTAGTTGCCAATCCTTCTTGCGTATCATGAGTGCTGCCCCGGTGGCCCAAAGTACGGGGCGAATGGTGTTGTATTGTCCTTCGTCCGCTTCGACATCTGCAAAGATGCGGCCGCGACAGAAGGGGTAACCATAGTGGTCGAGGTAGCCACCTGCGGCACCTGCGTATTCAAACATCTGTTTGTTGCGCTGACTGAGCAGTTTGGGTTGACAAGCTGCTACCTCGGGGTGTTGCTCCATATATTGAAGGAGAGGACGGAGCCAACCTTCGGTCACTTCAACGTCGGAGTTGAGCAATAGATAATAAGGTGCGTCAATCTGTTGAAGTGCTTGGTTGTAGCCTTCGGCAAATCCGTAATTTTGGGGTAGGGGTAACTGAATGACTTCAGGAAACTCTTCGGTGAGCATCTTGAGCGAGTCGTCAGTTGAGCCGTTATCGGCTACAATCACGCAGCCTTCGGGTTGTGAACCTTTCACTACCGAGGGCAAGAATTGTCGCATCATGTCGCAGCCATTCCAATTAAGAATGACAACGGCTATCTTGTCGGTTGTAATCATAAGTAGTTTGGCGTTTGAAGGTTATGAGGTTATTGGGTTATGAGGTTATTGGGTTATGAGGTTATGAGGTTATTGGGTTATGAGGTTATTGGGTTAAAAAGTTACCTTTACTAATTGTAAGTTGCTCGTTAAACTCATTAAACTCATTAAACTCATTAAACTCGTTAAACTCATTAAACTTATAAGCTCATTAAGCATTCCTTGTCGTCGGTGAGTTCGCCTAACGTAACTTGCGTTACAGAGTTATCTTCGACTGTAACTCCGGGAGCTTGTTTCACGCGAATGTAGTTGTCGGTGAAGCCCTGCATGGGTTCGCCGTTGCGAGCATGTTCCCAAAGTACGGGGCGCGTTGTGCCTATAAAATGTTGGTAGTGAGCCAAACGTTTTTGTTCAGAGAGCGCGAGCAAACGTTGACTGCGTTCATGCTTCGTTTGAGGACTCACCACGTAAGGAATTTCGAGTGCCTTTGTACCAGGACGTTCGCTGTAACTGAAAACGTGCAGTTGTGAGATGTCCAATCCCTCAATAAAGCGATAAGCCTCTTCAAAGTACTCGTCCGTTTCGCCGCGCATACCTACAATTACATCGACACCAATAAAGGCTTCGGGCATGATTTGCTTTATGCGAGCTATTTTGCTGGCAAAGAGTGCCGTGTCGTAGTGGCGGTGCATGAGTTTAAGCACAGCGTCGCTGCCGCATTGCAATGGAATGTGGAAGTGAGGCATGAAGGCGCGTGATTGGGCGCAGAACTCAATAATCTCGTCGGTGAGCAAGTTGGGTTCGATGCTCGATATGCGATAACGCTCAATGCCTTCCACCTTGTCGAGGGCTTGAATAAGTTGCAAGAAAGTCTCGCCCGTAGAACGGCCAAAGTCGCCCGTGTTGACCCCCGTGAGTACTATCTCCTTTCCTCCTTCGGCTGCCACCTCTTCGGCTTGTTTCACCAATGAGGCAATGCTGCCATTGCGCGAACGGCCGCGGGCAATGGGTATGGTGCAGTAGGTGCAGTAATAGTTGCAGCCGTCTTGCACCTTGAGAAAGTAGCGCGTGCGATCGCCTCGTGAGCAAGAGGGTACAAAGGTGCGAATGTCCTTTGTCGCTACGCGAATGGCCTCGTGACAAGCATCGCCGCCCAGTGCCAACTTTTGCGACATGCGCTCTTCGAGGTAGTGTAGCACATCGCCCTTTTGCTCCATGCCCAATACGAGGTCAACGCCAGGGAAAGTGGCAATCTCGTTGGCCTTGAGTTGTGCGTAACAGCCCATTACGACAACAAAGGCTCCGGGGTGTTCGCGTGTGAAGCGGTGAATGGCTTGTCGGCATTTGTGGTCGGCCACGTCGGTGACGGAGCAAGTATTGACAATGCAAATGTCGGCCTTCTCGCCCTTTTGCACCGTTTGCACGCCTTGGCGCTCAAGTTGGTCGCGTAGGGACGAAGTTTCGGCAAAGTTGAGCTTGCAGCCCAATGTGTGGTAGGCTGCCTTCTTATTTTGTAATAATGACATGCGTATATGTATGTGAGTTGACATGTAAACGATTTGACGAGTTAACAAGTAGATTTGTCTTATTAACTGTCTTCGTATACCTTATATATAATATAGTGCGCAAAGTTACGAAGATTTGTTGAAATGATGTGAGCGTAGAAAGGTGTAACGCACACTTTTAGAAGGTACAAAAACAGAGGGTGGAGTATTAAAAAATAAAATGTGTAACAAATTTGTAATGTGTACCTTCCAAATAAATGAAACAAGATAAATTATTGTCAAATTCTTGAAGAAAAAACGAAAAAAAAAGGCGAAACATTTGCACGGAATGAAAAAGTCCGTACCTTTGCAGCGTTTTAAAAAGGCAATTGATTGTTTTACTTAAAAATTTAAAAGACACAATGAAAAAGTTAGTTTTCATGTTCGTAGCTTTCGCAGCTATCTCTTTCGCTTCTTGCGGTAACAAAACTTCTGACAACGCAGCTACTACTGATTCTGATTCAGTTGCTACTGTAGATTCAAACGCTACTGACTCTCTTTCTTCTGACTCAGCTGCTACTGCAGACTCTACTGCTGCTACTGCTGACTCTACTGCTAACGCATGAGAGCCCGAAGCTTAACTGAAGTTTTTTAGCTAAGCGAACTCGCTACAACAACGAGAGAAACTGAAACCTGTAGAACCGCGTTCTGCAGGTTTTTTTTGTGCCCTTTGGGCGGTAATTAGATAAACTGTAATTGGGCCTCACCCCCTACCCCCCTCTCCTTGAGGAGAGGGGGAACAAGTCACCTTTTCTTGCTCATTTTCAGGAAATATCCAAAGCAAGAAACTGGGGAGAAA
>JBNMKQ010000230.1:0-3602 GCA_050874425.1 Alloprevotella sp.
TCCCACCACGGCTTTTTTACTATTATATTCACCAACCTCCTTAAAGGTTATGACGGGAGCACCTTCTACGGGCGTCGTGATCTTCAGATCTGAAGTAAACGTCGTGCTTTGCCCCAGTTTGTCGGTCACGACGAAGGTCAACTTATAAGCGCCAGCGGGGGTCGACGCGGGTATGTCGAGGTGCTCGTGGAAGGTGCAGTTCTTTACGCCTATATACTTGCCCTCCGTCCACGACTTGTTTACAACAATGCGATCGCCATCGGCACTTGCTATGGTTACGTCGATGCGGGCAATGAGCGCTTCTGCCAAGAGGTTGCCCTCTAAGTGGAGATCATGACCGGCAACTGCCTCTTTGCTATTCTTCTCGCCTACCTCAGCCAATGCGGCTACGGGGGCTGATATGGAGGGATCATCATGATTGCTACATGATGAAAGTATCGTACTGAACGTGCAGAGCATGAGTGCTACTGCAAGTGATAATATCTTGTTCATTGTGTTGTTTGTCTTTATTAATGTATGTGGTTGGTCACCACTCATACAGGGAAATTCTACATTTATATTTGCCACTTTAGCATGAGCGAAAAGTTGCGTCCTGGCTCGGGCACACCGATCAAGCGATAGTAACTGGTGTGGTCGTAGTAACGCTTGTTGAGCAAGTTTTCAGCACGCAGGGTGATGCTTAGAAGTTTTTTACCCCACACGAACTGCTTGTTGAGCGAAACGTTGAACAACTGATACCCAGACGTGGGTTCTTCAGGAGGGACCACACGCGACTGTTTCCCTACGACTTGGCATTCAACGGTGAGGAAGGCGGAACGACCCATGACTGCTTTGGGCAACTGCCAACGTGCCTCCGTGCGCACTGACCATGGTGTGGAGTATGGCAGAGAGTAGCCACGCTTTTCACCATTGAGCTGACGTGCGTAAAGGTATTCGCCATCTGCTTGCAGGCTTAAGCTTGGTATGGGATACCATACGGCGCTTGCTTCGAACCCCCATCTCAACACACGAGCCTGAGTGTAGTGATAAAGTTGTAGTCCCTCACGATAGACGGCTGTGGGATTGAGATAGATATAGTTGGGAAAGTAGTTGACGTAGGGCGTGAACGTGACACTGAACGAACCATGAGGTTCGTATGCGATGCCTGCATCCACCTGATACGACTCTTCAGGGTTCAACTCCGTGTTGCCCTGTTCGTAACGGAAGATGCTGTAATTCACGCCATCGGCAGCCAACTCCTTAGCTATAGGCATTCTGAAGCTTTTTCCGACATTGGCCTTCAACACCCAAGCCGTTCCACACTGCCACACGCTACCCACCGACCACGTAATGCTATTGAAACTACGCATCAGGTCAGAGGAGCGCTGCATATAAGCAGAATCGGCAGCAGTGGCAGTGATGGGCGTTAGGTACCAATCGTAGTAATGGTGTGTCTGCACACGTCCCCTGTCATAGCGCACACCCGCAGAGAGCTGCAAGCGTTCTTTCACTTGCCACTTGTCGAGCACAAAAGCGCCCACGAGAGTTTGCTCAAAGTTGGGAATAATGAAGCCCCAGCCTCCGCGTTGGTTGTGCTGGCGTTCGACACTCATCCCTACCTGCAACTCATGCGCGTCCAGCATTTGGCTCACTTTGACGTTTGCCGAATAGGTGCGCTTAGCAAAGATGCGCTCAATCGTGTTGGGCGGAACGGGCATGTAGCCATGCGAGACGGGTTCTGACTCTTCACACTGCCTATTGTCTTGATAAGCTATGTGCGCGGTCATCACGCCTCCTTGCCAACGGTAATCGGTTTGATTAGTCAGCATGAAGTGGTTGACACGGTGAAAGGGCAGATCGATGTCGCGGCTTGAACGGTCGTAGTCTATGGTTGAGAGCCTTACCTCAAGCCCATGTGCATTGGCAAAGAAGCCACTACGCGTGTTGACATCAGAGAGGCGAAAGACGGTCTTCAGCCTCGGACTGTCGTAGCCCAGCAGCACGCGTCCATTCCATTCGCGCCCTGCTGTGTTGCGCAGACGGTGCTTGTAGAGTGGGATGTTGTAGGAGTAATAAGCTATGTGGTCGGTGGGCACGCGATAGTCAGCATAGTCAGTCCATGTGGCATTTGCCTTATAAAGCATTCGCCCACTGCGGCCTGCCACTTGCAGCGACGTGCCGACTGACTGATTGACCGTACGCCCGAAGAGATTGACCGAGGCCGAGCATTTGCTCCATGGCACAACGTCACATTTTAGGTTGATCACACCGGCTATGGCATCGGAGCCATAACTGAGAGCGGCGGGGCCTTTTATCACGTCGGCTTGGTCTACAGCGAACTGATCTACCTCAAGCCCGTGGTCATCGCCCCACTGCTGTCCCTCGTGCTTGACGCCATTCTCAGCCACCAACACGCGGTTGAAGCCCAAGCCACGAATCATAGGCTTCGATTCTCCAGAACCGATGCTCATGGCCTTTACTCCTGGCAGTAGGCTCAGCGTCTGCATGAGCGAACCGCTGAACCTTTGTTCAATAAATTGCTTATTTGCCCTTACGCTATTAAGGGCAGACAATAATTGGGCTTGCTTATTGGTATTTCCTCTTACAACGACCTCGCCAAGGGCCGCAGCCTCCCTTGCCGCACGCCTTAAGCTATCTGTTGGAACAGCCAACGTATGCGCACAACATGGGCTGACGATAAGAGGAAATGCCACTAAGAGAAGCCGTTTCCTATTTCTCATCATCAATCAAAATAAGAATTCCAATAAGTAAGTTTTAATTGTATCGGGACTAGATAGAGCACAATTGGGCTTTATCTTCTCCGAGTTAGAAACACGGTGCTGGCGGGGCACGTGTAGAAAGCACATTATCGCGCAGCCTATTAACATACGAACAACTTGCTGCATAAACAATGCACATGACGGCAACAAACGTTGCCACTGTTACGATGGAGGGAACCGTGTAAGTGAGACTTTGCAACACACAAAGTGCGCAATCGTGAACTGAATGACCGCCTACAAAGTGACCATCGTGATGAATGTGGTGAGCACAATCGTAGCAATATACAGCGCTTTCAGCCTCCGACCTATCCTCGTGATGGTGGAAGCTGACGGCTAACAACATGGGTAGATACACCAACATTAATAGCCATGCATAGCACAAACGCTTGTGTAATAACTTTTGCATGGAATCGTTGCTGTGACGACTTTGCTCTTTCTTTTAATTCACCGCAAACTTACGTATAATAAATTTAGTATGCAATAGCAAGAATCGCATATTAGGATTATTATACAATTCTTAAGTTATTCTTTGTCCATGAGTGATTCTTGACGAGAAACTGATAACAACATGAAACTTTTACCTTACCTTTGCATAGACAAGCTTCACGCTCTCTCTGAGCGAACTTTCTCTTTAGATTACAAAAATACTTTGATCCATGAATATCACTCGAAGAATAGGAATGCTCGCAGCAGCTCTGGCGGTATGCTTCGGAGCACAAGCAACAGAAGTGGTCTACCGCATAGTAGAGTACAACAAGAATACGGGCGAATTTACGCTTGCTCCATCGGGAAGCGTGCCTAAAGGCTCGTATGCATACTTTATCAACGATTATGGTGCCACAA
>JBNMKQ010000231.1:0-3576 GCA_050874425.1 Alloprevotella sp.
ATGTTCCATTGCCTTATCGGGTGTCGTGTGGGCGACCTTGAAAAGATGACACGTGCCAACATCGTCAACGGAGCGGTGGAATACATCGCAGAGAAGACGAAGAACCATCAGCCACGCACCATCCGTGTGCCGCTCAACGACAAGGCAAAGGCAATTCTTGCAAAGTATGCCGACCTTGAAACGAGACTGTTGCCGAAGATAAACCAGAACATCTACAACTATCAAATAAAGAAGATTCTGAAACTGCTCGGCATTGACCGCATGGTGACCATCATAGACAACAAGACACGCGAGCCTGTGCAGAAACCCATCTGCGACATTGCGACAAGCCACACGGCACGAAAGACATTCATCGGCAACTTGTACAAGAAAGTGAAAGATCCGAACCTCGTCGCTTCACTCTCTGGTCATACAGACGGCAGCCGAGCCTTTGCACGTTACAGAGAGATAGACAACGACATGAAGCGTGAACTGGTGGCATTGATAGACTGAAATGCAGCAAAACAATCAAAATCTGCGGTTCAAAGGCAAATGTTCTGCAAAAGCTTTGGTATTTAGGACAAAACGCTATACTTTTGTACGCAAACAAGAACCAAAAATATAATAAAAAGGTTGCAAAACACATGGCGCAAACATCTGCTAAAAGCACTGTAAACAAGGTAGAAATGCGGCTTAGAGGAAAAGGACGTGGTTCGATAGTATTTCAGCAAGACTATGCGGATTGCGGAACGCCTTCAGCCGTGAAGTCAACATTCCATCGGATGTATACTGACGGAATGTTGGTACGGTTGGCTCATGGCATCTATTATTATCCCAAGGAGGACAAAGAGTATGGTCTTGGTATCATCTATCCATCGATAGAGGACATTGCCCAAGCCATAGCCAAACGAGACAGGGCGAAGATTGTGCCGATGGGTGCTTACGCCTTGAATCGTCTCGGACTATCCACACAGATGCCAATGAATGTTGTATTTCTTACCAATGGAGCACCACGACAGATAAAGGTTGGCAACGGTCACGGCATTGTGTATTATTCCGAATGAGGATATAGCCAGACTTTGGCAAGATGACTATAAGTTCATGTGTGAGCACATGATTTATGGAGAAGTGCCGTCTTTTGACGAACTGATAAGCAAGCTGCGAATACTCAACGAACAGATAAGGCAACTAAACTACCAGAAGCAGTGAACATAAAGGAACTGATGCGCAAGCATTTTGACGGTATCAACCAGAAGATGATACTGGGCTTCTTGAAGATCATCCGTGGACTGTCAAGCGAGGAATATCCATCCAAGCTGATAGAATACACTCCGTTCCCTGCACAGTACTATGCCATCAGTCATGGACTTCATCAACTCATCAGAGGGGAGCATCCCGATGATGCAGCCATTATCATTCATTGTGCAATCGAGGACGGAATATTGGGTCTATGTTGATTCATGTGGGTAAACTGCAATTGGGCCTCACCCCCTAACCCCCTCCCCCACAGGGGAGGGGGAATAAGTAACCTTTTCTTGCTCATTTTCAGGAAATATCTTAAGCAAGAAACTGGGGAGAAAAAGGTAACTTCAGTCCCCCCTCTCCTCAAGGAGAGGGGGTTAGGGGGTGAGGCCTTATCTGTGCTCTATTTACAGTGGTGCTTTCATAATCTTACCTATTGTAAAGCCGCACTTCTGTGCGGCTTCTTTTAGCTCGTTGCTAAAGTAGTAAGCTATGCTGCCAACAAAGGAAACGGGGAGGTCGGGACGTTGATAAGTCGCTACGTTGCGACGGAAGAAACGTTCAAACTCTTCTATTAAAAGGGCATGTATAGCAGAGTGGCTACGGTGGGCAGCAAGAAAACGCGTAAATTGGGCTAAGAAACGATTGCCAAAGGGTTGCTTGTATACGCGTTGAATGATATCGTCGCCTGATAGGTGGTACGACTCGTTGAAGGCTTGACAGAGTTCAGTGGGGAGCTGGCGTTTAAGCACGTCGCCCACTAAACGGCGTCCTAATACGGCACCACTACCTTCGTCGCCCAAGATGTAACCTAAGGGCGAAATGTTCTCGACCATCTGTCCGCCGAGGTAAAGGCCACTGTTGCTACCTGTACCTAAGATGCAGGCAATGCCATCGGTGTTGTAACCAAATAGAGCACGAGCTGCTCCTATTAAGTCAGAACCTACGCAAATGTGTGTTGCAGCAGGAAAAGACTTGCGCAGCACTGTTTCAAGTAAGGTGCAACCTTCGCCTCGGCAGCCAGCTCCGTAGTATTCCACTTCGGTGGGTTGTACAAATCCTTCTGCCGTTAAGAGTTCGTCGGTAAGAATTTGCGTGATTTCGTTTTCGCTCAGCATGAATGGATTGATGCCTTGCGTTGTGATGCGTAATGGTTCGCACTCGTCACGTAGTAAAAGCCAGTCGGTCTTGGTGCTGCCGCCGTCGGCTATAAGTTTAATCATGGGGTGGATATGTGTTTTAGGGGTGTTCTAAAAATTCTGTTTTTAGAATACTCCTTTACTGATTGCTCTCAAAGGCATCAAGAGCCTTGTTCATTTCATCGTAACCTACTTGAGTGATTTGTTCGGCATGATCGAAGTCGAACACGCCAAAGCGATTCATGGGAATGTTTACGGCTACGTCTGGTGGGGTGATCTTTTGGGTCAACACCGTATTGCGCTGAATTTGTAAGTCAATAGCTGAAGTGATAAGCGTCATGTAATTGCTGGCTACACTATCAGGGGTGAACGTGTCCATGAGGCGATGTAAGGATAGCCAACGCGATTCCCCCTTTTGACGCAAACGGGCTGCTTCGCGTCGCTCTTCAATTTCCTCGCTAGCGGGGGCGCTGACGTTGACAGATACCAAAATGTCGCTCTCAGCACGTACTACGCGGTTGAGGGGGAGGGGATTGACAATGCCTCCGTCTACCAATATGTGGTGTGCCACTTTAATGGGCTTTAATATCGAGGGCATAGAGATAGACGAACGTATGGCGCGGTAAATGCTCCCTTTGGAGAATACGACTTCTCGTTGCGTCACTAAATCGGCAGCAATGGCTCGAAAGGGAATGGGGAGTGATTCGATGGGGGTGTCGGGTACCATCTCTTTGAGTGTACGTATCACTTTATCGCCCTTGAGCAGTGAGTTGGTGCTGAGGGTGAAGTCGAGTAAACTGACAACGTCACGCCGTGTGAGCGAAAATAGCCACTCTCTCACCTCGGCTAATTGGCCTAAGCAATACATTCCGCCGATAAGTGACCCCATGGAGGTGCCTGCCACCGAAGTGATGTGGTAGCCGCGTTCTTCTAATGCTTCAATAGCACCAATGTGTGCGTAACCACGTGCACCACCACTGGACAATACAAGGGCCACATTGGGCTTTCCCTCTTTTTTATTCGTTGTCATAATATTCGTTGGAATATAGGGGGGGGCTAAAAATTCTGTTTTTAGAATGTTCTAATTCTGTCGGTTGATTTGCACCCTCTCGAAAGTGTCTTTTTGAAAGCAAACTCAGTCACATAGCCCGCTATGCTCCTTCGTTTGCTTTCCAAAAATGGTGCAAGGCGAACGCAATCAAGCGTTAGCTTGAAT
>JBNMKQ010000232.1:0-3532 GCA_050874425.1 Alloprevotella sp.
TAATCTTTCCATTAATCTTTTCCATTAATCTTTCCATTAATCTTTTTCGTTAATCTTTCCATTAATCTTTGTCTGTTAGTTTATCAAACCGAAATTACCCACACAATGATTAGGGGCACCATTTTTTCGTTAAATATTTCGTTGATGATACGTTCATGTTCAGCCGTGTTCGTATATTTGCGTAAATAACTCCTCTCTATGGCAAAAAAGACGAACGAAACACTTTCCAGATTAGCCCTGCGACTCTCCTCAAGTGGAGAGGCCAATGCCACCTTCCTCTTGCAACAAGCTGAAGGACGTATGCGATTGCGCACCAAAGTGCCCTCCTGGGCCGCTGTTGACGAACTGCACTACCCCCACCGCTTGGCCTTGGAACAGTGTTCGGGCGAAGAGGCTGCACGCTATAAGGCCACAGTGGCAAGCCGACTGCTCTCTGCTGACGAACGCCACACATTGGTTGACCTCACTGGCGGACTGGGCGTAGACTTCTCATTTATCGCGCCATTGTTTAAAAAGACCGTCTACGTAGAACGCCAAACCGAACTCTGCGACCTCGCTCGCCACAATTTGCCTCTATTGGGACTTCCCGAAGCACAAGTGGTATGCGCCGACGGGGTGGACTACTTGCAAGATGAGCTAAACGATGACGAGGTGAGCCTCCTCTTCCTCGACCCCGCTCGACGCGATACGGCAGGACGCAAGACGGTACTTATCGAGGACTGTCAACCTGACGTTTGTGCCCTACGCGATACCTTATTACAACGCGCCCGCGTGGTAATGATAAAACTTTCCCCCATGCTCGACATTGCAGCAGCCGTTCGTTCGCTACAGTGTGTGGCGGAGGTACACGTAGTGGCTACAGGAGGCGAATGTAAGGACCTGCTCTTGGTACTCACACGTGAGGCGCTGCAACAGGGCGGCACTGCGCCCACACTTTATGCCCACGAGGGCGACGGCCGTGACTTTCGCTTTACCCTTGAGGAAGAGACCACAGTCACGCCCCCCTATGCTACACAGTTGGGGCAATACCTTTACGAACCAGGGCCAGCCGTACTGAAAGCAGGAGCTTTTAAGAGCATCGCTACTCACTACGACCTACAGAAACTTCACCCCAATACGCACCTTTATACTGCCAACAACTACGTAACAGACTTCCCGGGGCGTTTCTTCCGCATCGTACAAGTACTTACCTTTAGCAAGGCCGACCTTAAAACGCTGCGCACCTCATGGCCCAAAGCGAACCTCAGCGTGCGCAACTTTCCCGCTACTGTAGAGGCTTTGCGCAAAAAATTAAAAATAAAAGACGGAGGACAAACTTTTCTCTTCGTCACCACAATGGCTGATAATCAACACTTTATCATCGTCTGCGAGAAAGCGAACGAAAAAAAATAAGGAAAAAGTTACACCCCGTGTGTAACTTTTTTCGGTTTCACCCGTCTACCATACAGAGAGCCAATAAATGAAGCAAATAGATTTTCGACAAGACCTGCTCCCACTAAAGGACAAAATATACCGCGTCGGGCTACGCATCACCTGCAATCCCCAAGAGGCGGAAGACCTCACGCAGGACACGCTTATCAAGGCGTGGAACCGGCGCGACGAGTTATCCCTTGTCGAGAACGTAGAAGCCTTCTGCATCACCATTTGCCGCAACTTGGCGCTCGACCGCATCGCTCGAAGCGAACAGGCGAACCAATCGCTCGAAGGAAATCAGATTGATAGTATTGACGCAAGTCGATCACCCGAAGAGCAACTCATTCACGACGATCGCCTGCAGCGCGTTCACCAGCTCTTCAACGCACTGCCCGAACGAATGCGCACTGCCCTTCAACTGCGCGACATCGAAGGCTTGAGCTATGCCGAAGCCGCCAAAGCAATGGAACTGAGTGAGGACCTATTCAAAGTTACCCTCCACCGCGCACGAAAGGCGATTAAGACACAATACGAAAAAATAGAGAATTATGGACTATAAATATATCGAACAACTCATCGAACGCTACTGGGAGTGTGAAACCTCTCAGCAAGAGGAGGACATCCTTCGTGCCTTCTTCGCGCAGGACGAGGTGCCCGCTTCGTTGGCACGCTACAAGAGCCTGTTCGTATATGAGCAGCAACAGAAGGAGCAAACGCTTCTTGACGACTCCTTCGACCAACGCGTGCTCGCTGCCATAGGCCAAACGCAAACGACTGCTGAGCCAGCCCACGTCGTAGCAGCACAACGCATCGGACTCACGCGCCGCTTGCGTCCACTTTACCGCGCTGCCGCTGCCGTGGCTATCATCACGCTCTTAGGCACCGCTGCTCAACACTCGTTCACCTCACCACGCAACACTACGGGGTGGGACTACAACCAATCGGCCTACAAAGACTCTTACCAAGACCCTCAGAAAGCCTACGAGGCTAGTATGAAGACGCTACAACTCTTCAAAGAGGGCGCACAAACCGCCGTTAACGATTCTGCACATCGCGACGATAGCCACATTAAGGCAACTCACTAACGTAACCTATGACACGCAAATTACTTTTGCTCTTCGTGTTGCTCATCAGTGCCGTAAGCCTTTGCCATGCACAACGCGAGCAGGACTTTGCCTCGCGCTTCATGTCGCTCTATGCGGAAGGCACTTCACTTGAATGTACCACGGTTTCGCCCTTGATGCTTGAACGTATGATGCAACTGCCTGACGTCGAAGGCAATGACCATACGCGCCAAGTGCTCTCGCAGCTCAAGTCGATACGCATGGTGCACAACACGGCCGAACACGAGACCAACCAATTATACGCCAAAGCGCTTAAACTCGCTCAGCGCAACACGGCACGCTATAAGTTGTACGCTCAACGACAGAGTAAGCGACTCTACGTGCGCCGACGTGGAAAGTTCATCGTTGAGATGGTGCTCTTCATGAAGCATGATCACCACCTTCAACTTATCAACCTTACGGGCAACATGACCGATGACTTTCTTCACCAGCTCTTTAGCCTCTGAGCTAAAGCAGTCTGACTCCGAAACAATCAAGCCAAAACATAAAACAATCGCTCTTTTAACTTTTAGCGTAAAACATCTCACCGCCCCGCTTACGTAGGGCAGCCACTTTAAAACATCGCTCTTACTTTTTAAAACAAAACAATCAAACCTTTTACACACTGAAAACGATTACTTACACAGAATGGTTTCAGTTCTCTCAACCCCAAGCCTCGCATCGCACTAACTTGCACCGCGCGGCTAACAAGATAAAATAGGGAAGCAAAGGCTCACATACGCTCGTGAGCATTGCTTCCCTTTATCTTTAAAAGCCTCACCCCCTAACGGCCTCACCCACAGGGGAGGGGGTTAGGGGGTGAGGCCCAATTGCAGTTTATCGAAGAGAATAGGAATGAACATTAAGGCGCGCTTAGCACTTTGAGTCTTAAACAACTAATAGTTATATTGCAAGAAACGCAAGGGCGTAGCCTGTTTGTTTATGACTTGTGCGTAAGCACAAGGCATAGTATTTATAAATGGTATGTCGAAGTATGTAAACCTTATGTCGAAGTA
>JBNMKQ010000233.1:0-3529 GCA_050874425.1 Alloprevotella sp.
ATGATAAACTGACAGCCTCTCCCCCTACCCCCCTCCCCCACAGGGGAGGGGGAACAAATTACCTTTACTTGCTGCGTTTCTAGTTGAAAACCAGCAGAAGACTCAAAAAATAAAAGTAACTTGTTCCCCCTCCCCTGTGGGGGAGGGGGTTAGGGGGAGAGGCTGTTCGTTTGCACGATAATTGGTGTTAACCCTCGAAAACACTTGTTTTTCAATTTATTTGCGTATATTTGCACGTTCAATAGTGGCCCAATACGCCACTTTCTCACGAAATAATACGAAAACAAAAACAATAAAACACAAACAAACACATGCAAAACAAAGGATTTGTTAAAGTAATTGCAGTGCTACTTTCCTTGATTTGCCTCATGTACCTCAGTTTCTCGTACCCTACCCACAAGTACGAACAACAAGCTGAGCAAATGACCGCACAAGGCAAAGACGGCGCAGCCTACCTTGACTCAATGCGCAACGAGACCGTATGGCTCGGCAAAACACTCAAGGACTGCGAAGCCCTGCAGATTGGCCTCGGCCTCGACCTCAAGGGCGGTATGAACGTAGTGCTCGAGGTGAGCGTGCCCGACGTTGTTAAGAACCTCGCCGGCGAGAGCGCCAACGACCCCAAGTTTAAGGAAGCCTACACAAAGGCCGTTGCCGAAGCTAAGAAGGGCAACGTCGACTTCGTTGATGCCTTCGTAAGCACTTACCAAGAGCTCAACGGCAAGAACAAACTCGCTGGTCTCTTCGCTTCAAAGTTGAGCGACAAGAACATCAACTACAACTCAACTGACGCCGACGTGAAGAAGGTGTTGAACGAGGAAGTTGCCGTAGCCGTTGAAAACTCTAACAAGGTTGTTCGTTCACGTATCGACCGCTTCGGTGTAGCACAGCCCAACATTCAAGTCCTTCGTGGCAAAGGCCAAATCGGTCAGATTATGGTCGAGATGCCAGGTATCAAAGAACCTGAGCGTGTGCGTAAGTTGTTACAAGGTAGCGCCAACCTCGAGTTCTGGGAGACCTACACCCTCTCTGAGGTAATGCCTTCACTCACCGCCCTCGACAAGCGTCTTGCTGGCACTGATGCTGACACTGCTGCTGCCGACACCACAAAGGCTGCCGATGCGAAGGCCAAGAGCGCCAAGAGCGTAGCCGACCAACACCCCTTGCTCAGCAAGTTGGTACAAGTACAAGGCATGCAGGGCAACAACTGCGTAGTAGGTTATGCTACTGCTAAGGACACCGCTGCTATCAACGCCGTGATTCAGAGCGAAGCCGCTCACGCCATCTTCCCCGCCGACCTCCACTTGGCATGGGGCGTAAAGAGCGCCAGCGGCATGAAGGCCAACGTATTCGAACTCTATGCACTCCGCGCTATCAACGGCCAACCCTCTATGCAGGGCGACGTGATTGCTGATGCCAAGGACGAATTCGAACAGCAGTACCACCGTCCTATCGTTAGCATGACGATGACAACAAGTGGTGCACGCGATTGGGCCGCTTTGACCAAGAAGAACCTCAAGAAGTGCGTTGCTATCGTACTCGACGGTTACGTATACAGTGCCCCTGTCGTACAGAGCGAAATCACAGGTGGTAACTCACAAATCTCAGGTAACTTCACCACTGACGACACGCGCGACCTCGCCAACGTGCTCAAGAGCGGTAAGATGCCTGCTCCCACTAAGATTGTACAGGAAGAGACCGTAGGTCCGAGCCTCGGTGCTGCCTCTATCCAAGCTGGTTTCACCGCTTGCGTAGTAGCCTTCGTATTGTTGATGATCTTCATGTGCTGCTTCTACGGCTTCATCCCCGGTATGGTAGCTAACATGGCCCTTATCCTCAACTTCTTCTTCACTTTCGGTATCTTGACTTCATTCCAAGCTGCCTTGACCATGAGTGGTATTGCCGGTATGGTGCTCTCATTGGGTATGGCCGTTGACGCCAACGTATTGATTTACGAACGTACGAAGGAAGAGCTCAAGGCTGGTAAGGCACTCAAGACAGCCCTTGCTGAGGGTTATGGTAATGCCTTCTCTGCTATCTTCGACTCTAACTTAACGTCAATCATCACCGCCGTTATCCTCTACAACTTCGGTACAGGTCCTATCCGTGGTTTTGCCATGACACTCGGTATCGGTATCGTTTGCTCATTCTTCACTGCTGTATGGATTAGCCGTATCGTATTTGAGCACTTCTTAAACAAGGACAAGTGGTTGGGCTTGACCTTCACTACAGGTCTCTCACGCAACTTCTTGAACGGTGTGAACGTCAACTTCATGCAGATGGGCAAGCGTTCTATCTACGTGTTCATCGTAGGTGCAGTCATCGCCATCGGCTTCCTCTGCACACGTGGCCTCTCAAGCGGTATCGACTTCACTGGTGGTCGCAACTACGTAATCGAGTTCGAACAACACGGTGTAACCCCCGAACAAGTGCAGAAGGCTGTTGCTGAGAAGGTAAATGCCAAGGACCCCAACGCTATCGTTAGTGCCATTGCCATTACTACTACCAGCAACGAGGCCGTTCGCCTCTCAACCAACTACCGCATTGCCGATGACGACGAGAATATCGACCAGGAAGTAGAACGCTTCATCTTCGATGCCCTCCACGATGCGAAACTCATCAAGGCTGATTACAACACCTTCATCGACCGCGACAACCACACAGGTGGTTCAATCATCTCAGCCCAGAAGGTAGGTCCTACCGTAGCAGCCGACATGACCCGTGGTGCAATCGTAGCCGTATTGCTTTCATTGGCCGCTATCTTCGTTTACATCTTGATACGTTTCCGCAACGTAGCCTTCTCAGTAGGTTCTGTCGTAGCCCTCGTGTTCGACACGTTGCTCGTAATCGGTGTATACTCTATCTGCTGGGGCTGGATTGGTTTCTCACTCGAAGTTGACCAAACCTTCATCGGTGCTATCCTGACCGTAATTGGTTACTCTATCAACGATAAGGTGGTAGTATTCGATCGTATGCGTGAAAACCTCGGTTTGCACCCCACGATGAAGCCCTTCGACCTCTTCAATATGTCACTCAACAGCACTCTTACGCGTACCGTGATGACTTCACTCACTACGTTGCTCGTATTGTTGTGCATCTTCAT
The DNA here is from genome assembly GCA_050874425.1 of Alloprevotella sp. Lineage (GTDB taxonomy): Bacteria > Bacteroidota > Bacteroidia > Bacteroidales > Bacteroidaceae > Alloprevotella. The sequence goes on from JBNMKQ010000233.1 coordinate 3,104, forward strand.
CTTGGGTGGTGATAGCATTCGTTCATTCGCCTTTGCTATGATTTTGGGTGTTATCTTCGGTACGCTCTCATCTATCTTCCTTGCTGCTCCTATTGCTTACCGCACTTTGAGCCGCAAACAACAAGGCGAGAAAGCATAACACGCTTGATAACGCATAAGTTCATATAAACAATAAATCCCCTCCTTGCTACTACAGCAAGGAGGGGATTTTTTATGCCAATAATTCGATAAACTGCAATTTGTCGAACAGAACAAAAAAGATTAATGAGACGATTAACGAAAAATATTAATGAAATAGATTAATGAAATAGATTAATGAGACGATTAATGAAAAAGATTAATGATAGATTAATGAAACATTAATGTTAACAAAAGCGCGTAGCGCAAAAAAACTTTACGTTACGCGCTTCGCGCTTAGTTTTAAAC
>JBNMKQ010000234.1:0-3527 GCA_050874425.1 Alloprevotella sp.
CAGGTGCTCTAACCAACTGAGCTACTGAAGCCTATCAATTCAGCGATGATAAATTCTACTAAGTGCGCTTCAGGATGGGCTTGAACCAACGACCCCCTGATTAACAGTCAGGTGCTCTAACCAACTGAGCTACTGAAGCAAATCTCGTGAAGTAAAAAACTTACCACCTTTTGCTGAATTGCGGTGCAAAGGTAATGCTTATTTTTGAAATAAACCATATCTTTGCACAGAAATTTTCAAAAAAAATTACAATGACACATATCCTGGGTATCGGCAACGCACTCGTCGACTCACTCGTTCAAGTTAATAACGACCTCATTCTCAATGAGTTAAACCTGCCCAAAGGCTCAATGCAGCTCATCGACACGGAGCGCTACCTTGAACTTCAAAATCGTATGGAAGCTTATGCGCCTAAGCGCACAACGGGCGGTTCGGCCTGCAACACGATATTAGCCATTGCCCACATGGGGGGCCAACCGGGCTTGATTGGCAAGATTGGTCATGACGAGCCGGGGCGCTTCTTCGCCAAGGCTTTCAGAGATCAAGGGGTAAAGACCAAGATGCTCTACGACAAGGAGTTGCCCACAGGGGTTGCCTCCACCTTCATCACCCCCGATGGCCAACGCACCTTCGGCACCTACCTCGGCGCTGCCGCCAATATGCAGCCCCACGACTTGCAGCCACGCTTCCTCCGTGGCTACGACTTCCTATATATAGAAGGCTACCTCGTCCAGAACCACGACCTCATACGTCGCGCCGTCCACTTGGCTCACCGCTCAGGCATGAAGGTTTGTGTAGACATGGCGAGCTACAACATCGTACACGATGACTGCGACTTCTTCAACGAACTCCTTCACCACACCGACATCGTCTTTGCCAACGAACTCGAAGCGGAAGCTTTCACCGACTGCAGTATAGCAGAGTTCAACGTCCGCGCTTTGGGCAAGATATGTGAGATAGCCGTTGTCAAGGTGGGCAAGAAGGGTGTCTTGGTACGTCATGGCGAAGAACAAGTATTCTGCCCAGCCCGCGAAGTGCCCCAAGTAGTCGACACTACCGCTGCGGGCGACTACTTCTCTGCGGGTTTCCTCCACGCCCTATCAGAAGGTCGCAGTCTCCGCACCGCCGCCCGCCTCGGTTCTCTCCTCGCCGGCCACATCATCGAAGTTGTCGGCACCGCCCTCCCCGAACGCACTTGGCAGAAAATAAGAGAGGAATACCAAAGCTTTGAGGATTAGTTTGGGGGTAGAGGGGGTTAGTAGGTTAGAAGGTTAGTAGGTTAGAGGGTTAAAACATTACTTTCTAAGACTCAGTTTCAAACTTCCTCACAAGCCTAAAAAACGAACCTCCATTATTAGAATTAATGACCATTTAACGAAATAATTAACGAAAAAAATTAACGAAAAAATTAATGAAGAAATTAATGGTCAATTAATGATAATTAATGTTCCCCCTCCCCAAACTTAACATTAAACATTAACGAAAAAATTAATGAAGAAATTAATGATCAATTAATGATAATTAATGTTCCCCCTCAACCCAAAGCCTTAACGTTAAACATTAACGTAAGAAGAATTTAATGTCATCCAAAAGATATATATTTACGTTCCTCCTTAGCGTTCTGAGCGCATTAACGTTATCCGCACAGAACCATAATTTCGAGGTAGCCAAAAACCTCGACATCTTCAACACGCTCTATCGCGACCTCGACCTCTACTACGTCGACACCCTCAACGCCCAGCGCAATATCAGCAACGCCGCCAATTACATGTTGCGCATGCTCGACCCCTACACCGAGTACTATCCCGAGCAAGACACCCCCTCGCTCCGACAACTCACCACGGGCAAGTATGCCGGCATTGGCACCAGCACACAGTTTCGTCCCGACCTCAAGCGCTGCATCATCTCTGGCCCCTTTGCCGCAGGACCCGCAGCCCTGGCCGGACTCCTCGCGGGCGACATCATCATGGGCATCGACGGACGCAGCATCGACCCCTGTTCTGCCACCGAGGCCGAACAGCAGCAGACCTATGCCACGCACATCAGCGAAAAGTTGCGCGGCGAACCCGGCACCACCCTCACGCTACGCGTCAAACGACCCACCACGGGCAAGGAACTCACCTTCCGCCTCACACGTCGCAACATCAGCCTACCCAGCGTGACCCTCGCCACCCTCGTAAGCGATAGCACGGGCTACATCAGCCTATCACAATTCATCGAAGGCACCTCCAACGAGGTGCGCCGCGCCCTCGTCGAACTCAAACAACAAGGCGCACGCCGCCTCATCATCGACCTCCGCAACAACCCCGGCGGCGTACTCGAAGAGGCCGTCAAGATGGTCAACCTCTTCATTCCGCGTGGACGCGAAGTGGTAAGCACGCGCAGCAAGGTAAAGGAACTCAACCACACCTACCGCACCACCCTCGATGCCCAAGACACCGACCTGCCGATCATCGTCCTCACCAACGAAGGCTCTGCCTCAGCCGCTGAAATCGTGAGTGGAGCCTTACAAGACTACGACCGCGCCGTCATCATGGGCCGCCGCACCTACGGCAAGGGACTCGTGCAGCAAAGCCGCGAACTCCCCTACAAGGCACAGTTCAAACTCACCACGGGTAAGTACTACATACCCTCTGGCCGCTGCGTACAGGCTTATAAGTTTGAAGACGGACGCCCCGTCCACCTACCCGACTCCTTGACACACGAGTTTCGCACCGCAGCAGGACGCATCGTGCGCGACGGCGGTGGCATCACGCCCGATGTCGTCACCCCTTCGGATAGCCTCCCCACACTCTTCACCTACCTCGAAGCCAGCACGCAACTCTTCGACTACTGCGTTCACTATCGCTCCGAACACGAGTCTGTGCCCGTGCCTCGCGCGTTCCACCTCTCCGACGAGGAGTACACCGACTTCTGTGCCTTCATGAAGCGTCACGACTTCACCTACGACCGCCTCAGCCTGCGCTACCTCAACGACCTACGCGAGGTGGCTCACCTCGAAGGCTACGATACGGAGGCCGCAGCGGAGTTCAAGGCCTTGGAGCAGAAACTCAAACACGACATCGACTACGACTTCAAACGTTGGAGTACGGAGATCCGCCGCGTTGTCGAAGGAGCCATTCTCGTCCACTACTATTACGAAGGCGGCCGCATGGAGCACCAGCTCCTCACCGACCCCGACGTCAAAGCGGCCCTCCAGCTCCTCCGCTCGCCCCACCAAATGCACAAAATCCTCTCTGGAGAGCCTGACGCGTAATCTATCAAAAAGGGGCTATAACGAATCGTGTGGATAAACTGGGCCTCACCCCCTAACCCCCTCTCCTCAAGGAGAGGGGGTTAGGGGGTGAGGCCCAATTGCAGTTTATCAAAGAGAATAGGAATGAACATTAAGGCGCGCTTTGCACTTTGAGTCTTAAACAACTAATAGTTATATTGCAAGAAACGCAAGGGCGTAGCCTGTTTGTATATGCCTTGTGCGTAAGCACAAGGCATAGTATTTACAAATGGTATGTCGAAGTATGTAAACC
>JBNMKQ010000235.1:0-3469 GCA_050874425.1 Alloprevotella sp.
GGATACTCATAATCCTTTTTTAGAGAAAACATTAATGTTTAAAACTAAGCGCGAAGCGCGTAACGTAAAGTTTTTTTTGCGCTACGCGCTTTTGTTAACATTAATGTCTCATTAATCTATCATTAATCTTTTTCGTTAATCTTTTTCGTTAATCTTTTTCGTTAATCTTTTTCGTTAATCTTTTTCGTTCTGTTTGATAAATTGCAGTTTTACCCACATGATTCGTTATAGAGCCGTAATTTTCAACTTCATCTTATCTCCATCTTCACGTCTTCTATCTTGAAGAGTTCGTCGAAGTGGGAGGCCCAACGATTTTCGGCCATGCCTAATTGAAGACCATAGAAGCGCGTGCCGTCCTGCTGCAGGCGCTCCATTTCAATGAAATATTCTCGTTCGGGCAATGGAATGCGGAAGTCTGTCACCCATAACACATCAGCTCCAGCATATTGATTGTTCGACTTTAAGAGCTGAAACATCGTGTTCATCATGTGATGCGCGTCTGTGCTCCCACTCGCCTTGCGATTGAAGAACTGCAACAATTGCGTGCGGTCGGTCAACACGTCGATAGGCTGCGCAGCCACCGCAAAGGCGATTAAGAAACAACGTCTGCGCTTTTGCATGCACAATTCGCACAGTTGCATCATCAGCGAAAGCGCCACTTGACAAGGTTCGCCCATCATACTGCCCGAAAGGTCAACACATACAACCATTGGGCCTTGAGGGCGAGCGGGCTTCTTATGCAAATTGCGCGCGGCATTCATCGCATGACTTTCGTAGCCAAACGTTTGGAGACGACCAGTAACGTATCGTTGTAAGAAGAGATTCTCCATATCGGGGTCGGAATAGATAGCCCATTCGTGAGGCAAGAGGGCGTTTAGGTCACGCCCCATGCTAATACCAGTAATGTCACTGTGTGAGGCGTGTTCCATTCGCTCTGATATGCCTGTCGTGTTTCCGATATTCTTCTTGCCCAAGGCATCGGCCGTGCGGCCCATTCGGTTAGCAATCTTGAGTAGGACTGGATAGCGACGCTGAAAGTTGACGACTTGCTGCAAGCGTTCGTACTCAAGCGCATTCCACCGTCCTCCCATTAAAGCCCAAGATTGGAAGAAGCGATCGTGGCTCACTTGGTGTTCACGTACATAGTGGGTGGCCGAGACAAGGTTGTTGTGTAAGAGTTTGTCTTGCAGTTGGCGTCGACTTTCCAAGAACTCCTCTTGACGCTGCTTCAGTTGCGCCTCGACACAAGCCTCCCAATCATTGAGCATACTTTGCCACAACGCGTCGTTGGCATAACCTTCATTTTGAGTGAACTGTTGCGTGTAAAAACGTTGGTCGAAACCCAATGTGTGGTACTTCGTAGCAATCTGTTGCACCAACACTTGCCAATTGTCGCGCCGCTTGATGACACTCCACTCTGCAGCCTCAGCTAACTGTCTGCGCTCAAAACTACAACGGCTCTGCTGATAGGCCGCCTTCTGCTGATGAAGGCTAATAAACTGACACATCGTGTCGATAAAGATACGTGCTGCCACCTCGTCGTTCATCACACAAGCCTTGAGTTCAGCATCATGCATGGTATCTGCCAAATAAGCCGTTAGCGCATCCGTCTGAGCTAAGAGAATGTCAGGCTCCTCCCCCGTCTCGACATATTGTTGTAATAGTTGGAGATAAAGGGTTGGCTCTAACTCTTGATTTCTATTCGTCATAAAGCAATTTTCTGATATCAACACGACAGAGGGCAATTGCTTTGTAGAGGCGCTGCAGGTACTGCTCTGTTAGCTGCTTGTCTTCCTGATTAACAAAGAGATGAACGTCAATGTCATGCTTGGCTTGTTCTAATGCTTGACAAATGCACTCTATTTCCTCTTCATAATGTGTATGGCCAATAACTGCACTCGTCGCATTACTATTCGTAGGCTCTTCAAACAATCCTCCCACTTGTCCTGTCGCCGGATTGAGCACAGCAGCACCTTTGTGGCGCATCTTGAACGCAATGCCATTGATATAGATATGATCATTGTCACGACAGAGCGTCACTTGCTCACGCTCGTTGACAGGAATACCTCTTAGCGCATCAGCGTCGTAGATGCGAACGATACTTCTCACCTTGTTGGAAGGGTCTTTATAGATGACGCCTTGGGTAGGAGCATTGTCTTTGCTGCGCAGGGGCATACTCTTATAGTCGGTAATGAATACATAAGTGTGGCCCGTACCATGATTTTCAATTTGATAGAAGAAGTTGTTGACGATCAACAAATCGTCGTCACGGTGGTCGTGTTCGCGCACGGCCTTAGCCAAGGCGGCCTTCGCTCTACAAGCTCGTAAGTCAGCTTTGGCCTTAGCAGCGAGTTCGTCAATGCCCTTCTTATAAGGAGCAAAAAGGGCTTCAATCGTAAATTGCCGAACAGCAGCCAATTCCTCAGGTTCATTCCATAAGCAATGATACATAGGAAGGAGGTCGGCAACCGTGGCTTCCGTGCGTCCTTGAACGTAAGCCGAGGTACGCAGCAGGCGCGCGATATGTTTCCAACGGCGGTCACTGATATAAATGCTGCGGGGGAGTTCGGTACCTTCTACTTCAACGCGTTGTAAGTGTTGTCGAATGTAAGTAATGGCCTCTAATAAGTCTTGACTAAGTATGACCTTTTGTGCTTCCTTCTGCCAAGTAGCGTATTCGCGATTGGTGATAGGGTGAACGGTCGATGGGGCGTTCGTCTTCGTCTCCGCCTCATCGTCCGCACAAAGCATGTGGCGAAAGGTCATTTCGTCTTGAATGCAGCGACACACGATGCGAATGACAAATCTATCCCACAGTGCTTCTAATCCTTCTCCCTTGGCCGGCAATTCGTTAGAGGCGGCAATGAGCAACTTTAAGGGAAGATGCAACTCTTTATCGCCATTGCGAAACAACTTCTCGTTCATCACCGTGAGCAAGGTGTTTTGAATGGCGGGACCTGCTTTCCATATTTCGTCTAAGAATACGACGTCGGCCGTAGGAAGATAGCCCGTAATGGCACGTTCGTACTTATCGCTCTCCTTTAATCGCGCTATGCTGATAGGGCCGAATATCTCGTCGGGAGTTGAAAAACGCGACATGAGGTATTCAAAAGATACTGCTCCCTTAAAGGCCTCTTTCAATCGTCGCGCTACCATTGACTTTGCTACTCCCGGAGGGCCTAACAATAGTATACTTTCACCGGCCAAAGCTGCTAAAAGCGCCAGAGCTGTTTCGGTATTCTTTTCGTATATGCCTTGCTGAAGGTAGTGTATCAGTTCTTCTACGCGTTGTCGTATATTTGTCATGCTTTCGTGATTACTTTAAATATAAGTAGGTGTTCAAAATTAGTTTATATTTAGATGCTCACAATTAGCTTATATCAAAAGCACTCTCTTGGGGCGCATTTTGTTCCTTTGTTCTCGATCGCATAGCCCGCTATGCTCGCTCGAACAAAGGAACAAACTGCAC
>JBNMKQ010000236.1:0-3438 GCA_050874425.1 Alloprevotella sp.
CTGCAAGGACAAGCAGATATCATACAATGTACTGAACTATTGGGAGATAGTCTCGCTCCCACAAAAATATTCCCCTTATATGGCAATCTTACTGCGATACAACAACGTCAGGCTATCGCCCCCTCAAAGCCTGGCGAGCGTAAAATCGTGTTAGCTACCCCTATAGCCGAAACATCGGTTACAATTGAAGGAGTGAGAATCGTTGTTGACAGCGGATTATACCGCACCCCCATATTCGATGCTCGCACGGCTCTTACACACCTCAAAACAGAGCGTATAAGCCTTGATATGGCAACCCAGCGTACAGGACGAGCTGGCCGTGTTGCACCAGGCATTTGCTATCGACTATGGACGAAAGCTACTGAACACTTAATGAAGGAGCAACGTAAAGCCGAAATTGAGACAGCCGATTTGGCTCCTACTCTTCTTTCTATTTCTGCGTTTGGCGAAACCGATGTCACACATTTGCCGTGGCTCACACCACCACCCGCTGCTAGCTTAGCACAGGCCACTGCATTACTAACATCGTTAGGCGCCATCAACTCAGAAGGTATCATCACACCACGAGGTAGACGTATGGCCACACTACCTTGTCACCCCCGCATTGCAAGCATGATAACTAATGCTCATACCACATCAGATAAAGCATTAGCATGTGACATTGCTGCTCTTTTAGAAGAAAAAGACCCCATGGTAGATAGAGGTGAGGCCGACTTTAGCATACGTATTTCAACCTTACGTTCACTGCGCCGACGCCATCAACTAGGAATTTGGAAACGCATAGAACAAATAGCACACGACTATCGTAGGATGATACACGCCAATGAAGACAACACCGATATAGCCCCACAACAAATAGGACTATTGTTAGCCAATGCTTATCCTGAACGCGTTGCCATGTCTGTAAACGATATAGGTCTATACAAATTATCTAACGGCACACAAGTGCAGTTAAACCGTAACGACGCCCTTACAGCACACACTTGGATAACCGTGGCATCACTTCATGCCACAACGGGTACAACGGGTACTGTATTTTTGGCTGCCCCTCTGAACCCTGACGACTTAAGTTCAGACTTTACTACACAATACGATAATATATCATGGGATAGTAAACATGGATGTGTAGTGATGCAACAAGAGCTACGTATTGGTAAATTAATCATTAGCAGCAAGCCTATACACAACGCCTCTACCGAACAGATTATAAACATTGTGTGCGAGGCCGTAAAAAAAGAAGGCCTCAGTTTACTCAATTGGAGCGATGAGGTGTAACATCTGCAGCGACGAGTAGCTACTGTGGCGGCATGGCATCCAGAAATGCAGGTGCCAGACCTCTCTACGCGACACCTCCTTGACACTGCCACTCAGTGGCTTCCGCTATATCTCATAGAAGGCAATCGCATTATACAAAATTCAGTTGAGCTAAAAAAGATTAATCTTAGAGAGGTGTTATGGAACAACATTCCCTATGAATTACAACTCACCATTGACCGTTTGGCTCCCACACACCTTCAAGTGCCTACAGGAAGCCATATTCGTATCGATTATAGAACAGGAGCTGAAGCACCTGTACTTAGTGTACGCTTGCAAGAATGTTTCGGGATGAAACAAACACCATGCGTTGATGAAGGAAGACAGCCACTCCTTATTGAACTCCTTTCACCTGGTTTTAAACCAGTACAACTTACGCAAGACTTACATAGTTTTTGGCAAAATGCATATTTCGAGGTGAGAAAAGAATTGCGTCGCCGCTACCCAAAACATTATTGGCCAGAAAACCCAATGGAAGCCGAAGCAGTCAGAGGAGTGAAGAAAAGAGAGAAGTAACTGCAAGATAGGAAACAGAAATAATTAGTGATAATAATATAAAAAATAATACATAAGAGATGGAAACAAGAAAAAAAGACTGCATGCCAGATTTGAAGGCTGATATGCAAAATCGCATAACAAAAGCAGTTGACAATTTTATGCAAGGCTATGGATGTTGCCAATCAGTGGTAGCAGCATTTGCCGACTTGTATGGCCTTGACGACTTGATGGCTAAGCGCATAGCTGCAGGATTTGGCGGTGGTGTAGGACGCATGCGTATGATGTGCGGAGCAGTATCAGGACTGGTTATACTAGTTGGTCTCGACTGTGGACAAACCGAAGGTAGTGATCGCGAAGGCAAATCAGCATGTTATAAAATAGTGCAAGAACTGCTGGCTCAGTCAAAGGAAGAAAATGGCTCTATCATCTGTGCTGAAATTCTAGGATTAAAAGGGCACGAAAAAGCACAGTCAAGTTATCAAGCATCAGCTCGTACAGCCGAATATTACAAAAAACGCCCATGCGCAGCAAAAGTAGAAAGCGCAGCTCGCATCTTTGCAAAATATCTTCTAAATAAAGAAACATCTTTGCACAACATAACATCGGCAAACTAGAACGGTTCTTTAACAGCAGTATTTTTAACTATTGCTGTCCGCTAAAACTCCAAAGAGCATAAATATGGTTCATCCCTCAAAATATGTGCGCCAGTACTTGGCCCAAGTACTGCAGTAATCTCCATCAAGTACTGCAGTAATCTCGGCCAAGTACTGGAGTAATCTCGGCCAAGTACTGAGACGATATGTTTATTATCTTCGATTAGAGGGCTTACTTTTGAAAGAATAAACCCCAAAGTCTAATTTTACAAGGCTTCGGGGAGAATATTGATGCACTTTTGAGTTTTACTGGACAGCAATAATTTTTAACACGCAAAAACGGACACAAACTTTATAATAAAAGTATGTGTCCGTTTTTTTATTTCGCCTATAGTTATTTCTTCAACACAGGCTCACAAGTTAGGTTGAGCCCAAGTTTCTTAAAGATTTTTTGGTCAACATCACTAAGCATCACTGTACAATGCACTTGACAACCACGCAATTTAGGCAACTGTTCAAGCGCTCGACGACAATTCTCATCATTTTGCGACAATACAGAAAGAGCCACTAACACCTCATCAGTATGTAAACGAGGATTACGTCCACCCAAATAATTAATCTTGGTATGCTGTATAGGCTCTATCATAGTTTGTGGAATAAGCTTAAGCTCATGATCAATGCCAGCAAGATGTTTGGTTACATTTAACAACAGAGCCGCACTGCAACCCAACAGTTCGCTTGAGTGAGCTGTAATAATGGTTCCATCTTCCAACTCGATAGCCGATGAAGTGTGCCCCGTTTCCTTAAGACTCTGTTTCGCAGCCACCGTTGTGCGACGAAAGTCGGTATTAATTTTCGACTGACTCAGTAGCAATCTTATTTTACTTATCTCGTTCTCATTACAAGCACCACGTGCCATCTTGTTTGTGGCATCATAATAACGACGAATTATTTCATTTTTTGATGCTTCGCAGCAAACGCTATCATCGCTAATACAAAAACCAACCATGTTCACACCCATATCCGTAGGAGA
>JBNMKQ010000237.1:0-3435 GCA_050874425.1 Alloprevotella sp.
ACGCACAGGAGCATCTGCCTCTACATATTCATCAATGCAGTCTGGGAAAAGAACCCTTTGATATCTATCTTGACCTTTTTTATATGCCATATTTTAGTCATTTTGTTTACTACAAATATAAGCAAAATTATTGAGAATCAAAAGATTGTAATAGTTAAAATAATATGATGATGAAGAAGAAAATGCTATGTTTATCAGACATTAGCTGCTTTTTGGGGTTTTCGGACAGCCTCCCCCTGTGGGGGAGGGGGTTAGGGGGAGAGGCCGCAGTTTATGGATTGTAGCGTGCATAAAAAAATAACTTCTGCAAGTGAAGACTTGTAGAAGTTATTTTTTTATGTGTTGTATGCCTTGCTTAGTCGTTGTTTAGCAAGCTATTGTCCCAGATAGGGTTTTCGCGTTTGTTTGAGAGAGCGTCAGAGCCACCCGTTGTGCCGTTAGGGTCGCTTTCATAGGTGCCAACCTTGCCTCCATTTGAGAGGGCTAATACGCTTTCAGCCCAGAAAGCGTAGGCTTGACTTGTAGGAGTGATATATTTCTTTTTCATAATGTGATGATGCGTAATAATTATTTGATGTAAACTTTTTGACCATTGCCCTTCACAAAGATGCCGTGAACGGGATAAAGCACGCGGCGGCCGTTGAGGTCGTAGTAAGTGCCATTTTCGTTCTTTTGGCCTTGAATGGCAGTAATGCCTGTTACGTTGCCAAAGTTAAAGCTGAGCATTTGCGGTGCATTATTTTCACTTGCGTCAGTAGCAGCATAAGCCTTGTTGGCACCAATGGTGCGGTCAGAAGTAGAGTCAATCTTATACAAACCAATGCCTTGACCGCCATTCTTCAATACGTAGGCTGTAGTATCATCAGCAATGGTAACGGGAGCGAGTGTACCCTTTAAGCCAGTAGCATCGTTCGTCTCAGTATTGCCGTATGCAATGGCGAATTGGTGTACCTTTCCTTCGCCTTCAATGATAACAGGCGTGTTGGCAGGAATCGTACCCGTAATCTCACTGAGTGTAATCTCATTGTCATTCTTCGTGCCCGTATAAGCCTTTACGCCTTCGGGAATAGTAACAGCGAAGGGCAAGTTCAAGGTAGCAACGCCCGCAGCTGAAATGGTAACAGGAATTTCAGTCACTTCGTTGATGATGAAGTTGTTGCCAGTAACTGCTCCATTCCAAGAATTGAGTTTGCCTTCTTCTTTGTCATTCTCAATTCTTGCAGTGCCTCTGTTAGAACTAGAACGATCATCGTTTGTATAATAAACGAAAGTAACAGCGTTGTCTTTATTCACGTGCGTTTTGTCAAAGATGTCGTATACACCGCATTCACTGTTGCTTTTATCAACTAAGCTAAGATATCTGTCATTATTGTTTTGCCAATATACTTTGCTAAAATAGTTACCTGAGTTAGCAGCCTTAATGTAGTAAAGGTCCGTCTTACCACTTACGGTGCAAGGTTCGAATTGCCAAAGTGAAGGCACGTTGTTAGCAGCTAAACTTTGTGCGTAAACGGCGTTGCTATTTTCAAAATAACCCGCTTCATCGTATTTTTCGCACAAGTAGATGTTCGTATTTGTAGCGTTATGAATAGTGTAGTACTTGTTAGCGTCAGGAGCGATACGTTCGGTAATGAGGGCGCTCTCAAGTTGCTTGTAAGCATTTACTTTTGTAGCATTATCTGTCGCATTATTAAATGCGTCAACATAACTCGTAATGGTGCTTTTGTGATAACCAATGGCTGTACCTACATGAGCTTTGCTTGTGATAGCAGCGTCCCAAGCGGCCTCTTCGCTTGAAACGTTGGTAATTAATGTAAAGTTAGAAGCATTGGCAGTTCCTTCCCAACGTACAATACCACTACCACCCATGTGTAGGTAAGAACGGTCGGCGTTAATTCCTGATTGAGTGGTTTTAAAAGTAACATACCCCAATTGATTGCCTGCTGCAAGGGTATAGTCTTGTGCCGCATCAGCATCGACCATTGTAATTAATACGTCATCACCATTGCCAGCCCAACCTCCAGTAGTTGGAATAGAACCTACATATTTATCTGTGTAAGCGTTGTACAACTTAAAGTTGCCATTAGATTGCTTTTTCAGTGTCCACTCATACTTATAGCTATTTTTAGCCGTACCGCGTCCCACTTGGCTGCCATTCGCGAGCACATAGTCGTTTGTGTGAAGTTGGTTGCCCATAAAAACAATGGCTCCGTCTGTCAGTTCTACGGGAGTAGAGCTGAGGAAGTTGCTTTCTGCTGTTCTCATGGCAGTAAGGCTTTCTGAATTAATAGTGGTGATGTCTTTATATTGGTTATAAGTGTTTACTAAGGCATCATAGCTAGCTTGTGTACAACTAAAGGGATTGCCTACCATTGAAGCGTAGCTATCAACAAGTGATTTGAGCTCATTGTTGGCACTTTCAATAATATCGCTTACGCTAACTTCTTCGATTTCAAATAAAGAGCCAGCGTCAATTCTGTAAGGACCAACCTCAGTTGCATTATAGCTATTCCAGCATTGATTACTTCCAAATTGTTCACTTGTGGCGAAGGCAATACCTGTTGATGTAACGTTTTTATTGTCTGTATAACTAGCAGCTTTAACATACCAATCTGCTCCATCTTCAGTCCATGACGCGAAATTAGCCATGAGTGTTGAAGTTGCAAGATTATGAATTTTGATAGAGGTAACTCCGTCAGTGGTCGCAGCAGTACTACCAGCCGTAAAGTAGAAAAAGCCACTTGAGGGTAAAGAACTACTTTGTTGAATTCTTGCGTTGTTGGCACTCCAGTATAAATACTTGTGTGAGCGCGTGTTCTTGATGGCATAGTAGTGATACTCACTTTCCGTGCTCAATGTAGGAATGGTTTGCGACCCAGCCCACATGACGCAGCACATCATGAAAACGCTAAGGAGAGATAAAATCCTTTTCATGTGTTAAGTTTTAATTTATGTAATATTAATTTTAAAAACGTATTCTGTGCTGCAAAGATAAATATCAAATGTTAACAAAGCAATCGGGGGGGTAAAAGATGTTAAAACATCAAGAAAAGGCAAAAAATAGGGCATAAAGGTTGAAAAACATGGAGTTGGACTTTCTTTTTCCCTTCGGTTTGTTAAGCGGAATATGGAGGTTTTGTTATTTGTTTTATAGGCTTCAGTTGTAAGAACGAGGTTGTATGGTTGTCGTCCACTACGTAGTGGATGTGTTTCCACTACGTAGTATACGTGTTTCCACTACGTAGTGGAAACACGTATACTACCAAGTGGACGACAACTGAGCGTGTGAGATTGATTAGTTGCTAAGCTGCGATTTGTTGTTCCCCTTGGCAGCGATGCGTCCTCACTTGGGGGCGATGTGTCCTCACTGGGGGGCGTCGCCCCCAGATGAGGACGCGAACCCCCAGGTTAGGACGCGAATCCATAGGTTAGGAC
>JBNMKQ010000238.1:0-3434 GCA_050874425.1 Alloprevotella sp.
CCTCAAGGAGAGGGGGTTAGGGGGTGAGGCCCAATTGCAGTTTACCCACACAATTCGTTATAGAGCCTTTAACATCGTCCCCCTTTTATGACTTCTCCCCAATCAAAAAGCGAGTCGAATGAAATGTAACTCATTCGGCTCGCTTCGTATTTACTTAAAAGCTAACTATAAGGATGATTAATCCTCATCAGTGCTTGTCCAATTGTCACTGCTCCAACCTCTGCCGGTTGAAAGGATATAACCCTCTTCAGTAACGTGTTCAGTGTCGCTAGTAGAGTAATCAAGACTTTGTGCCATCATGCCCTCTGTTGTTAAACGAATGAGGGTGGCAGACGGAGTGATATATGTTTTTTTCATTATTTCGTAATGTTCGTTAAGTGGTTATTACTTCATAAATACCTTCTGACCCTTGTTTGTAACAAAGATACCATTTGAGGGATAAAGTACACGACGACCTTGCAAGTCATAATACTCAGTAGCCTTCTCGTCATTGTTTACAGTAGCAGCATTGATGCCAGTTACAGTACCAAAGTCGAAGTTCAGAACGCTTGCGCCTGCTTCAGTAGGAATATTTTCTTCTGAGATGTAAGCCTTGTTAGCAGGTATTACCGTCAAACCATTCTTCAAGAATGCAGCCTCGTTGTCGCTATTCAAAGCCATAACGTAAGTAGCGTCTTCTGTAAAGCCAATGCGCTTAGCGTTAGCACCTGTAAGAATGTTGCCAGTGATAGTCTTATCAGTAGTTGTGATAGTGAGGTTAGCTGTAGTAGCACCTTCATGATAAAGGAGTACACCCGTGTTGGCAGGGATAATGCCGTCTTCAATTTCTACCAAAGCAATCTTACCAGCATTAGCGTGAGTTGCATAGAATGCCTTAACACCTTCTTCGCTATTCAATTGTGTAGCAAAGGGGAAAGATGCAGAAGCATAGTTAGCAGCACTAATAGCAACAGGAACGCTTGTCACTTTAATAAACTGCCAGTAGTTACCCTTGTCGTTATCGTGGTTGCCACTGTAATCTGAGATTACAGTATTAGCGTCACCTTGGAAAGCATTGATGCGATAAGTAGTGTTATCTTTAACAGTGTTAATCTGCAGCATAGTTTTGCCGTCATTACCACTGAATGTAGCAGAAGGAACAACCTTTACCGTGTAAGAGCCACCCGCAGCCGTATTGATAGGCATATCAAGGCCAGAAGCAACGTATGAACTTATGTTGCAATTAGTGTTAGCATTGTGCAATTTGCAAGTGCCATCACCATTGTCAATAGCTTGCCAAAGTTGTGACACAAAGTTGTCAGAAGCGGTAGTACGTCTTACAACACGGTCAATGTTATTATTCGCATTGTATGAAGTGGCTAAAACACCGTCAGTGCCTACAAAAATGTTTTCAGAGCTGATGTATGCTTTTTGGTTGTCATTAAGATTTGTGTTCTTAATGCGATAGTAAACACCTGGTTCGGGAATGAAAGAACTTGTTTGAATAGAAGCATAAACAGCATCAAGACCTTCAACGTTGGTAGCTGCATCAATTTCAGTAGCCTTTTTAGCAAGGTTATCTGCATTGAGAGCTGTTAAGTTTGTGCTATTTTCAGCAATTTTCATAGCTGCTTTACCTACAGCAAGAAGGGCTTCACTATCATCTACCTTAGTGATCTCGAAATTAGAACCACCATCGTTTTGTGAAGCATCACCATCTGTTACCCATGCACCCAAGTTAGCATTACTATGGTCGCCAATATGAGCATTGGTGTTACCAGGCACTTGAAGGCTGAAACCACCTGATGAGTTGGTTTTAACAATGAATGTTGTGCCATCATTCGTTAATGTAGCTCTTGCGGTAGTGCCACAATTGATGTATTTGCCAGTTTGTTTGTTCAACACTTTAACCCCTAAGCCGTCACTTACAAATGCCCAAAGGCCACCCTTGTAAGTTTCATATCTACCATATTGTCCGCAGAAGTCGGCAGTCATAGCACGTTGTGTGCCAATGCCTTGGTCAGAAGCTAATACGTGAACAAGGTATTTATTGTCATCGTGGCGGAACTTAACAGTGTACCAAACAGGAGCATCAGCAGTTGAAGCTACATAAGGCTCTGTACCCTTGGTAACTTGGATGGTGAAGTTGCAATTGTCTGCCGCAATCGTCTTATTCTCTGTCGTAATAGTAGGATTGGTGTAGAAATAAGAATATTCGAACGAAGAAGGAATAGCAACTGTTTCGCCAATTGTACCCGTTGAAGTGAACGTTGTAATGGTGTTTGTTCCGTCAGTAACCGTCCAATTAAGTGTAACCTCTTGTGTTTGTTCAAGCGTGACAGGATAGAACTGATAAGCACCATTGCCACCTGCGCCAGGAACACTGGTTCCCCAACCAGTAAACGTACCTTCTGAATAGCCACCACCACCATTACCATTGGCCCATTCAGAACCATCAGGACGGAAATTGAATTGATTACCGCTTACGAAGTTGATAACGATATTTCCAGCGGTTGCATTAGATGAGGCTTGAGAACCATGGGGTAGTGACGCACCTAAATACTGACCAGACTTAAACTGCATGGTGTAGAAGTTCGTTTCAGTGTTTTTTGTAATGTAAACTACTGAACTCATCACCGCGTTTTTGTGAACAAAGGCTGTTCGCACATTGTCAATGGCATCGCTACCATTAGTTGCGTTCCAGAGATAAAGTGTGTTGTTGTCATTTTCGCGCAAGAACGTTTGACGTCCTACATTGCGCAATACGTAATAGCCATCGGTGAGGCCTTCAAGACTTGTTACAGCTTCGTCCATAGAGGCAATCCATTTACCCTCCCATTTGGAGTCGGTAGCCGCAAAAGTTGATTGCACACTCGAGAACAATACGCCCAAGAGTGCAAGCACGTAAGTAATTTTCTTCATACTTCTTTTGTGTTATTAATAAATGATATAAAAGATATTCTGGTAGGTAGTCAGAATAAATAGTTGTACGTCCCGAAGTAGGTAGGTTGTAGGTAGAGTAAGTCGTGGGACGGCAAGAAACAAGGCATTCAGCATTCTTCATTAGGGTCAACAACGCGAAACCGTGCTTTTGCGTGACAAAAGTATAGATATTTTATTACTTTTACAAGTATTAGCATAAAAAACTTGTTAATACGTAATACAAATAGTGCGTAAAATGAAATATTTACATAATTATACCTACGTCTCTAATTGTTTAATATAAAGAAAACAACCTTTTTCCTTTGCCTATCAACCTCTAAATGTTAACTTTGCCAAACTTACTTAGCATAAATCATATAACAACCCCTATATAAGTAGGTGTTCAAAATTAGTTTATATTTAGATGTTCACTATTAGCTTATATCAAAAGCACTCTCTTGGAGCGCATTTTGTTCCTTTGTTCTCGATCGCATAGCCCGCTATGCTCACTCGAACAAAGAAACAAACTGCAC
>JBNMKQ010000239.1:0-3426 GCA_050874425.1 Alloprevotella sp.
ATATCACCAACACATAAGTAATGCCCAACCCGCACTCATTTACTATGTACACGCTGGGAATTACCTGGATACATTGATTGATTAAAGAACAAAGACAAACTGCAATTTGATGCGGCCTCTCCCCCTACCCCCCTCCCCCCCCGGGGAGGGGGAATAAGTAACCTTTACGTGCTGCGTTTCTAGTTGAGAACCAACAGAAAACTCAAGAAGTAAGAGTGACTTATTCCCCCTCCCCTGTGGGGGAGGGGGTTAGGGGGAGAGGCCGCATCAAATTGCAGTTTGTCTTTGTTCTTTAATCAATCAATGTATCCAGGTAATTCCCAGCGTGTACATAGTAAATGAGTGCGGGTTGGGCATTACTTATGTGTTGGTGATATGATTTTATAAAGTTGATAATCCGTTCGCGCCTTTTAGGCGTTACATACTGATGCAATAGTGTCGTGCCATAGTGGTGGCAGGTGGGCATTCGTTTGGTGTCCTCATAAGCCCAATGTATAAAGGGTATGCCAGTATGTTTTAAGTAGAGTAAAAGAGCATATTCGGTTAAAGGGGCTTCAGCGAATGGGTAATAGTGATGCGTTGTTGCTTCGCCTTCATAAAATTCGCCTTTATAAAAGTAGGCTTGCCACAGTGCGCGCACAAAAGCAGTGAGTAAGATTTCGGTAAAGCTACAGCGATAGGTATCATTCTTCATTACGTCATCGCAAGGGGAAGGGCATGGAACAATGGCACGAAAGTACCTCTTACTATCTTCATCTCGCATGGTTTGAGTGTAGAGTATAATGCAGTTCTGAGTAGTATCATAGTAACTCATTAGAGGTAACTCTGCCCAATGTTGCGCTTCGTCAACGATGTCTTGTGCGCGGTGGTTGCATTCTAAATAGCTTCGCAAAGTAGGACTTGTTTGGGCACGTGCGCCAGGTTTTATTTGTGGCAATATTTGAGCCGCTTGAGCCTCCCAATAACATCTCGCTTCAAATAGTTCATCTGGAACGGGCGTGTTCCGAATGTCGTCTTTTACAATCACTTTTACTTGTAATGCCTCTGCCATATCAAGCAACGAACGATGCTCGCCCATTTGAAAAGGTTGTGATAGGTAATAAAGCAAAGCGCTCTTTTCGTCCTTACGGAGCAACTTCTTCTCGTCAATAATGTTCATCGCGTTTTCGTTTTTTTTAGATTAAGGGAGTTCTAAAAGCAGAATTTTTAGAACGCCCCATTATACATTCTTATATAGTACAAATGAACTCTTATTATAAAGTTTGAGCAGCAAAAAGTGCATTTTTAAAGGGATAATACAAGATTGGAAAGGTTTGGAAGGGTTTGGAAAGGAAATATTGTCTTAATTTTGCCCATTGAACCATGCAAAACTCCTTATGTGTGTTGCGCGTAACATTATTCCTCTTATGCAAGAAGCCTTAATACATGAAATAGAAACGCTTGTCGGACAAACGTTTAATACACACCGCGACTTTGTTCATTTAAGCCAAACAATATGTGATGCCAAACATGAATACATTAGTCCTACCACATTAAAGCGTGTGTGGGGCAAGCAGCACGACTATACGAAATGCAGCATAACCACCTACGATTTGTTAGCGCGTTACTTGGGCTATGCTGATTACAAAGCTTTTTGTATGGGTAAAAAGAAAGATGCTGAAGCCAGTGGCTTCTTTGTTTGCACCTATAGCAGCGACTTGCTTAGCATAGGCGATGAGCTCTGCTTGGAGTGGCTGCCCGATCGGCGTGTCGTGATACGTTATGAGGGCAATCAGCGCTATCGGGTCATATCATCCGTAAATGCCAAAATTAGTGTAGACGATACTTTTGAGTGCATTTCCTTTCTTGATGGTGAAGTAACACAATTGTCCAATCTCATACACAAAGGCCAAGGCCCCTTCACTTATGTAGCAGGCAAAGTTGGGGGTGTACATATTGCCCCGATAGTGCACGAAGAACATGAAGGAATTATCCCCCCTCACACACATTCAACTGATGCCAAAACTGGCGATGCTGTGGAATAGAATAGTGATGTGAAGTAGCTAATATATTGGCTTTTGATACCTATATTGTTGGGTGTTGATTCCTATATACAATGAATGTGGAATGTTGCAAAGATGTCAAAAAACACGTCTTTACAACATTCCACATTGCTTTATAGAAAGGCTAAAAATCTTTTAGTAAAATCTTTTCTTTGTTGAAAAATGGTTGGTATTCATGCCCCAATGCATTGGCTGCGTTTGCAAAAGCGGACGCATTGGGCGGTAAGGTCGTAACCCAACATGGTGCCCAACATAAAGTCTTCGGCGGGGGTGAGAGCATGCATGGGTTTGCTGACGAAGGTGCGCACTACGTCAAGGCATACTTCGTTGCCAAAGTAGAGGTTGAGCTTATTGGCCGAAACGGGCTGCTCAAGGTAAGCTATCTGTTGTTCGCTGAGGCGCTGACGCATAATGGCGGCACACTCGGGCGTCATGGTGCAAAGCACTAATTGGCGGACGCCCTTGCGGTATTCGTATATTTGGTGCATGAATAGCTTGAGTGAGTCGAAACGTGAAAAGTCTTCAGCACACATAAAGGAAAGGGATTTCTTAAAAGTTAGCAAAAAGACTTTTAGCCTTTGATTAATTCACACCAAGCGGCAATGCGTGCTTGATTTTTGTCGTCGGTGTCGCCCTCGTCGATAGCAAGGCCTACGAAAAGGCCATCACGGCAAACGTCAGAGTCGGTTACGTTGTAGTCGGTAGGTTCGTAAGCACCGATAAAGGTGCAGCCTGTGTTTTGCAAGGCATCGTAGATTTGAGCAATGGCACCGCAAAAGGTGTCTGGGTAAGACTCGCTATCGCCACAACCGAAAAGGGCTACTTTCTTGCCTGTTAAGTCGGTGGCAGAAAGAGCATCGAGAAAGTCGTACCAATCGTCTTGCAAGTCGCCACAGCCCCAAGTTGAAGAACCAAGCAAAAGGGTGTTGTACCTCGCTGCTTCGGTGGCAGAAGTTGTTCCTACGTTGTGAATGTCGTCAGCGGCAATGCCTAAAGTTTGAGCCAAAGTGTTGGCCACTTGTTCGGTGCTACCTGTTGTGCTACCGTAAAATATTCCTGTCATGGTGGTTAAATCTTTTAGGGGTGTTCTAAAAATTCTGGCGCGTTGATTTGTGCCCTATCGGAAGTGTATTTTGGAAAGAAAACGAAGGAGCATAGCGAGCTATGTGACTGAGTTTGCTTTTCAAAAGACACTTTCGATAGGGTGCAAATCAACCGACAGAATTAGAACATTCTAAAAACAGAATTTTTAGAACACCCCTTAGTTAAAACAGTGTTTTATTTACGGTTGCAAAGGAACGTATAAAAGCGGGGTAGGGCAATACCCATTTGGGGTGAAAAACGATAGGCCTCTCCCCCTAACCCCCTCCCCCACAGGGGAGGG
>JBNMKQ010000240.1:0-3417 GCA_050874425.1 Alloprevotella sp.
CTTTCTTTTGCTCATTTGGCTTATCGAAAAGGTTCACTTTCGCGCACCTTTTCTCGCCATGGCAAAATGAAAGCAAGCTTTCTTTTGCTCATTTGGCTTATCGAAAAGGTTCACTTTCGCGCACCTTTTCTCGCCATGGCAAAATGAAAGCAAGCTTTCTTTTGCTCATTTGGCTTATCGAAAAGGTTTGTTACTTCACGATGAACTTGCGGCCATTCTGAATGTAGAGGCCACCCTTTACAGCCTTTGCTACCTTGCGGCCAGTGAGGTCGTAGATAGGAGCATTGTTGGTGTTGTTGATAACGGCATTGTTGATGCCTGTTACTTCGCCACCAAAGATGAAGGCTACAGCGCTTTCAGTTGAAGCAGGAACAGTATAGAAAGCACGTCCACCCTGGATGGTGCGTTCAGTGCTATTGAGCTTGTAGAAACCTACGCCTTGTGCGCCCTTAGAAAGGATATAGGCTGTAGCGTCGTCAGCAACGTTGGCAGTAGCCTTGTTGCCGCTGAGGGCAGAGGTTACAGTAGCTTCGGTAGTAGTAATGGGGAAGTTGTAAGTAGCTTTATTGCCTTCGAGTACTACACCTGTGTTGGCAGGAATAGTGCCTTCCACGGGAGTGAGCATTACCTTACCGTCCGTAAACTCAGCAGCATAAGCTTCTACGCCTTCAGGAATCGTAAGTGCTACAGGAGCATAGATAGTAGCGTAACGAGCTGCAGAGATGCTAACGGGGAGTTCGTCAACGGCTTCAATGTACCAGTTGGTGTTGTCGCCAGCGAGTTGAGTATTGCGGTCGACCTTACCCTTTCCTGCAAAGTTGTCGTACAGCCATGTGCCGATTCCTGAAACGCCACCAGCTTGAACAGTCATAACGCCTAACTTGTTGGCATTGGGTAAGATAGTCCAAGTGCAAGAATTGCCGAGTGCACCAATTTCGTAAGTATTTGCTACATAGTAGCCATTGCCGTAGCTCAAGAGCTTGTTGCCATCAAGATAGAAAATAGTAGTAGCCTTATTGTCGTCAATGTCAGCCATAGGCATTTGTTGGCCAGGAGTGCCAGCTACAGCATATTTGCCAGATACACCACCCTTGAGGCGGTAGTACTTATTAGCTTCGATAGCGTTTGCAGCGGGGACGGCAGCCTTAGCAGCAACGAGAGCGTTGTAGGCAGTTTCCATTGCAGCAACATCTTCACCTGCTTTGGCAGTAGTGGCAGTAGTAGCAGCTTCGTTGCGAGCCGTAACAACAGCCTTCAATTCGTCAAGTGTCATTTCAGTGTTGATTTGACCAGGTTTCGTACCGATAGCGTTGTCGGCAACTGAAGCAGAGGTAGAAACGCCTGAGAGAACAGAGCTCAAAGAGATGCGTGAAGCCTCAAGTTTGGTTGACTTAACGAGTGTCCATGCAGAAGCTGAGTTTGCACCAGCTTGCCAAGTGGTGAGAGTAGACTCAGACCAACCATCTGCTTGATTAGCACAGTGAAGAGGATATTCAGATCCATCGGGGAAGATGTTGTATTGGCCATCGCCCAAATAGTAGAACTTATACTTTGTGCCGTTATCGGTAAGTGAAGATTTTTTTCCTTGTCCATTATCTGTAGTAAGGTACTTCTTATCGCCAAAATGCGTGTTTTGAAGCGTATAGCCTTCAGTTTCGTTACCAGCAATAGCCCAATATTGTTCGGGGTCGTTAACATCGACACCTTCCCAACCTGCGCTGCAGCTATTGCCACGAAGTGAACCTGTAATGGCTTTAAGGCTATTAGCCCAATTTGAGTTGGCTGATACGATGCGATAGACGCCTTCGTCAACAGCTGTATAGCCATTGGCAGCATCGCTATAGGCTTCGAATTCTACGTACTTAGGCACGTTATTTTGATTACGGCTATCGAAAGCAATCTTGAGTTTCGACATGGCAGAGGGCAAAATAACTTTAAGATAGTGATAGGTGTTGGGGTTGGTACCAGAGTATCTTGTGTGTAAATAAGTGCTGTTGTTATTATCGCAAACACCTGCTATGCCTTGTCCATCACCATCGTGAACCGCATTACACTCGAAATTATCAGTGGTGAGTGTTATCTGGTTGCCTTCCTCGTCGAACACTTTAAATTCGCTTAAAGTGAAGAAGGGATAGTTGCCAAATCTTGCTTGGGTGTTAGTTTCAAGTACTCTGAATACCAATTTATTAACTGGATTATCATAGGTGAGGAGGTCTGAAGTCCATGAGTATTGCTCACTTATAGATGTCTGACCTTGTGTACCAGGAAGGCCATTGCTTGAACTGAGAATATTGTAAGTTTTCTCCCCTTCAACATACTGCACTTCATTCAACCCATCAGCCGTAGCAGCAGTAGTAACAGCAAGTGAAATAGGAGAGTTGTTTTGGTTACGTGTAATCCACTTCAACTTATAAGTGCTGATTGGGTCCATGTCCTCGGGCAAGGCAATTTGGAGGTAGTGGTATTCGCCAATTGCGCTTGACCATGTTGAGTGCCAATAGTTGGAAGACGCGGTGTTGTCGTCGCAGATGTTGGCCATGATACCTTTGCCTGTACCCTCTTGCGTTTCTTGTGCATTAGTTGAGAAATTGTCTACTGTAAGAGGAATTTCTGTGCCATCCTCCTTCAGAAGGTAGAACTCAGAGATGCAGACAAACTTAAAGTTGTCCGCAGTGGTGTTATGTCCATACGTATCGAAGAACGTGAGACGCATGTACTTAAACGGGGTTTTGGCGGTAAGCGCCTCAGACTCAAAAGTGTACTGTCCACTATTGAGTTGGCCAGGTAATCCATTGCTCGTGGTGAGCTTAATGGTCTCGGCCGATGCTGTTGTGGCACCCATGAGGGCAACGCACAAGAGCAGCAAGAAAGATGTAATTTTCTTCATGCTTTTTGATGGTTTATAGTTTGGTTAATTGATGTTTTAAAAGCTAAGGCTCGTGCTTTTCAAGCTTAGGATGACGAAAGATTCATTTACAAACGTACATGCTTTTACACGTATATTTATAAAATATTTCGAATTTATGGCGCAAATGTAGAGGATTATAGTTAATTTACCAAATAGGGGGGGGTAAAATATGTTAACGAGATGATTTTTTTTGAAAAAGGAGGGGGAAAGAGCGATTTTTGGTTCTATAACGGATAGTGTGGGTAAAACTGCAATTGGTCGAAGAGAACAAAAAAGATTAATGAATCGATTAATGAAAAAGATTAACGAAAAAGATTAATGAATCGATTAATGAAAAAGATTAATGATAGATTAATGAAACATTAATGTTAACAAAAGCGCGTAGCGCAAAAAAACTTTACGTTACGCGCTTCGCGCTTAGTTTTAAACATTAATGTTTTCTCTAAAAAAGGATTATGAGTATCCTAAGTAACATACAAAATCTCAATATTAGTTTCCTATACGGCGCA
>JBNMKQ010000241.1:0-3412 GCA_050874425.1 Alloprevotella sp.
AAAGATTAATGATAGATTAATGAAACATTAATGTTTAAAACTAAGCGCGAAGCGCGTAACGTAAAGTTTTTTGCGCTACGCGCTTTTGTTAACATTAATGTTTCATTAATCTATCATTAATCTTTTTCATTAATCTTTCCATTAGTCTTTCCATTAATCTTTTTCGTCCTGTTCGACAAATTGCAGTTTACCCACACGATTCGTTATAGACCCAAAAACGGAACATTAAACTGTACACCCTAACTAATAATTAAATATAAATTCGTACTTTTGTCGCATTATACCTAATATGGCTTTTTGACTTTTAAGAAAAAAAAGCTGTGCACGCTTCTATAACAAACTCTTCGTATGAAAGAATTCTTTCGCGTAATGCGACGTTTTGTGACTCCTTATAAAGGTTATCTGGTGGGGTCGCTGGTGTTTAACCTGCTCTCGGCGGTGTTAAACGTATTCTCGTTTATGTCGATTATACCGATGCTACAGATGCTCTTTGGCATAGATAAGATGCACTACACGTTTATGGCTTGGGACACGGCAGGCGTGTCGACCAAAGACATCGTGGTGAACAATATGTATTGGTACACCTCAGAACTCATGGCACAGTTTGGCGCGGGTACGGCATTGTTGCTCATTGGCCTCTTCTTGGTGGCCACTACGCTGCTGAAGACAGGGTGCTACTTTGCCTCGGTGGCCATTATGGTGCCTATGCGCACGGGTATTGTGCGCGACATTCGCACCCAGGTGTATCATAAAATTATTTCGTTGCCCCTTTCATTCTTTAGTGACGAGCGCAAGGGCGACATTATCGCTCGTATGAGCGGCGACGTGAATGAGATAGAAAACTCTATCACGGGTTCGCTCGATATGTTGATTAAGAATCCTATCCTTTTGGTGTGCTACTTCGGTGTGTTAATCTACACCTCGTGGCAGTTGACGGTCTTTACGATTGTGGTGTTGCCCGTAATGGGTTGGGCCATGGGGCGCATAGGGCGCAAACTGAAGCAGAAGAGCCTCGATGCGCAGAATAAGTGGAGCGACACGATGGCACAGTTGGAAGAGACGTTAGGCGGTATGCGCATTATCAAAGCCTTCACGGCCGAGAAGAAGATGATGGCGCGCTTCGACGAGGCAACGAATGACTTCCGTCGGGCCACGAATCGCGTGTCGGTGCGCCAAGCTTCGGCCCACCCTGTGAGCGAGTTTTTGGGTACGACGCTGATTGTACTGGTGCTGTGGTACGGCGGTACGCTCATCTTCTCCGACCATTCACCGATTGATGCCCCGACGTTTATCTTCTATATGGTGATACTCTATAGCATTATTCAGCCGTTGAAGGACTTGTCGAAAGCATCGTACGCTGTGCCTAAGGGTATGGCTTCGGTAGAACGTGTAAACAAAATTCTGCTGGCCGAAAATCCGATAGGTGAGCCTGCTGCGCCAGTGCACGTGACGGGGCTGAAAGATAAGATTGAGTTTAAGGGCGTTGGTTTCTCATACAATGGCACGACCCCCGTACTGCAAGGCGTAAACTTGACCGTAAAGCGTGGACAGACGATTGCGTTGGTAGGTCAGAGCGGTTCGGGTAAGTCGACGTTGGTAGACTTGCTGCCGCGCTATCATGACGTGACAGAAGGTGAGATACTGATAGACGGGGTGAGCGTGAAGGCATTGGCCCTGTCCGACCTTCGTGCGATGATAGGCAACGTGAACCAAGAGGCGATTCTCTTCAATGACTCCTTCTATAACAACATCACCTTTGGCGTGGAACACGCGACGATGGAGGAGGTGGTGGCTGCGGCTAAGGTGGCCAATGCACACGACTTCATCATGGAGAGTGAGGAGGGGTATGACACGAAGGTGGGCGACAGAGGTTGTCGCCTGTCAGGCGGTCAGCGCCAGCGTGTGTCGATAGCGCGTGCGGTGTTGAAGAACCCTGATATCTTGATACTCGATGAGGCTACTTCGGCCCTCGACACGGAGAGCGAACGCTTGGTGCAGGAGGCACTGGAACGACTGATGAAGACGCGTACGACCATTGCCATTGCCCACCGCTTGTCGACCATTAAGAATGCGGACGAGATATGCGTACTGCATGAGGGCCGCATCGTAGAGCGCGGCACGCATGAGGAGTTGCTCCGATTGGGTGGATATTATAAGAAGTTGAACGATATGCAGCAGTTATGAAAATACTAATCACGGGTGCCTCAGGCTTTATAGGCAGCTTTATGGTAGAGCGTGCCTTGAAGGAGGGCATGGAGGTGTGGGCCGCTGTGCGACCTACGAGTAGTCGTCGTTACTTGACGGACGAACGTATTCACTTTATCGAATTGGACTTGAGCGATGAGTTGCACTTGCAACATCAGCTGGAGGACCACTTGAAGGAGGTGGAGGGCCGTCCGTTTGACTACGTGATTCATGCGGCGGGGGCGACGAAGTGTCGACGCGCGGAGGATTTCTTTACGATTAATGCGGAGGGTACGGCACGCTTGGCGTTGACGCTATTGGGCACGCACGCACTGTTGCCGTCGGGGCGCTTCGTGTTCATTAGTTCGCTGAGCGTAATGGGCCCCTTACACGAGAAGGACGGTAAGGACATCATGGCCTCGGAGTTGGCACGGCCGAATACGGCCTATGGGGCTTCGAAGTTGCAGGCGGAGAGTATGTTGGCCGAAATTCGTGACTTGAACTATGTGGTGTTGCGCCCTACGGGGGTGTATGGCCCGAGGGAGAAGGATTATGCGATGATGGCGGACGCGATACGTCGGCATGTGGACTTTGCGGTGGGTTACCGGCCGCAGGTGTTGACGTTTATATATGTGGCGGACTTGGTGGAGGCGGCTTTCTTGGCGCTGAAACGGGGACGATGTGGAGCGAAGTATTTCTTGACGGACGGCGGGGTGTATACTTCGCGTACGTTTAGTGATTTGATTCAGATGCAGTTGGGGGTGAAGCACGTGTGGCACATCGTGGCGCCGCTGTGGGTGCTCCGCGTGGTGTGCTGGGTGAGCGAACGCTTGGCACGACTGACGGGAAGTCTCTCAACGCTGAATATGGATAAGTATAGGATTATGAAGCAACGCTCGTGGCGGTGTGATATCGGGCCGGCACGAGTGGAGCTGGGGTATCAACCTAAATGGCCGTTAACGAGGGGGGTGGAGGAGACATTTAAACGAAATTAATGGGACATTAATGGGACATTAATGAGACATTAATGAGACATTAATGGAAAACGTTAAGGACGCGCTTCGCGCTTGTTTTTTAAACATTAATGTTTCATTAATTGTTCATTAATCTTGTTCATTAATCTGTTCGTTAATCTGTTCATTAATCTGTTCATTAATCTGTTCATTAATCTGTTCATTAATCTGTTCATTAATCTGTTCATTAATCTGTTCATTAATCTGTTCATTAA
>JBNMKQ010000242.1:0-3397 GCA_050874425.1 Alloprevotella sp.
CGCCTTGCAGTATCTTTGAATAAGATACGCGGCGGCTCGGCTATGCAAAATGAAAGTTTTCGAACTTTCATTTTGCATTGCGCTCGCCTTGCAGTATCTTTGAATAAGATACGCGGCGGCTCGGCTATGCAAAATGAAAGTTTTCGAACTTTCATTTTGCATTGCGCTCGCCTTGCAGTATCTTTGCAGACAAAATCATAAAAAAATAAATAAATGAACGTTTTAGAACTCAGCGAACAAGAGATACAACGCCGCAATTCACTTGAGGAATTGCGCAACTTGGGCATTAATCCCTACCCCGCTGCCGAATACGAAGTGACAGCGTATAGCGATGATATTAAAGATAACTTTAATGAAGACGAAAAGCGCGAAGTGTGCATCGCTGGACGCTTAATGGGACGCCGCGTTATGGGTAAGGCCAGCTTTGCCGAGTTGATGGACTCTAAAGGCCGTATTCAAGTGTACGTTACACGTGACGACGTTTGCCCGGGCGACGACAAGACGCTCTACAACACAGTATTTAAGAAGTTACTCGACTTGGGCGACTTTATCGGTGTGAAGGGTTTCGTATTCCGTACGCAGACGGGCGAAATCTCTGTACACGCACAAGAATTAGTACTCCTCTCTAAGAGCCTCAAACCGCTGCCCGTCGTAAAGGAGAAGGATGGTGTCACTTACGATGCTTTCAACGATCCCGAACTTCGCTACCGTCAGCGCTACGTTGACCTTTTAGTGAACCCTGACGTGAAGGACATCTTCTTGAAACGCTCGTTAGTAGTCAAGACCATGCGCGAATATTTCGACGAGGCTGGCTACACAGAGGTTGAAACACCGATTCTGCAACCCATTCCTGGTGGTGCTAGCGCACGTCCGTTCATTACTCACCACAACTCACTCGACATCGACCTCTACCTTCGTATCGCCACAGAGCTTTACTTGAAGCGCCTTATCGTTGGCGGCTTTGAGGGCGTTTACGAGATTGGCAAGAACTTCCGCAACGAGGGTATGGACCGCAACCACAACCCTGAGTTCACTTGTATGGAACTTTACGTTCAGTACAAAGACTACAACTGGATGATGTCATTCACCGAGAAGTTGTTGGAGCGCATCTGCGTAGCCGTTAACGGCAAACCCGAAAGCGTTATCGATGGCAAGACCATCAGCTTCAAGGCTCCCTTCCGCCGCTTGCCCATCTTGGAAGCTATCAAGGAAAAGACAGGTTACGACCTCAATGGCAAGAGTGAAGACGAAATTCGCGACATCTGCAAGAAGTTGAACATGGAGATTGACGATACCATGGGTAAGGGTAAGTTAATCGATGAGATGTTTGGCGAGTTCTGCGAAGGCACTTACATTCAGCCTACTTTCATCACCGACTATCCTATCGAGATGTCACCGCTTACAAAGAAGCACCGCGACAATCCTGCCCTCACCGAACGCTTTGAATTAATGGTAAATGGTAAGGAATTGGCCAACGCTTACTCTGAGTTGAACGACCCCATCGACCAAGAAGAACGTTTCCAAGACCAGCTCCGTCTCTCTGAGAAGGGTGATGACGAGGCGATGTTCATCGACCAAGACTTCCTCCGCGCTCTTCAGTATGGTATGCCTCCTACGTCAGGCATCGGTATTGGCATTGACCGCTTGGTTATGTTGATGACAGGTCAAACTCAGATTCAGGAAGTTCTCTTCTTCCCACAGATGCGTCCTGAGAAGAAGGCTCCTCGCGATAAGGCCGACAAGTACGTTGCTGCAGGCATTGCTGAAGAGTTAGTTCCCATTCTCCAGAAGGTGGGTTACTACTTAGTAAGCGACCTCAAGGACGTGAAGGCTCAAAAGATCCAACAACAGATTGGCGAAGTAATCAAGAAGTACAAACTTGACATCGAGAAGCCCAGCGTACAGGATATTGAGGGCTGGAACGTGTAGTGAATGTGCAAATGTGAGAATGGGTAAATGTGTAGTGAATGTGCAAATGTGAGAATGGGTAAATGTGCAAATGGTTTATAGCTTTTCAAATCATCTGCACATTACCCAACCTACACATTTACACATTCCCCAATTTGCACATTCCCCAATTTACACATTCCCTAATTTACACATTCCCTAATTTGCACATTTGCACATTTACACATTTGCACATTAAACAAGCACATTCCCTAATTTGCACATTTGCACATTTACACATTTGCACATTAAACAAGCACATTTGCACATTAAACAAGCACCGTGTACGATTTAGGAAACATAGCCGTTATGGGCAGTGGTTCGTGGGCCACAGCCATTGCAAAGATGCTACTCGAAAGGGTGGAGCATCTGCATTGGTATATCCGTAGGCAAGATGCCATTGACGACTTTGTACGCACCGAGCATAACCCTTCTTACTTGACCAGTGTACACTTTGACACAAGCCGCATCACCTTCTCGACGGACATCAACGAAATTGTACGCTCTTGCCGCACCTTGGTGTTTGTCACGCCGTCTCCTTACTTAAAGAATCACCTGCGCAAACTCAAGGTGAAGCTACACGACAAGTTTATTATCACCGCCATCAAAGGCATTGTGCCCGATGAGAATTTGGTTTGTTCGGAGTTCTTCCGCGTAGTGTACAATGTGCCTGATGAGAACTTAGCCGTGCTCGGCGGCCCAAGTCATGCCGAAGAGGTGGCCTTAGGACGCCTCACCTACCTCACGGTGGGCTGTGCTGACAACGAGAAGGCCACGGCCTTCGCCGAAACGATAGCATCAAGCTATGTGAAAACCAAGACTTCGGCCGACGTCATTGGCATTGAATATGCTTCTGTACTGAAGAACGTCTACGCCATAGCGGCAGGCATTTGTAATGGTCTGAAGTATGGCGACAACTTTCAGAGCGTACTAATGTCCAATGCCGTGCAAGAGATGAATCGCTTCTTACGCGCCGTCTACCCTATCGACCGCTGCGTATACGATAGCGTTTACTTAGGCGACCTTTTGGTGACAGGCTATTCTAACTTCTCACGCAACCGCGTGTTTGGCACCATGATAGGTAAGGGCTATAGCGTTAAGTCGGCACAGATCGAAATGGAAATGATTGCCGAGGGCTATTATGGTACGAAGTGTATGAAGAACATCAATAAGCATTACCACGTCAACATGCCCATTCTTGATGCCGTATACAATATTCTATACGAGCGCATATCGCCTACTATCGAGATAAAACTCTTAACAGATTCGTTTAGATAACGGATTCATTTAAATAAAGGGGTTATGTTGATTCGTGTGGGTAAAACTGCAATTTGACGAACACTTGGGGCGACGCGTCCTAACCTGGGGACGACGCGTCCCCGCGTCGGTATTTGCTTGTCAAGGCTCAATGCCTTGACAAGCAAATGCTCTTCTATTTTATGCATTGCCA
>JBNMKQ010000243.1:0-3395 GCA_050874425.1 Alloprevotella sp.
ACTTTCGTTTTGGAACTATTATACTTTAATGTAAGACATAAATATCATAAATACGTATATTTCGTTGCAGATTGTAAGCTATCGGATTAACAAATTGGAGTTCTCGGACAGTCTGGGGGAGGGGGTTAGGGGGTGAGGCCCCATTGCAGTTTGTTATCCCCAAAGCGACGATATGTTATATAACATACACGTTAATAAAACAAGATTGCGTAGAACCGCGTATATTTGCGACCAGAACTAATAACTTTTACCTATTCTCACTTTTTGTATATGAAAAAGACTTTACTTACACTTTGCGGACTGTTATTGTTGGCAGCCAATGCTATGGCCGATTTGCCATTCCGCCTATACCGCTATGACGGGTTTAAAACACATAAGATAGACAACCAAAGCATTGTCTTTTTAGGTAATAGCATCACCAATATGCACGAATGGTGGGAGGCTTTTGGCAATCCACACATTGTCAATCGTGGCGTAAATGGTGCAGAATCGCCCATTATGTTACAACACTTAGAGGCAGTCTTGGTAGGACATCCCGACAAGATATTCTTCATGATGGGGACAAATGATTTAGGCACTTCAGGTATGAACTCTCCTGCCTTTGTGGCTAATAGTGTGCGCACAGCCCTAAAACGTTGTCAAAAAGAAAGTCCCACTACGAAAGTATACTTTCAGAGCATCTTGCCTTGCCGTGCTGCGGGGATTAAGAACGTGGCTCATGTGCCCATAGCCAATGATAGTATCCAAAAACTCTGTAAGGAGTATGGAGCTACCTACATCGACCTTTATGATGACCTTATTGGCATACCTACTGACGGGGGACTATCGTACGACGGCACCCACTTAACCATGAAAGGCTATCGTATCTGGTGTAAAAAAATAGCAGAATACGTAGGTAGCAGTTGCGTTTATCCTGACGATGCTTCTGTTAATAATGGTGGATTAAATGGCATTGCAGGTATGCGTACGACCTATTTCAGTGCCTTGCCTATTAAGTCGAATGACATTGTAATCTTGGGAGATGACGGCAACGATTGGCATGAATTATTAAATTCAGACCATGTAAAGCAACGTGGCGGAAGTTGGGGCTATCAGAACAACGACATCGCCACCATGCAGAAGATGTTGCCTTGCATCTTTAAGGGACGAAAAGATAACGAAGAGCCTAAGGCCGTGTGCCTAATAATGGGTTATCCTGAAGTAAATGGCTCAACTGCGTTAGGTACAGTAGCTAATAATTACGAAACATTCGTCAAACAAGTACGCCAAAATGCTCCTCACGCAGCTATAAAAATTATGGCCGTTATCCCTTCACCGGTAGCGGCTACCAACACAAGTCGTACCATTGCCTTTAACGATAGTTTGAAGAAAATGGCCGACACACTCGACAACGTAGAATATTATGAAGCTTCCTACACGCTTTTGGCGGAGAATAATGCCTTGAAGAGCAGTTACAATGTAAGCAATAAATTGAGTGGATTGGGTTATGCCAAACTTTCACAAGTGGTAGCCAATGCGATTGGTGCAGACCAAGGGGTAACTCCCACAACAGATGAGGAGGCTGCGAATCGTATCGCAACTTTTAATGCACGCAATACGTTGGTAACAGCCCTTACTAATGTGCAAGCCACGATTCAAAAGATTTCGGTAGGAACAGGAGTAGGGCAGTATAAGGCAGCAGATGTTAAAGCTTTAACGGACGCAATAGATAATAATGAAGCCTCGTGCTACGCCCTTTTAGCACGCACCGACGCTACCAATGCCGAACTGACAGAAAAGGGCAATACATACGCATCGGCCACGGCTCCATTGATAAGTGCTTTATTGCCAAAGATTATCTTACCCACTTTCTCTACTGAGGGGGAAGAACATTGGTACCAACTCTATACGCCCTATCGCAATTCACGTTACATGACCTCGCAGGGTGCGGGGGAACAATTGACGGGTGGTGACAATACAAAGTATACTAAAACCATGTGGAAGTTTGTGGCTCGCACTGATGGAGCATGGGATATTGTCAATCGTGCCGACGGTTCTTACATCAATCCTGCTGCGGCATACAATACGGCTATTTCCACTTCAGCCACTTCGCCGGCGTCAGGTTGGACATTGAGTTATGCTAATACTGCAGGCGTGTTTATTATCTCAAGTGGTAAGGTAGAACTCAATCAAACTGATAAGGCGGGTTTACCTCTTTATAATTGGAGCAAGGGACAAACGGGGGTAGATCGTGACGATACAGGATGTCAATTTGCCATTGTCGATGCGCCCGAACCTATCGAAGAACCTCAACCCGATGCACCCTTTTTAAAGGGGGACGAGATAATTTCGATGGAAACGGGTACGATGGACGGTGGTACGCTGAATGGTATTCGTTATGGAAAGGTATGGACCAGTACGCGCACCGCTCCACAAATCACCCTTTCGAGTGCAGCCAATAATATGTGGGTAGACGGGACGGACGATAAGACATTGATACTTTTTGTTGGCTCGAATGGAACTTCTACTACACATACTTTAGCCGTGACATCAGGTTACGAAATTATGGGGGTACGCTTCTTGATGTGCAATCGTTCGGGACAGGCAACGAATATTACGGTCAAAGTGGGTGATACAACCCAGGAAAGTTCGGCTTCTACGCAGCTCTTCGAGTCAACTGGCTTAAAAGCACAATCTGTAAGTATTGTCCTTTCAGGTACAAAGAGTACAGGCATTGTTTGTAAAGACTTTGTCGTAAGTATTCAGAAGCAGGGGTACATTGAGACAGGTCTCAATACGCTTCAGCCTACAGAATGCAATTCGTCCCCCATTATTTATGACCTCAGCGGCCGCCGTGTCAACAAAGCCGTTAAGGGCATATATATTATTAATGGTAAAAAGGTCGTCTTGTAACATAAAGGCGGGTAACTGCAATTGGGCGAAGAGTCCACGAATCACCCTAACGGCCTCACCCCCTAGCCCCCTCTCCTTGAGGAGAGGGGGGACAAGTCACCTTTTTTTGCTCATTTTCAGGAAATATCTCAAGCAAGAAACTGGGAAAAAAGGTAACTTCAGTCCCCCTTCTCCTCAAGGAGAGGGGGCTAGGGTGAGGTCCAATTGCAGTTTGTCTACCTCTACAGAATCCTCTACAAAACGTTTCAGAACGTCCTAAATAGGCACTTTTTACTTACGTATATTTTACCTTTGCTGTTTTTATGTTTCATGTTTCATTTTTGTACTTCAACGTGTTGATTATCAATCTTTTCAATAAGTGAAACATAGTGCTTCAATGTTTCACTTTTAGTTTCAATGTTTCATTTCAAAAAAACACGGAGGGAGAAAAATAAAAACACAGTGGGAGCGATTCAAAAACACCGTGGGAGCGATTCAAAAACACAGTGGGAGCGATTCAAAAA
>JBNMKQ010000244.1:0-3341 GCA_050874425.1 Alloprevotella sp.
ACGCACAAGTCATAAACAAACAGGCTACGCCCTTGCGTTTCTTGCAATATAACTATTAGTTGTTTAAGACTCAAAGTGCAAAGCGCGCCTTAATGTTCATTCCTATTCTCTTCGATAAACTGTAATTTGTCGAACAGTCCACGAACCACCCTAACGGCCTCACCCCCTAACCCCCTCTCCTTGAGGAGAGGGGGATAAGTCACCTTTTCTTGCTCATTTTCAGGAAATATCTCAAGCAAGAAACTGGGGAGAAAAAGGTAACTTCAGTCCCCCCTCTCCTCAAGGAGAGGGGGTTAGGGGGAGAGGCCGCATCAAATTGCAGTTTATCACTTAAACCCAATCTCCTTCTTCAGCTCTTCCATTCCCTTCGACGCCACGTTTTCAATCACGTGGATAGAGCGCGTAGAAGGCACGCGGACAGGCTTCGGGTCGATTAAGTAAATCTCTGCGTCGCGGCGCACATATCGTACGAGCGAGGCAGCAGGGTAAACGTTCAGAGAAGTGCCGATAATTACAAACACGTCTGCCCGCATCACCTCCTCTGCCGCAGGCTCTAAGTTGGGCACCGCCTCGCCAAACCATACAATCCAAGGGCGAAGCAAAGAACCATCACCCGCCAACGTGCCCGGCTCAACGTTTGGACGGTCAGTGGGCAACGTCTGAATGTAGCGCACATCGTTCGGGTTGCGCGACGAACACACCTTGCGTAAGTCGCCATGTAGGTGAATGACATGACTCGACCCCGCCCGCTCGTGTAAGTCGTCTACGTTCTGCGTCACCACCGTCACGTCCCAATTCTGCTCCAGTTCCGCCAAGATACGATGTCCCTCGTTCGGCTCCGCATCAGCCAACTGACGGCGCAACTTATTATAAAATTCCGTCACCAACGTTGGGTCTTTCTCCCAACCCTCAGGCGTAGCCACCTGCTCTACGGGATATTGGTCCCACAGTCCACCTGCATCGCGAAACGTCGCAAAACCACTCTCTGCACTAATACCTGCGCCCGTAAGCGCTACTAACTTCTTCATTTTCTTTATTTTTTGCTTGGTTCTTAGTTGACGAGTTAACGAGTTAACGAGTTAACAAGTAGACGAGTTAACGAGTTAACAAGTAGACGAGTTAACGAGTTAACAAGTAGACGAGTAGACAAGGAAGTTACCTTTAAACAAACTTACCCGTTAACTCGTCAACTCGTCAACTTGTCAACTCGTCAACTTGTCAACTCGTTAACTCGTCAACTCGTTAACTCGTCAACTCGTCAACTTGTCAACTCGTCAACCCGTCAACCCGTCAACCCGTCAACTCGTCAACCCGTCAACTTGTTAACAAAAAAACTCCACCAACGTCGTAAAAGTACAAAAAATAAACCCACTACGCACGTTCCTTACAAATAAATTGTACTTTTGCAGTTCAATCAAGTGACAATCAACACAAACAAACATATTTTTATATCACTATTTTTATGGAAAACTTAAGTTATGCCCTCGGCATGGTCATTGGCCACAACCTTAAAGGCATGGGCGTGAAGGACCTCAGCGTAAGCGACTTCTCACAAGCCCTCAACGATGTAGTAACTGGCCAGACCTGCAAACTCACCGACCAAGAGGCACAACAATTAGTTAACAACTTCATTCAGAAGCAACAAGAAGAGGCCACACGCGCCATTCGCGAAGAAGGCGAACGCTTCTTGGCTGAGAATGCGAAGAAAGAAGGCGTAACAGTACTCCCCAGCGGTTTGCAATACACCGTTATCACAGAAGGTACAGGCGCACAACCCCTCGCTACTGACCGCGTAAAGTGCCACTACGAAGGTACACTCACCAACGGTCAAGTGTTCGACTCATCTTACCGCCGTGGCGAACCCGCTGTCTTCCCCCTCAACGGCGTTATCCCTGGTTGGACCGAAGGCGTACAACTCATGAAGGAAGGTGCTAAGTATCGCTTCTTCATTCCTTACAACCTCGCTTACGGCGAACAAGGCGCAGGACAAGCTATTCCTCCCTACGCAGCACTCATCTTCGACGTAGAACTCATCTCAATTGAAAAATAAGAGGAAAGTGCTTAGGCACTTTTCTAATGTGCAAATGTGAGAATGTGCAAATGTGCAAATTGTCGCCTTTGTATAACTGAGCATTTGCAACGAAAAGCATTCGTACGCAGTAAAACGCAGCAAGCAAAGGCGACCATTTGCACATTTGCACATTCTCACATTTGCACATTAACCAAGCATTTGCACATAAAAATATTCGCAATGAAAAAGATATTCCTCGCAGCAGCAGTGGCTATGACAGCCCTCTTCACCAGCTGCAACAACGGTTCACCCCGTGCCAATCTCAAGACAGACATCGATACCCTCAGCTACGAAATGGGTATGGCCATGTCACAGTCAAAGACCGACTTCGAAAACTACCTCGCACAGTCTGGTAGCGACTCTGCTTACGTCGACGAACTCCTCAAGGGCTACCTCGAGGGTATGAACGCCGCCGACGATAAGAAGAAGATGGCTTACTACATGGGCGTAATGCAAGGCCTTCAGACCAAGATGCAGATGCCTATGATCGAACAACAAGTATTCCAAGGCGACTCTACCAAGAAGGTGAGCGTTAAGAACTTCGTAGCTGGCTTCATGGCTTCTGCCAAGGGCAAGAGCGCACTCAAGATTGACGGTAAGGTACTCGACAAGGAAGGTGCACAAAAGGCTATCATGGACTACATGTTCGGCAGCAAGAAGCAAGAGAGCGAAGCCTTCATGCAGAAGATGGCTAAGCAGCCCGGCGTAGTAGCCCTCGGCAGCGGCGTTTATGGTAAGCAACTCGCAGCAGGTACTGACGAACACTGCACCGCTACTGACTCTGTAACGGTTAAGTACGAAGGCAAATTGGCCAACGGCACCGTGTTCGATACCTCTGACAAGCAACCCGGTGGTGTCGCTACCTTCAGCCTTCGCAACGTTATCAAGGGTTGGAGCATCGCCATTCCTAAGATGGGCGTAGGTTCTACTTGGGAAGTTTACATTCCTTACGACCTCGCTTATGGTGAACAAGGTTCAGGCCCCATTCCTCCCTTCGCAGCCCTTACCTTCAAGGTTACTCTCGTTAAGGTGAATAAGTAAATCTGTTTTTTTGTTGACGAGTTGACGAGTTGACAAGTTGACGAGTAAGTTTAATTGAGAAAGTAACTTACCTGTTAACTCGTCAACTTATTGAAGTCGTCTGAACTTTTATGAAATTCAAGATTTGCCTTTATTTTTGAGACGTTTTTGGACCTTGAAGAGGGAGTGTAGCGAGCTACACGACCGATGAAAGGTCAAAAAACGGCCAAAAAGAAAGGTGAAGATTGAA
>JBNMKQ010000245.1:0-3334 GCA_050874425.1 Alloprevotella sp.
CGTTAACTCGTCAACTCGTTAACTTGTCAACTAAAAAACACGTTAACTCGTCAACTCGTTAACTTGTCAACTAAAAAAATGAACAATATCCCTACCATAACGCGCAACTTGTTGCTTATCAACATCATCTGCTTCTTAGTGCAACAAGTACTGCAACTGCGCGGCATCAACGTCACCGACTGGCTCGGACTACACTTCATCTTAGCCAGCCAATTCAACGTGTTACAACTCATCAGCTACATGTTCCTACACGGCAGTTGGACACACCTCTTCTTCAACATGTTCTCACTCTGGATGTTCGGCCGCATCATCGAGTCAACGCTTGGCGCCAAACGTTACCTATTATATTATATGGTCTGCGGCATTGGAGCCGGACTGTGCCAAGAATTATGGCAAACGGCCGACTACTTTATCAACAATCTCTCTGCCTACGAAATGGTAGACACAGGCAGAGGAGCCCTCATGCCCATGAGCCAATTCCTCAATAGTTGGACCACCATCGGAGCCTCAGGCGCTTGCTACGGCATACTATTAGCCTTCGGAGCCCTCTTCCCCAACGAGCGCATCATGCTACTCATTCCGCCCATTCCGATGAAAGCAAAATACTTCGTAGCAGGTTACGCCGCCATCGAACTCTTCTCGGCCTACACCTCTAACGACAACGTTGCCCACTTCGCCCACCTCGGCGGTATGCTCTTCGGGTGGTTCTTACTGCGCTATTGGCGTAAGCAGACGCAACGCCGCCAACAGTTCAGCGGTTGGCAACAATGGCCCAACGAGCAGCAGCGACGCACCTCATGGTGGCAACGCCTACAACGTATCTTCAAAAAGAATGAAACAGGCAATGCCCACCACACCGCCACACGCGAGAGCGACTACGAATACAACATGCGCTCCAAACAAGAAGAGGCTCGCATGGACGAAATTCTCGACAAGATTCACCGCTCAGGCTACGACAGTCTCACACCCGATGAAAAGAAAGAACTCTTCCGCATTAGTAGACGATAACAAGAATGTGCAAATGTGAGAATGTGCAAATATGCAAATGTGAGAATGTGAGAATAATATAATGCACTTATAAACTCAACAAGCAAAGGCGACAATTTGCACATTTGCACATTCTCACATTTGCACATTAACCAAACATTTGCACATCAAAAAAACTCTCCCCTTGACCTCATTTTTACGTTTTATAAGTTGGTTGGCCGTACTCACGCTATGGGGCTGTGCTGCAACGGTATACGTTGACAGTTCCGTCTACGGCAAATACTTTGCCCCGATAGGCCTTGGCTTCCCCTTCTGCGTAGCAGCAGTAGTGGGTTGCATCATACTGTGTTTACTCTTCAAGCCCCGATTGACATGGATAGGCATCTTAGGCCTCATAGCCTGCTGCGGTTCGCTGCGCGACTACGCCCCTATCAACCTCTCCTCGCCAGCCCCTAAAGGAGCCATAAAAGTACTATCATACAACATCATGAGTTGGAACAATTGGGCCATGACCCCCGATAGCACCAACTACGAGACGATACAATACCTCACCAGCCAAAAGCCCGACATCGCCTGCCTACAAGAGATAACATTCCACGACGAAGAAGAGATTGAACAATTTGACCGCATCTTCTCACGCGCAGGCTACAAACTCTCGTGCGACTTTGTCGGAGGCAATCGTATCGGCATCATCACCAAGTGGCCCGTCACAAAGAGTCAAGTCATTACCCACTCCAAGGGCAATGGAGCCGTCGCCTTCTACTTAGAATGGCCCCGACGTGGCGATACCCTCATCGTCATCACGGCCCACTTAGAGTCCATGCACCTCTCTCAACAAGAGCGCGACAAATATCACACCCTCGTGAAACGGCCTGAAGAGGTAGATACCATACACGGCAAGTTAGATCTCATACGCAAGATAGCCCAAAGCGGCACCGAGCGCGCTCGACAAGCCGATACGCTCTCCACCTTTATCGACCAACACCGCGACACGCCTCTTATCCTCATGGGCGACTTCAACGACACCCCCATCTCCTACGCTCATCACCAGATATGTTCACGCCTTACCGACTGCTATCGCGCCACAGCCAACGGCATAGGCCGTTCATTTAACCGCGATGCTATCTACGTGCGCATTGACAATATATTCTGCTCCTCTCACTTCAAACCCTTCGCAGTACGCGTTGACGACACCGTCCCCTTCTCCGACCACTACCCCATCATCGGGTATCTGAAACCTGTAAAACGTTAAGATTAAAATAAGATAAGATAAGGCTCGCTTTGCGAGCCTTTTTTTTGAACATCATTCATCTGACATTAATCTATCATTATTTTTTTTCATCACATACGAGCAAGAAACGCGTCCTCACCTGGGGGCGACGCGTCCCCGCGTCGGCATTTGCTTGACAAGGCTCGATGCCTTGACAAGCAAATACAATACATTTTCTCATTGCCAAGTTGGGGCTCGAGGCCCCAACATGGCAATGCATTAAATAGAAGACCATTTGCTTGTCAAGGCATCGAGCCTTGACAAGCAAATACCGACGCGGGGACGCGTCGCCCCCAGGTGAGGACGCGTCGCCCCCTGAAAAATATTAAGATAGATTATATACGTACCAAAAAAAGCCTCTCTCAACAAATCTGTTGAAAGAGGCTTGTAAAAAAGTTGGCGGCGACCTACTCTCCCGCGGGTGTGCAGTACCATCGGCGCGGTTGGGCTTAACTTCTCTGTTCGGAATGGGAAGAGGTGATCCCCAACGCTATAACCACCAGAATATCTTTTGGACAACACTTGGTTGATTAAAGTAATAAGTAAATAAGTAACAAGTAATACATTCTTGCTGATAAGTAATACATTCTTGCTGACTTGCTAGCTTAGGTAACTTACTTGTTAACTCGTCAACTTGTTAACTCGTTAACTTAAACTTAATATTCGTACTAACTTTGAGCAGACACGCCCTGTAGCGGGAGCGGCTGCAAGTTTCGGGCAATTAGTAAGGCTCGGCTTTGACATCACTGTCTTTACACCTACCTCCTATCAACGTCATCGTCTTTGACGACCCTCATAAGGAAATCTAATCTTGTGGCCGGCTTCGCACTTAGATGCTTTCAGCGCTTATCCGATCCCGACATGGATACCCGGCGGTGCGCCTGGCGGCACAACCGGTAAACCAGAGGTCAGTCCAACACGGTCCTCTCGTACTAGTGTCAGAGCCACGCAAATTTCCAACGCCCACGATAGATAGAGACCGAACTGTCTCACGACGTTCTGAACCCAGCTCGCGTGCCACTTTAATGGGCGAACAGCCCAACCCTTGGGACCTTCTCCAGCCCCAGGATGTGACGA
>JBNMKQ010000246.1:0-3210 GCA_050874425.1 Alloprevotella sp.
CGTTATAATATGTATGGCTCGAATAATCTTCACGAATTTGGAAGACATGCTTCGATATTAAGAGCGGAAAACGAGACTCGAACTCGCGACCCCAACCTTGGCAAGGTTGTGCTCTACCAACTGAGCTATTTCCGCATTGCACTGCTTAAACAGAAACGTTTGTTTCGTTTTTGCGAGTGCAAAGGTATGAAGTTTTTATTTAACCTCCAAATCTTTTTCAAACTTTTTTATCAGAAAAAGCATAAGCGGCTACATTAGCGAAGCCTATAAGGGGTACGATGAAGGCTACAGACATCGTGCTAGCATCGGCTACAAGTCCCATCATCAAAGGGCCTACGGCACCTCCTATGGGGGTCATCATCAGCAGTGATGAAGCACGTTTGGTTAGTGGCCCTAAGTCCTTGAGTGAAAGTGCGAAGATAGTGGGGAACATGATGCTTTCGAACACGTAGATCAACACTAAGGCCCCTAATGAGAGCACTCCCATATTGAGTACGACGGCCAATGTGGTGATAAACGTCCCTATGGCGCAAACGCGTAAGACTCGTTCGCTGGCAACGTGTTGCATTATAAAACTTCCCAATACGCGGCCTAACATAAAGAGTGATAAGCCACCGAATGATAATGCAATGCTTGCATCGCGGGCATTCATCCATCCACCGTCGGCTACGTAGTTAATAAAGAAGCTGTTGATGGATATTTCAGATACTTCATAGCTAAACAAGGCAAAGAGGCCAAATAGGAATCCTTTATTCCGAAATAGAATGCTGATGCGATGTTTTTCTGCCGTGGCTTTTGTTTCGTGTTCGTCTTGATGTGCAATCTCGGGCAGTTTCACCCGTGTAAATAGCAATGCTACTGCTAGCACAACAATGCCCATTACAACGTAGGGTAGGGCAATGCGCTCGTTTCCACCGTCGGAGAATAGTAAGAGTCCACCAAATAATGGGCCGCAGATACAGCCTAATCCGTTCAACGACTGTGCTAAATTCAAACGTGATGCTGCAGTCTCGACGTCGCCCAACTCTGTCACGTAGGGATTGGCAGCCGTTTCAAGAAAAACTAATCCACAGGCTATGATAAAGAGTGACATTAGGAAAAACTCAAACGACATAATTTGCGCTCCGGGCCAGAATAATAATGCACCAAGGCCATAAAGCAGTAGTCCTACGATGACTCCCGTTCGATAGCCGCGGCGGTCGATAATAATTCCTGCAGGAATGGCCATTACAAAATACCCTAAGTAGAACATTACTTGCACCATTGATGAATGGGCATGGTTCATACCAGGAATGACCAATTGAAAGTGCTTATTGAGTACGTCGAGTATGGAATGTGCTGCTCCCCAAAGGAAAAATAGGGATGTAATCAGTACAAAAGGTAGTATGTACTGTCTTTTTACTAATGGTTTCAAAATGATAGGTTGTTGGTTTTTATCAGTTAACAAGTTGACGAGTTAACAGGTAAGTTTGTTGCTAGTTGACGAGTTGATAAATAAGTTTGTGTTGTCTGTCAACTCTTTCATTCGTTAATGTAAAATACAAACTTATTTGTCAACTCGTTAACTAAAAGATAGTAGAATTACGCCTCGTAATGTTCGAATAAGAAGTCGTTGTAAGGATACTTCTGTACGTGTAATTGTTTGATGCGTGTATAGAGCAACTGTTTGAGTTCGT
Source organism: Alloprevotella sp. (assembly GCA_050874425.1). Classification (GTDB taxonomy): domain Bacteria; phylum Bacteroidota; class Bacteroidia; order Bacteroidales; family Bacteroidaceae; genus Alloprevotella. The sequence continues at coordinate 1,677 of JBNMKQ010000246.1, forward strand.
CAATATTCTGACGTTCGCGTGCAGAAATAAAGATGCAGTCGTCGCCCAATTTCGCCATCCATGTATGTTTCAACTCATCGAGCGATACGTTTTCTTTCGTTGCAGGTGTGAGATCGTCTGGGTCCTTCTCGGTCCAAGTATATGCGTCCATCTTGTTAAAGATCAAGATTTGTGGTTTTTCAGCGCAACCTAAGTCTTGCAACGTTTTATTCACGACCTCAATTTGTTCCATAAAGTCGGGGTGTGATACGTCTACTACATGCACCAAGAGGTCTGCTTCACGCACCTCGTCCAAGGTGCTTTTAAATGACTCTACCAAGTCGGTGGGCAACTTACGGATAAAACCAACCGTATCAGCTAAAAGGAAAGGTAGGTTGTCAATGATTACCTTACGAACGGTCGTGTCAAGTGTAGCGAAGAGTTTGTTCTCGGCGAACACTTCTGTTTTGGCCAGCAAGTTTATCAACGTCGATTTGCCTACATTGGTATATCCTACCAAGGCCACGCGAATGAGACGACCACGGTTTTTGCGTTGCGTTGTCTTTTGTCTGTCAATGTCGGCCAAGCGTTGCTTTAACAACGACATACGGTTTAGAATGATACGGCGGTCCATTTCAAGCTGCGTTTCACCAGGGCCACGCAAACCTACTGAGCCACCTTTGCCGCTACCCGAACCTGAACCACCTCCTTGACGTTCCAAGTGAGTCCACAGGCGCTGCAAGCGAGGCAGCATATAACGATATTGTGCCAATTCTACTTGCGTTTTTGCATTCGCGGTCTGTGCGCGCATGGCAAATATGTCAAGAATAAGGTTGGTACGGTCGAGTATCTTTACGCCCAATGCTTGCCCGATGTTACGCAACTGCTTAGCTGAGAGTTCGTCGTCGAATATCACCATACCGATTTCGCGCTCATTCTCTTCTTCGCTTTCGATATAAGCTCTAATCTCCTCCAATTTACCTTTTCCGACATAGGTAACAGAGGAAGGCCCGTCCATTTTCTGCGTAAAACGCTTTACGGTAACAGCACCTGCTGTTTCGGCCAAAAACTCAAGCTCATCTAAGTATTCTTGTGTCTTGCGTTCATTTTGGCTCTTTGTTACCAAACCCACAAGAATAGCTGTTTCGGCCTTTATTTCTTCTGTTTGTATAAATCCTTGCATGTTTATATATAATGTATATTGTCTAAAAGCATAGTGCGTGCTTTTGTTTGTTTTCGCGCACTTTCTCTCGCCATGGCAAAGTTGAAACGTGTTTCACTCTGATTAATTGGCTTCGCGAAAAGGTTATTTTGGGTGGAGAAGAAAACTAAATAACATTCGCATTCATGCTTTTATGCTGCAAATTTAGTGACTTTAATGCATTTATCTCAGTCTCTAACGACACTTTTATTGGCTCTATAACGAATTGTGTGGATAATTTGCAATTTATCAGCCTCACCTGTGGGCAACGCCTCCTCACCTGTGGGCAACGCGTCCTCACCTGGGGGCGACGCGTCCCCGCGTCGGTATTGCCATGTTGGGGCTCGAGGTCCC
>JBNMKQ010000247.1:0-3186 GCA_050874425.1 Alloprevotella sp.
ATGCGATTGTTAAGAAAAGTCGCTTAGCGCGAGAACATACTTCGACATAAGGTTTACATACTTCGACATACCATTTATAAATACTATTATAAATACTATGCCTTGTGCTTACGCACAAGTCATAAACAAACAGGCTACGCCCTTGCGTTTCTTGCAATATAACTATTCGTTATTTAACACTGCAAACTGCAATTTGATGCGGCCTCTCCCCCTAACCCCCTCTCCTTGAGGAGAGGGGGGACTGAAGTTACCTTTTTCTCCCCAGTTTCTTGCTTGAGATATTTCCTGAAAATGAGCAAGAAAAGGTGACTTGTCCCCCCTCTCCTCAAGGAGAGGGGGTTAGGGGGTGAGGCCCCATTTAAAAAACATTTTACCTACACAATTCGTTATAGCACTAAAAAAAGACTACCTTTGCATTTGCTTACGGATAAGGGAAACAGGTGAGAATCCTGTGCAGTCCCGCTGCTGTATGTTCTTTTTTACTCTAAAGCCATTGTGGCCATTGCTTAATGCCTACGCGTATTAAGCGAGAAGGCGGCCTAAGAGAGAATAAGCCAGAAGACCTGCCGTAATGCCACACGCTGTAGTTTATTGAGGTTTAAGTTTGGAGGTTAGGGGGTTAGGAGGTTAGAGGGTTAAAAAGTTAGCCTTAGGTTACTTTCCTTTTACCTCACGCCAACACGTCCCTACGTAACGCGTGCTTTTCATTGACATTATCGGCTGCGGCTCAGCAATTCGAGCGAGCTCGATTGCATTCGCCTTGCACGATAATTCCAGCACGCGCGTCCACAAAAACTAACTTTTTAACCCCATAACCCCCTAACCTCATAACCCTAAAACTTAAACCTCTATAAACTACTGCGTGTGCGTTCATTCCGACCCGAGGAGGAAGGGTGAATACTCCATTGTATAATATTCTAACAAATTGCTAACACTCATTGCAACTACATGGCTGAGCAGCGCATTAAGCGTGATTGCTCCGCCCGACTCGTTAGGTACAGCAGAAGTTACCGCACAGAGGCGCGTAGCTGGACTTGCTACACCCCAAGCGCTGCAGCAACTGACGGCTACTGACTTGCAACAACGCGGCGTGACGGATATAGCCGACGCGCTACGACGCTTCTCAGGGGTTAACCTGCGCGACTATGGTGGGGCGGGCGGACTGAAAACCGTTAGCGTGCGCGGACTCGGAGCGAGCCACACGGCCGTTTGTTACGACGGTCTCTCTGTCGCTGACACGCGGCAAGGACAAATCGACCTCGGACAGTTCAGTACCAACCGAATAGGTGACCTTTCGTTGCAAAACATGGGCGAGGGACAACTGCTCTGCCCTGTGCGCAATATGGCGGCCGCCGTGGTGAGCCTTCATACGCCTTGGACGCAGCAAACGGACTCCTTGTGGCATGGTTCGGCCACGCTGCGTCAAGCTGCTTTTGGCACTTACGCGCCCTCACTCAGTGTGCAGAAGCGTGTGGCGCGCCACACTTCGCTGGGCGTAGGCGGTGACTACTTCTTTGCTCACAACGACTACCCTTTCTACGTTGAGAATGGGGTGGCCAGTGAGACGCTTCGTCGCACCAATAGCCGTATGCAAACCGCTACGACGGAGGTTAACCTCCACCACACGTTTCAGCACGAGGGGCAAATTACGGCTAAGGCTTACTTTTATCACAACTATCGGCGATTGCCGGGTATGGTCTACTTCTACGTCAACAAGAACGATGAACGGCTGAAGGAAGAAACGGCTTTCGCTCAGACTCGCTGGTCACAACGCTTTGGCCGCTTTCAGCTATTTGCGGCGGCCAAATATAATTGGCAGATGAGCCGCTATGCTGACGTGGATAAGCAATATCCCAATGGGGCGCTGCGACAGGACTATTATCAGCGCGAAGCGTATACCACAGCTGGGGCGGCCTACGAACTCTATTCTTGGCTAAAGGCGGCCTATGCTACTGACTATGTCTACACGTCGCTCAATAGTAATCAAACGGCCGATAACCACGTGAGCCGCGATGCTTGGCTGCAAGCCCTATCGTTGCAAGCGCGAACGCAACGCCTCACGCTGCTATTGCGCGGCCTTTATCACCGCTATTGGAATCAGCAGCGAGGTAGCTCTTCGGCACGCGACGCAAGAAGGGTTACGCCGACCGTCACGGCATCGTATCTCGTGATGCGTCGCCCTTTGTGGCTTTACGTGCGCATAGGGTATCAAGAATTGTTTAGAATGCCCACCTTTACTGAGAGTTATTATTACCACTTGGGGTCAAAGACGTTGCGCCCCGAACTTACGCGTCAACTCTCGGCTGGACTTACCTTACAAGCTGCCCCCAATAGCGCATGGCCGCTGTTAGCCCTTACGGTGGACGGCTATTATAATAAGGTGACGGACCGCATCGTTTCTATTCCTTATAACCTTTATGTATGGCGCACGGTGAATATGGGTGATGTACGGGGCGCAGGTCTTGACCTCACCCTCCAGAGCCAATGGCGATTGGGGCGGCGCGGCCACCTATTGCTCCTCGCCGCGAACTATAGTTACCAACGTTGCACGGACCACACTTCGCCCTCTCAAAGCACGTGGCATAAGCAGTTGGCTTATACGCCTGAGCACAGTGGCGCGGCCTCGCTCACGTGGCAATCGCCGTGGCTGTCGCTCGTGGCGCATACGACTTATGCCGCGCGTCGTTGGTGTACGAACAATCACCTTCCTACCACTGACCTTCCCCCTTATAGCGAATGGGGCTTCACGGCGCTGCGCTCCTTTCGCCTCAACCAGCGCTTGCATCTTGAACTGCGAGCTGACCTCGTCAATGCCTTCAACCACCATTACGAGGTGGTGGCCAACTATCCCATGCCGGGACGCGCTTATCGCGTGGAAGCTAAATTAGGGTTCTGAGGGGAGGGGGTTAGGAGGTTAGGAGGTTAAGGGGTTAGGAGGTTAGAAGGTTAGGGGGTTAGAAGGTTAGGGGGTTAAAAAGTTAGTTTTTGTGGACGCGCGTGCTGGAATTATCGTACAAGGCAATGCAATCATACTTTATAACCCCATAACCCCCTAACCCCATAACCTCATAACCCCCTAACCTCATAACCCCCTAACCCCATAACCTCATAACCCCATAACCTCATAACCCCCTAACCCCCTAACCCCCTAACCTCATAACCCCCTAACCCCATAACCCCCTAACC
>JBNMKQ010000248.1:0-3177 GCA_050874425.1 Alloprevotella sp.
GAGACACAATAAAAAATTCAACCATCTGAGCCGTACTGCTTCTCATAGAAGCGCCATGCTCTCAAACATGGCTTGCTCTTTGATCAAGCACAAAAGAATCACTACGACTCTGGCCAAGGCTAAGGCGCTGAAGAAGTACGTAGAGCCCCTGATCACCAAGAGCAAGGACGATACTATGAACTCTCGTCGTGTAGTGTTCAGCTATCTTCAGGACAAGGTTGCCGTAACCGAACTCTTCCGTGAGGTTCGTAGCAAGGTGCTTGACCGTCCCGGTGGCTACACTCGCATCATCAAGACTGGTTTCCGTGCCAGCGATGCGTCTGAAATGTGCTTCATCGAACTCGTTGACTTCGATGAGAACATGGCCAAGACGAAGAAGAAGGCTACTCGTACTCGCCGCAGCAAGAAGGCCGCAGCTACTGCTGAAGCTCCTGCAACTGCTGAAGCAACTGAAGCCCCTGCTGAAGAAGCAAAGGCTGAGTAATATTGCGAAACTTGGCTCGACGTGTGTGTCCAAGCACACGTCGGCTCTTACTACATACATTAAGCGCAACTGCAAGCACACAAAGCTCGTGGTTGCGCTTTTTATCGTTAAATGGGGCGCTTTAATAAACTGTAATTGGGCCTCACCCCCTAACCCCCTCTCCTTGAGGAGAGGGGGTTAGGGGGTGAGGCCCAATTGCAGTTTGTATCTGTTATTTAACGCAATATTACCCACATGATTCGTTATAGAGCCGAAAAGATTAACGAAAAGATTAACGAAAATAGATTAATGAGACGATTAGTGGAAAGATTAATGATAGATTAATGAGACATTAATGTTTAAAACTAAGCGCGAAGCGCGTAACGTAATTTTTTTTGCGCTACGCGCTTTTGTTAACATTAATGTTCCATTAATCTATCATTAATCTTTTCCATTAATCTTTTTCGTTAATCGTTTCATTAATCTTTTTTGTCCTCTTCGACAAATTGGAGTTTAACCCACACAATTTGTTATAGATCCCAAAAACGTAACAAGAAAAGGGTTAGGGGGAGAGGCCCTCGTTTTATCTCTTCTTCACCCCCCAAACATTTCCATCACATAGGTGGCGACGGGGCACCCCTAAGCGGCGCATTTCCTTAGTGATACGCTTGATAGTGATGCCTTGCAATGAACGAGGAGCTTGCGTCTTTAGTTCATCAAAAAGTTCACTAGCTGATAACCACGTAATTGACTGGTCTTTTTTAAGATTTGTGGTAGCGTCGGGAGCCATGTAAAAGCGTGAAAAGACATCATTCACAGCCGAGAACTTATAATAAGCCTTATTATGCAATTCAATTTCGCGCTCCTCGTCTTTGGTAAAGAAGAGCGGTTTGCCTTTAGCTATCTCAGCCAATAGTTGCGCGTAGAGCTGGTCATGGTCAACCGTCACCTCCCCCATGACAAACTCCACAGGCTGGCAGAAGAAACGGCGTGACCCCGTGGGGTCAGTCAGCAACTCCGTGTAGTTGCTTGTACCAATAAACGAAGCCATGCGCGTAACCATTACTTGGCTCCTACCACGTGGCAGACGCATCTTAACGTTCGTCATTTGCATGAGGTTCTTCAAGATGCCCATCTGCCGTTCGTTATAACGATCAAACTCGTCCATATTAATCAGTGCAAAGCGCCCCAGTTTCTTTTCAGCCCCACTATCGGCCGTAAGGTCAAATTTATCAGTGTAGTATCGGCGCAATATGGGCGGCAACAACGTGCGACAGAACGTACTTTTACCCATACCTTGTCGGTCGCTAAGAAGCAAAGGTGCAATTTGGTTCTGAAACACGCGGCAATTCTCCTCCGTGTTTTGCCAACCAGCCACCATAGCCCGCATCCAGCGGCTGAACACTTTTACCCACAATGCATCATGACTTACCATGTGTGCCACCTCCGTCAATCGATCGCGTCCGTCCCAACGAGGCAAGTGATAAAGGTAATGTTGTAGGGGGTGATATGCAGGCACCGCTTCAGAGTTCAAGTAACCATCCACCCAACTGCGATAACACTGTGGCAGTGAGGTCTGCACGTGCATAATCAGCGAGTTGTGACTACGCTCCGTCATCAACTTAAAGTCATCATCAGAAGCACTATCTTTGGGTTGCAACTCTACATTATTCTCCAATTCATTAAAGCGAATATTCCATTTATTATGAATAACTTCTTGCATTTGTTCCACTAGTGAAGTCTCGCATTTTTCTTTTTGGGGCGTAGCGGCTTGGGTAGGCGTAACCGCTTGCTGCGCTTGTTGTGCTTTTTGCGCAGTCTCTTTAAGAGTTTCTTCTCTTACACTCATTTCGTTTTTTATCTCTTCGCTAAGCAATCGTTTCACCCAGACTTTCACAATACGCACAATATCATTGTCACAGAACTCAGTAAAAAGTCGTTTAGCAAGGTCGAAAAGTTGTCGAATTATATTTTTAATCATGGCATATATTTTTTAGAGGTTGTTGCAAAAGTACAAACCTCTAAAGCGAGATACAAAAAGAGTGTATATTTTGTACACTTTTTCTTCATTGCCTAGAAACCTTTATGCCCACGTTACGTGTTTTTAAGCCCAATGGCTTTTTATCTTTCATGTTTCAGAAATAAAATGTAACCTATTGATTATCAATAGTTTCGACGAATGAAACTTAAAACACAATGTTTCACTTCTCATTTCATCCCTTCATTCCGCATCTCTTGCACTGTGTTTTGAAATCTCTTGCACTGTGTTTTGAAATCTCTTGCACTGTGTTTTTGATTTTCTTGCATTGAGGTCTATAATTGCTTACCTGATGCTTTGTTCTCTCAGCATGATACCCCAGAAATGAAACATTGAAAGCAAAAATGAAACATGAAAAGTACATGTTTCATCCCCTAAAATCGTTCAAAATCAAAGTGTTATGCGCAAAAAGTGAAACATTGAAACGTTTGTAACCCTAGAATTGATAAACTGCAATTTGTAAGCCTCTTCTGCGGCGAAGCGTCCTCACCTTGGGGCGACGCGTCGCCCCAAGTGGCTTACAAATTGCAGTTTATCGAACTAAACGGGGCGCGGGCTTTTAGCCCGCGGGATACGCGCCGCATAGGCGCGTCAAAAAAGAAAGTGCAAAATGTAACTACATATACCCTTCTATAGGCGTATTTTGTTAGTATATTTAGCTCTTTTTTTGACGCGC
>JBNMKQ010000249.1:0-3143 GCA_050874425.1 Alloprevotella sp.
ACATGGCAATGCATTAAATAGAAGAGCATTTGCTTGTCAAGGCATCGAGCCTTGACGAGCAAATACCGACGCGGGGACGCGTCGCCCCCAGGTTAGGACGCGTCGCCCCCAGGTTAGGACGCGTCGCCCCCAGACGAGTTTGCGTTTTTGGCTCTCGCGTGCTAAAAATCATTAATTGTAATGACCTCTACTCAAAAAGCGGTACATACTTTTGCAAAATAGTACTATGAAAGTAGCATTATGCCAAGATTATTAATCCTCAAACACCGTTTACACATATGAGTAGATTTACAACCTCCCTTAGGCGCGTGTGCGCAGCCCTGATGCTGTGCTCGAGCTTCCCGTCCACGCTCGTCCACGCCCAATATGTATCGTTTCGTATTGAAGCCCCTAATAACATTGATTACGCAGCTGAGAACTACAGAGACTTGATGAATGAGATTGGTACACTCAAGATAACCTTCTCGTCTTCAAATATGTTCCAAAATGTAGACAACTATGCTCGCTATAATCTTGACCTTAGTAATGATGAGTTCCAATACAACTCGTCTTCTAAAGACATTAAATATAAGAGCTATACCCTCAACGCCTTTCCCGATGGTGAAAATGGCGTATGCTGGGGAAATCAGAGTATTACGGCATTCAACGTGCGCGAATTGCAACGCGCTTTTAGCTTGCTCAGCAGAGACCCCATCTACTACCGCGTCTATAGTCCTCACTTCAACCGCATCCTTATAGGTAAGATTACCCCCAGTGATGAGGAGCGCATCACTATTCGCCACGACGAGTGGGCTAAGTCTCGTCGCATAGTTTTCAACCCCGTCGTAGGCCGCGATGGCCATGCCGTATCGACTCGATTGGCCCCCGACTTGCGCACGGGTTCTGTTAGCGGATCATACGGATCACGCAACATGTACGATCTACAAAAGGACAACCCCTTTGTCCTTTACGCTCACGTGGGCGACACCTTGCGCTACTTGGTGGCTCCTCAAGAGGATAATCTCGCCCTCCACGCCGACTCTATCGAAGTGACTGATACGACTACCTGTATCACTACCGACTATCGTAAGGCTACGCTCTGTTACTTCTACATTACCGATACGAAGGGCAACTTATGTCCTACAACGAATGGATTCGGCTCTGTCTACTATCCACAGCAGCGTATCAGAATAGAAAATAGTAATAGCGGTACGTATGGCTATGGCTTCTATAATGTGACTAATCGGTTTAGCCTTAGGGCTCCAGATGGCACACAAGCTGCCTACGTGCTGCCAGGCACACAAACGTTTCAGTTCGGTCGTCCCTTTGTTGAAACGACCGACCCCGACTTCCTCATGCCTTACAATGCGGAGGGACGATACGTAATTAAAGAGATTACGGTGCCTGAGAGCGCAACGCCTGTAAGCCTTTCGGTAGGTGAGAGTACAATCGTGCGCACCGTTACGACCCTTGCTGGTGCAGCGCCCTACGCTGACCGTCTGAAAATGGGTGCTTATAGCTATGCAAGTCGTCCTTATGCTTGGCGCGATTATGCAAAAATTGACATTGAAAGTCGCGAAGTGAGCCGTGAAGTTAAGGGCAATGACCTTGTCATCACGACCCTCGTAGAAGGCAGTACGGCCCCTACCACTCTTCAACTCTCTACGAACTATAGTGCACAGTCTGATACCGTATCGCCAGGCATTGACGCGTATGCCACTATCTATGCTTATTACTACTATCCAGACGTAAGAGTGGACGGCGAGTGGCACTTTACGCAAGACAAATTTCATCTTGAGCATTTGGCGTATGATGCTAAACTTGACTTTAATGCCCTTCATCCCGTTAAGTTTATCATTCCTTGTCACCTTATGCAAGAAGGCTACCACGTCTTTGCTGGGGAGCCCAACTACTTTACTGTCACTCACCACGAAGGTTGCGCCAAATCGCTTGCCGTAGGCACGGAGTCGCCTGTGCCCTACGATACGCTTACGGCTATCCTACCTGAAGGAGAATTCAATTGGTGCATGCGAAAAGGCAACGGCTACCCCACTGAAGAGCGCATGAATCACTTTACGCTTGATGCCACAGGGCCTTTCGAGCAGCATTTGCCCGACAATCAGTTCTCATTGCTCCGTGTGAGCAATATGGGCGTAGATAGCGTCTACGTTTTCAATGGGGTTCCAGCGTCTCAATATTTTAGATTTGCAGAGTCCATTGGTGACAATGGGGAGAAGAAACAGTTCTACCGTGCTGAAGAGACGATACCCCTTCACGCTGGCTATAATGAACACACCATTGAATATCGCCAAATAAAGTTGGAGAAGGATACGTTCAATGCAGTAAAGTATTGGTTGGAATATCCGAGCATCTTTAAAACAGATGCTGAAGATGCGGGGCATCCTTATTATATCTACTACAGAGAAGGCAGCAATTATGGTAGCTTAGACAGAATGGCCACTACCACACCCGACAAGGCTATCAATATCTCAACAGGCAGTAGTATAAACGTTGCGACCTCAACCTCTTCTCATAACCCGGCCTATATCATTGAGATAACACCATCTAAAGCCGATACGACTATATCGCTTTATAATAAGAAGTTGGTAAGGACTTATTTTAGATTTAATGATGAAAGAAATATGCCAGATTTTCTATGGTTTAATATGTGCTTCAATAATCAGCAAACGCATGTTTCACCACAGAATGATTCCAATTTCAAGAGAAGAGGTTATTTGAATCTTTTACCAGGCCACTACACGATAGAGGCTGAAGCAATGGTAGAAGATGAAAATGGACACGATTGGGAATATATTCCTATCCATGTAGCCTTTGACGTGCCAGATGATAAGGTGGTTGAGTTGCATCCCTCTGTGATTGAATCTATCTCCACTGCCCAGACGGAAGAAGGCAGCACACCTCAACTTCGTTATTCTATCGATGGTCGACGCTTGACTGCGCCACAGCGCGGCATTAACATCATCAAGATGAGCGACGGCACCATACGTAAGGTGATGGTGAAATAAACTGCAATTTGATGAGGCCTCTCCCCCTAACCCCCTCCCCCCAGACTGTCCGAGAACTCCAATTTGTTAATCCGATAGCTTACAATCTGCAACGAAATATACGTATTTATGATATTTATGTCTTACATTAAAGTATAA
>JBNMKQ010000250.1:0-3128 GCA_050874425.1 Alloprevotella sp.
CTTGCTCATTTTCAGGAAATATCTCAAGCAAGAAACTGGGGAGAAAAAGGTAACTTCATTCCCCCTCTCCTCAAGGAGAGGGGGTTAGGGGGTGAGGCCCAATTGCAGTTTATCTTAGTTTATCTTAATCCAAAAACTTTAGTAAAAAATCAATAATTCTATTTGATGATAAAATAACTTCTTGTATTTTTGCTATAGTTAATATGAAATTTTTTAATTTATAAAAAACGTAAGATATATAATTGATTCATTAGCTATTTTGGCTATATGTGTTATGAACTTTAGACTACCGATGAAAACATTTGTCAAACATTTTACACTTTTACTGGTCCTTCTATCAATGATGACAAGTGGGCTGAAGGCACAGCAAGTGCAATCAGAAGTGGAACAATTATTTTGTCAATTTAAGCGTGCTGCACGATTTGATTATAACTTTCCACGCGAAAAGGTGTATGTGCACTTTGACAATTTGGGCTATTTGGTAGGTGATACAATCTGGTATAAAGCCTATGTCGTCCGAGCCTCATCATTGAAACCTACTCAATTGAGCCGTGTGCTTTATGTTGAACTATTGAATGCAGACGGGCAGATGATAACACAAAACATTCATCGGTTAGACTCTATGAGTACTGCCAATGGTATGTTTTCATTACAATTGCCCGTTTATGCTGGCTATTATGAAGTGAGAGCTTATACACGAGAAATGGTAAATTGGAACGAAAGCGCCTGTTTTTCAAGAATTATTCCCGTATTTTCAAATAGTAATCCAAACATGGAAGTTGATAAGACACAATTAAAGGACATTGTTCAGCTATCCATTCCCGAACCATTGGCACATGAACGAGTAACCTTAGGCGACCCTCGACCATACGTGATGAAAAACGACAGAAGCGCATTGTTAAACTTTTATCCTGAAGGAGGACAGCGCGTCAAGGGGGCGCAACAACGTATAGCCTATAAACTTACTGACGGGAAAGGATCTACGATTGAAGATACATTAGAAATATACGACCATGAAGGACACCTTTATACTACATCGGTTCCCGAACACGAGGGAATGGGCACGTTTGATTTAGCAGCCAATTTTAAAGAAGGATATGTGCGCTTGTCGTCCAATCGAAAGTTCTATGAAGTTGACAAAAAAGTTGAATCCATTGCATTACCGACAGGAAAAGTTCCCTACGCTTTGCAAGCCGATTATGCAAAAGAAGGAGAACTTATACAAGTGATAGTAGGAGATAGTCTTCGTGAAAGTTCAAAACTTTTAGGGCTCGCTGTGTTTAATCGCGAAAATGTATGTTATTTTGACACACTTACGGTAAGCAATGAAAGCGTCGAGCTACTTATTCCTCATAAAGCCTTACGAGGTGGCGTGTGCCGTGCTGAACTATTTGACGCATTGGGCAATAGCCTCGCCACGCGTTTATTTTGGGTACCCATAAGGGAAGATGAAAAATCGCGTTACGTAAAGTTACAAGTAAAGCAAAATCAGAAGTGGTATGGCCCTTTTTCGCCCATTGTTCTCCAAATGCGTGCTGTTGATGCCTTAGGGCGTTCTGTTAAAGGGGCCAATATGTCTGTAGCCGTTCGCGACGAAGGCGGCAACTTTGTATCGACCAATGATGGTGGCTTTGAGGGTAATATGTTGCTCGCTTCAGAGCTAAAAGGCTACATTCACCGTCCTGACCTATACTTTATTAAGAACGATGCTGCTCACAGACGTATGCTTGACCTATTAATGATGGTACAAGGGTGGCAAACTAATACCTTTGAAGTAATGTGTGGCAAAGATTCTTTTCAATTAAAACAACCCATTGAAAACAAATTGATACTCCGTGGGAGAATTTATAAAGACAACAAAAAACATGAGCCACTCGCTAATGCCACTTTAAAAATGTATGGTTATCGACTTCAAGACCACAAGATTACAGGTGAAGCCATCGAGGGGGAAACACGCACCAATAGCAAGGGAGAATATGCCTTCGAGTCAAACGTTGACTTTGAAGGTAACTATGTCGTTAAATTTGTTATGAAGCAAGAAACAGGCAAACGTACCTTTACTCGCTTGATGATAGATCGATGGTTCTCCCCCCAACCTCGCCCTCTTTGGCATACTGATTTAGCATTACCCATAAAGCCTATTACGACTGAAGATTTTACAGCTAATCCTAAAGATATAACGACCTTTGAATGGATTGACACCCTACAGCGTGCGGTATCGTCTACCCTAAACCCTGCCGAGGTTGTCGCACGTGTTAGAAAATACAAAGGATTAAATGGAAGCAAATACACCTGGGGAGGAGGAGAAACTACGGGTATAAAAAATTCAATGAAGTATATCAATATTAGCAGAGAATTAGAGCGTAGCAAGGATTGTGGTGGACCAGAGTTTATGGAAGTGGCTGACCTTCTGCAATATAGCAATAACCGAATTCAACATGACAAATACGGCGTATTAGATATGGAGAATTTGGTTGATACGCTATTCCGAGATGACTTCATATACAATTCGCCTAATAGAGTAGATGCGAATGCTTTTAACCACAATCCCTTATATGGTAATAACATTAGAAGACACTTTTACATCAACGGACACGAAATACGAGTATACGAAAATAACATTAAAGTGGATTACGATTATCTGTATGCTGATTGTGGAGAATATAAGTCTGTAGCAATGGTGATTGACAATAAAGTGGACGATGCATTATCAGGCGACGAAAAACGCTTTTCTTATACTGCCTATGCCATTTATTTATATAGCAATCCCGATAGGTTTCGTTTTCGTGAAACATCAAAAAAAGGTATAGAAGTGAGGAATGTACAAGGCTTTACACCTAACGTAAGATTTTATTCCCCGAACTATCGCCGCTTCGACTTACCTACCGATAAGGATAATCGTCGAACGCTGCTCTGGGCGCCAAACGTCACAACCGACAATAATGGCAAAGCTACGGTCATCCTCTTCTCTAACTCACACGAAGCACAACGCATTGACGTGAGTGTACGTGGCATTACTAAAGATGGTGTATTAATTGATTGGAACTGATAAACTGCAATTGGGCCTCACCCCCTCCCCCCCCTCTCCTTGAGGAGAGGGGGTTAGGGGGTGAGGCCCATTAACATAA
>JBNMKQ010000251.1:0-3098 GCA_050874425.1 Alloprevotella sp.
GATTAATGATAGATTAATGATAGATTAATGATAGATTAATGATAGATTAATGATAGATTAATGATAGATTAATGATAGATTAATGATAGATTAATGATAGATTAATGGAAAGATTAATGATAGATTAATGAAGCATTAATGTTAACAAAAGCGCGTAGCGCAAAAAAACTTTACGTTACGCGCTTCGCGCTTAGTTTTAAACATTAATGTTTCATTAATCTATCATTAATCTTTTTCATTAATCGTCTCATTAATCTATTTTCGTTAATCTTTTCATTAATCTTTGTCTGTTCGACAATTTGCAGTTTATCGTTTTTAAAAATGCCACTTTACGTCCAGCCCGAAGGTGCGAGGTTGAGCGTATTGTGCAAAGCGATTGTTCATACTGTCAAAGGCAAAGGTAGCATAATGCGTGTTGGTAAGGTTGCGCGCATAAAGAGAGAGACTAAACTGCTTTGCCATGGTCAGTCCGAGGTGGAGCCCCATCGTAGCATAAAATCGCTGACCAAAGGTGTTGGCCTCATTCCACTCAATGCGGCCTGCCCCCTTGACGTCAGCCCCTACGTTGACAGACTTTAAGAACAGTTTGCCTTGCGCAATAGGTTGCACATAATCCACTGCAGCACTAAACGTGTGTTGAGGTACGAAAGGCACCTTGTTGCCCGTATAATCAATGCGTTGGCCGTCATTCGTGCCCAAGTCGTAGTTCGTAAACTCGGCTTGCGTGTAGCCATAGTTAGCCGTGAAGTTGAGTCGGTCGTCAAGCAATTGAGAGCGCAATCCCACTTCAACCCCTACGCTGCGGCTTCGCCCCGCATTCACCATGATGCGTCCCATGCCACTTTCAGCAAAACGAGCAATTTGTTGATTGCGCGTGTTCATATAGAAGGCCGAAAGGTCAAGTTGCAACATCTTATCCGCCAAGTTGTGATGAATACCCGCTTCGTAGCTCCAAGTGTATTCAGGTTTGTAGTAAAGCGTAGCGAGTGAGGGAGCAGCCGGCGTATATTGGTCAAGAACGCCCGTCATGCCCGCAATGGCCTTTTGCTTAACCGCATCGGGCAAGTAAGGTAGGCTATTGATCGCCTCTATACTATATTGCTTTACCCCCAACATCATATCGCGTTGTAAGAGCGAGCGCGAGAGGTCAGAGTAAGACTGGATATTATATCCCCCAGCGCGGTAACCCTTAGCGATGCTAACGTAGATATTACCCAAATCGCGCGGTAGGGCATAGTTGAGAGCCACCTTAGGCAGGACCTGCCAAGAGTCGTGTCGAAGCGTACCATTGAGCGTTGGGTCAGCCGTGAGGTCGGTGTCGAATTGCATCGTTGGACCCATACTCATGCCAAAGTGGTAGGGCACCCCCGTAGCCCCAGCTCCCGATTGCAGAGAAAGCTCGCGGTGGTCGTAGTCTAAACGAAGACCAAGCGTGGCACTGAGTCCGCCAAAGAGTTTCACCGTGCTTTGGTGAAAAAGTGCAGCATTGACAGAAGGCGTCTGTAAGTCAGCGTTAAAGGGAATAGAATTGCCCGTAAAGGCTAAGTCTATTTTGGGACTGGAGGGCATGTGGCTTCCCAACTCTTGGTTAAGGTAAGAGACTCCCTCATCATAGAAGGTGACAGGACACCCCGTATTGAGGTGTTGATACATGGCAAAAGCCCCCGTTGTCCACGTCCAACGTCGGTTGGTCGATGGCGACTTCAGCGCTATCTCTTCTGACAATGTATACATCTTTTGTTTTTGGCAGAGCGAGAAGATGTCGTTCGACGTGAAGTCTTGGTCCATAAACAGTCGATCATTCAAGTGTTGAAAGGCCGTAATGCTAGTCAGTACCACGCGCGGCATACGATGCTCCACGTTCAGTCCCGTATTGAAGAGGCTACGGCGATAGGTGCTGGGGCGATTTTGGGATAAAGTGCCCTCGTTAGCATTGTCACTTGCGGTGTTAAAACCATTGGCAAAGTCCGTCGCACGTCCCAATAAGTAGTAGGGACAAGCCTGTTCGTTGCTATACTCATAAGAGGTCGTCCAGTCCAACTTCACGACGTTAGTCGGTTGCCACGACCAACGCAAACGACCGCCACCAGCTTCACTACCATCTTGCGTCTTATTATTAAAGGCGTTCTTAAAGTAGCCATCGCGCCCTTCGTAGTAGCCGCCCACACTCAGCCCCATGCGATCTGCAGGGTGAAGATAGGTAGTAAAGGCCGCATGACGCGTCATCGTACCATAGCTTTTGGCCGCAGAGCCTATCCCGGCGCTCACGTCAGTGCCGTAATGGGTAATAGGATTGGCCGTGAAGATACGGACCAGTCCGCCCATGGTGTTACGCCCATAGAGTGTACCTTGTGGCCCACGCATGACATCAACACGCTCAATGCCTTGAAAGGAGAAGTCGTAGGCTGATTTGTCAACGTAGGGCACGTTGTCAACATAAAGTCCAACGGCAGGGGTATTGATACGTGACCCGATGCCACGAATGTAGCAAGCCGAGGTAAGGCGACTGCCATAATTGGGCATATAGAAGTTAGGAGCGAGTGACGAAAGGTCCTTTAGGGCATCTACCTTACGATTGTTGAGAGATGCTGCGTCGAAGAGTGAAACGCTTACGGGCTGCTGACGCAGTTGGCGTGTTTCCTTAGGTGAGGCCACCACTATGGCCTCTTCTATGTTAAACTTACGCAGCGAGTCTGCGTCGGTAGTCATGAGAGTGGGACAGAGGAGTGATAGAAGTATCATTAGAGAGGATTTCAAATAATTCGGTTTTTAGTTTTGAGGCTATAAAATCACCTTAAAACGTAAAAACTGGCTATTTTTAGAAATAGCCTATAATCTTTTGTTCGTCTTTTTTATTTCGGCTGCAAAGGTAGGGCGAATGCAGAAAGTGGACAATCCTTATAAATGTGGAAGAAAGGCTGCCTTAGGGTCAAAAAATATGAATCTATAACGAATAGTGTGGGTAAAACTGCAATTGGGCCTCTCCCCCTAACCCCCTCCCCCACAGGGGAGGGGGAATAAGTCACTCTTACTTCTTGAGTTTTCTGTTGGTTTTCAACTAGAAACGCAGCAAGTAAAGGTTACTTATTCCCCCTCCC
>JBNMKQ010000252.1:0-3058 GCA_050874425.1 Alloprevotella sp.
CCGCTATGCTCCTTCGTTTGCTTTCAAACATGGTGCAAGGCGAACGCAATCAAGCGTTAGCTTGAATTGCTGAGCCGCAGCCCATGTTCTCAGAGAAAAAATACACTTCCGATAGGGCACAAATCAACGCGCCAGAATTTTTAGAACACCCCATAAGACACTCAACACTTTTATCATGAAAAACCTTCAATTTCACATTACATACCACACCCAAAACGACTGCCACCCCGAATTAGTTTACTCCGTTGATGGGGGCGACACACAATATGCGCCTCTACATAGCAGCGACAATGCTTTATGGCAAACGAACATAAAAGTTGCACCTGCGAGCAAACAGATAAGATATGCTTATCAAATCATCAATAATGACAATCAATTAGTACGCGTTGAACCTAACAGTTGGCGTATCTTTTACTTTAACCACCGAACTGATGTCTGCTTTTTCGATGCATGGACGGAACACGCCATGAGCAGCATCTATCATCGGGAGGCTTTCGAGAAATGTATTATGCAACCTTGCGGAGGCGAACAACTTCACATGGATTTGCTTACATCACCCTGTTTGCTCCTTTTACACGCACTACCACCAACTGATAACCTGCGTTGGGCCGTCATTGGCAGTACGAAGCGTTGGGGCAACTGGCAAACGCACGAAGCCAGACTACTACAACGCACGGGCACTTACGAATGGGCTCTTCCACTCTCACGTGAAGATTTCGAGGAAGGCGTTAGCTATAAATACGTCTTAATAGACACTACACGTCCCGACACTGTCATTTGGGAGCAGGGGGGCAACCGCGAACTTATCGGTATGCCTTATCCCGAAAATGCTTCTGCTATTCGACAAGATGAGATGCCACAAATTGATATTCCCCTTTGGCACGGAGCAGGTTGTGTTATCCCCGTATTTTCACTCCGTAGCCGAACAAGTAGTGGCATAGGTGACTTTGGCGACCTTCGTAAGTTTGTACATTGGGCTGCTGAAGTAGGAATGCGCGCTGTACAACTGCTCCCTATAAATGATACAACACGAACGGGAAGTTGGCACGACTCTTATCCTTATAATGGCATTTCAGTCTTTGCACTTCACCCTATTTACCTTGATATGCGTGAGTGGAGTTCTTCACAAGCATACGCCACCTATCAGCATGAAGGAGAGGAACTTAATCTATTGCCACAGATTGACTATGAACGCGTATTCCAATTGAAAATAAAGTTTGCTCGCGCTTTATTTAAAGAGAATGGTAAGCGAACAATAGCCTCTGCCTCGTTTAAGAAGTTCTCTCACAATAACGAGCAATGGCTCACAGCGTACACATCCTTTTGCGCCTTACGCGACCTTTACCACACGGCCGACTTTCGTTCCTGGCCTGCCGATGCGCCTACACCCGATACGATTGAGCAGTTTGTCCATGCTCACCCACAGCTGGAAGAGGCACGTACCTTTTATGCCTACGTTCAATTTTTGCTCCATTGCCAAATGCTGCAGGCCCACGATGAAGCGCGCAATTTAGGTGTCATATTAAAAGGCGACATTCCTATCGGCATTAGTCGCGATAGCGTACCCGCTTGGGGTGAAGGCCGTCTGTTCCACTTTAACGGACAAGCGGGAGCCCCTCCTGATGATTTTGCTGTACATGGACAAAATTGGGGATTTCCAACCTACAATTGGGACGAAATGGCCAAAGACAACTACGCTTGGTGGCGCAAACGACTCTGCCACATGCAGCAATACTTTGATGCCTATCGCATTGATCATGTATTAGGATTCTTCCGTATATGGGAGGTTCCAACAAATCAAATCTATGGTCTATTAGGCTATTTCCGTCCAGCGTTACCTTTCTCTATCAACGAGATAGAGCATTTCGGATTTACCGAGGACGTTGTATCACTTTGCATTCCACAAGTTGATGAGACGTATTTACAACAACTTATCGCCGAAACTCAAAACGAACATTTAGCCGAACAATATTTTGAGCCACTCAATAATCATAGCTACGCATTAAAAGAAAGCTATCGCTCGCAACGTGCGCTCATGCAGTTATTGCCTGAAGGAAAGACGCGACAGGCACTACTCAACGTCGCTTGTGAGGTGCTTTTCATTCAAGACATTGAACACCCCGACTGGTACCACCCTCGCATTGCGGCTCAACTGACGCACCTCTACACTACTCTATCTGACCAAAATCGCGATGCTTTCAATCGCCTACATGACGACTTCTTCTATCATCGCAACAATCAGTTTTGGGCGGACGAGGCAATGAAGAAGATACCTATTGTCACGCAAAGCTGCGACACTCAGCACCCCACACTACAACTATCCCCCTTGCAAGGTACGGGTATGTTGCCCTGTGCTGAAGATTTAGGCATGGTGCCTGCTTCTGTAAAGGGAGTATTAGAGCGCCTTCAAATTCTTTCGCTCGAAATACAACGAATGCCTAAGGAGTATGGCGTACGATTTGGGCATTTGAATAATAACCCTTACCTTTCGGTAGCCACAATAGCCACGCACGATATGCCTCCTTTGCGCTTATGGTGGCAGCAAAATGCAGAAAGAAGACAGGCTTTCTGGAACGAAGCACTTCACCACAGTGGCGAAGCTCCTGCCGAAGCCACTCCTGAGATTTGCGAAGAGGTTATTAAGCAACATCTGCAATCGCCTTCTATGCTGTGTTTATTAGCTTTACAAGATTGGCTTTCTATCTCGCCCACTTTACGAAGCAAGTACCCCGAAACGGAGCAAATCAACGACCCCGCCAACCCTAACCAATATTGGCGCTATCGCATGCACTTAACCATTGAAGAACTCATGCAACAAAGCGGATTTAATGACAAAATTCGCGCTTTGATTGCTCTACGATAATAAAGGCTCTATAACGAATAGTGTGGGTAAAACTGCAATTTGATGGGGCCTCTTCCCCTAACCCCCTCCCCCACAGGGGAGGGGGAATAAGTAACCTTTACTTGCTGCGTTTCTAGTTGAGAACCAACAGGAAACTCAAGAAGTAAGAGTGACTTATCCCCCCTCCCCTGTGGGGGAGGGGGTTAGGGGGAGAGG
>JBNMKQ010000253.1:0-3053 GCA_050874425.1 Alloprevotella sp.
CTGAATCACTAAACTCAAAGATCAAATGCTTCCGAGCGCAAGTGAAAGGAGTCAGAGACATCCCTTTCTTCATGTATCGTTTAGCAATGGTTTTGGGTTAGTATCCGTACACCCTCCCCACAGGGTTTGTCGGTTGCGCCATTTGAACCCAATCTCTCACCTACAAACATGCGTCGCATTGCAGTTGCGTTAACCGAACGTTTCAAGAATAGAAGTGAACAACAACTTTTTCCATTAAAAGAAATGGAAAATCTGAATGATACGGAACGTGTTAAAGCTGAGGAGTATTGGACACGAATGCAAGAAGAAGGCAATATAGACCGCTTTGACCATCGTGAATCAGAAGCAAGAAACGAAGCTTCACGTTATGTTGACCTTGATAGCGTAGAACATACTGATGCACGTAATGTAGGAGTAGAATGGCTCTGCAAACAAGCTATAGACAAACTTGGATTTGAAGAGTTCCTTCGTTCCGAAGGTTGGAGTGAGAACTCTATTCATACAGCACTATCACATCTGATTGTACGTACTGTTTATGCACCTTCAGAGCTATCTACCATTAGATATATGGAGGAGAATAGTGCTGCATGTGAATTATATTCTGGCAATCCCTCATGGTGGCCAGGATTAAATGCTCTTTATAAGATTCCCACCCGACTTTATGAGTTAAAGGAGAAACTTGAAAAGCATCTTTGTAATAGAACTGATAGCCTTTTTAATCTTACGAATCGAATCGTTCTCTTCGATTTGACCAATTTTTACTTTGAGGGTCGCAAAGCTAAAAGCACAAAGACTAAGTTTGGCAGAAGCAAGGAAAAAAGATATGATTGTCGTCTGCTTGTCATGGCGTTGTGTATCAATGAAGCTGGATTTATCCGCTATTCTCCTATACTTGAAGGTAACACAGCAGACCCTATGTCGCTACCTGATATGATAGATAAATTAGCACTTAAGTCTCCTGCCGAAAAAGACAAGACTCTCGGGGTTATGGATGCTGGCATAGCCACAGAAGAAAACCTTAAGTTGGTCAAAGAAAAAGGATATAATTACCTCTGTGTATCACGGAATCGTCTGAAGGACTATCAGCTCTCAACAGACCATAAAAGCATAATCGTAAAGGACGCACGTAAACAAGAAATAACCCTACGTGAAGTATGTACCGCAGCTGAGGGCGACTATTATCTTGAAATCACTTCTCCTGCAAAAGCTCTAACGGAGTCATCCATGAACCGCCAATGGCGTACACGTTTTGAAGAGGAACTCAAAAAAGCTAATGACGGAATCAATAAACGTAGTGGAACTAAAAATTATGAAAAAGTTATAGAACGTGTAGGACGCGCATTGCAAAAATACCCTTATTTTTCATAGTCTTATTTTTTATTATCATCTGATTGCATGCTATTAAAAACAACCTTAGGATTAGACTCCGACCGACGCATCAAGGCACTTGCATAAATAGCTGGCGCTGCATATTCTTTTTCGAGAATGCTTTTTTGAGCCTTTTGCCATGATTTGCTACAGAAAGGAGAAAGGGTCATTTGGCTGATTAAACGAGTAAAGCCATCAATTTCAGCCAAAAGAATTTTGTCGTCAGACTTCTGTTCTATGGTTAAAACGCGCACCTCGCGCTCATAGCTAAAAGCTTGACGCTTGACAAAGTTGGGCTTTAAAAGTGCCTCATGATGCGTTTTTTCGCCTTTATAATGCTTATAGGCTTCGGCATTGTCTTTCACAAGCTGCTTGATGCTATCAGTCACCTCGTTCTGATCAAAATAACCAACACAACCTACATAGAACTGCCGCTTTGACTGTCGAAGTGTATCAAAAAGACGAGAAGCATTGATTTGAAGCAACACTACAGGATCATTTGCAGTATCTTCGTAATTCCGCCACTGACCTTCGCAATTATAGCCTGTGGTGAAAGAGGTTCCATAAACTTGATTTTGAAGGGGGTGCGTAAAGCTACAATCATCGGCCTTATCCGAGAAATTTGTTCGAAAAATTCTTTCTTCATAAGGATCTTTCCAATCGTCTACACGACGCATAAACAATCGCTCGTGCCCTTCATAAGAATGTAAGAGAGAGAACAATGGCACATAGCGGTAAAGATAAAGCTTTACGTCATCATCGCCTTTAACCAATTGCTCTAACTGCCTACATAGTTGTTCGTGTTCCTTTTTCGAACAACCTGTTGGGGTTGGAATAAAGTCTAACATATCTTTATTGTTTGTTATAATTTTTGAAAACAAAAATACCGTGTTTTTTCGGCTTCTTATTTGTTCATTTTATTCATTTCAACATATCTAAAGAAAAAATGATTAATTTTGTAAACGCAAAGCAAACCTATTACAACCATTCCATGAAAGAAAAGCTATTACGCGCCATAGAAGAAAAGACGGGGCTAAGCATGCGGCATAATAATGACTTTATAACGCTTAGCAACTTGTTGTTTGACACGCTACACAAACGCATTAGCCCCTCAACGCTTAAACGCATTTGGGGCTATGTGAGTTCGCAGGGCGTAAAGCCTCGTCCCTATACTATTGACACTTTAGCTAACTATTTAGGAGCTACTAACTTTGCTGATTTTAGTTCTGTCGGGGGGGTAATTTAATAGAAAACAATAGCGAGCAAAGCTGCATTTCGTTTGCTCCGTTTTGGGACACCAATAGGTTGGCTAAAGGAGCTATCGTCATAGCTCGTTGGAATCCTAACCGCCGCTGTGTGCTACGACACATTGACGATTGCTGGTTTGAAGTGATTGAGGCTGAAAACTGCAAAATTGCTGTGGGCGACACCTTTGCGTGCGACACTTTTATGAATGGTCAGGCCATGCAGGTGTACAACCTTACTCACAAAGGCATTGAGGGACTTTCTTACATTGCAGGCAAGGTTGATGGCGTGACGTATGAGGTGAAAGAAGAGGATGATGAAGAGGAGAAGGGCTAAAGCATTTTTTTATTGAAACGCTATATTAAAATGTAAGCAGTGTAGCAATTAGGGGCGCGGGCTTGTAGCCCGCGTGAGTTCGCGCTTCAGCGCGAGTATAAAAA
>JBNMKQ010000254.1:0-3002 GCA_050874425.1 Alloprevotella sp.
ACTTTACGTTACGCGCTTCGCGCTTAGTTTTAAACATTAATGTTTCATTAATCTATCATTAATCTTTTTCATTAATCTTTTTCATTAATCTTTTCATTAATCTTTCCATTAATCTTTTTCGTCCTGTTCGACAAATTGCAGTTTGTACATATCATTAAACGTAATATTACCCACACGAATCAACATAGACCCTTTTTTTGTTTTTCTCCCACTGTGTTTTTGTTTCTCTCCCACTGTGTTTTTGTTTCTCTCCCACTGTGTTTTTATTTCTCTCCCACTGTGTTTTTTGCGCCTACGTAACCGACAGCTCGAGCAAATGCTGGCGCGGGGACGCGTCGCCCCAAAGTTAGCTTGCGTTACGTAGACGTATCGCCTATTCTTAATTTATCTTAAATATCTTCCTATCTTCTGAGGACCATCAGGGGGACTATATTGTAAAAAGAAAGAAAGATGTGTTAATAGTGATAGAAGAAGAAAACGTAAAATGGTGAAAAAATTAACAATTCAAAAAGGGGCATGACGCAGTTTGGCGCAAAATAAATGTGTTATGAGACGGAACGATTGCAGACATCGCATTTGGAGGTTATGAAATTAAGACTTACATTTGCAGCGAATATTAAAGACTTGGGTAACCCAATGTTTGTGAAAATGTTGGAGCCAGGGTGAGCAGAGTGAGAGATGTATTCATTTGTCATATATAAGTCGTTTGAGCGCAGACGACGCTACCATATTTCAATATTTGTTTGATGTATAGTTTATCTTACCTGCTCACCCACTTTTTTAGAACAGAACAAAGGATAACTACCATGAAAATAAGCGACAAAGGATTTATTACCATTCCGCGTGCCCTCATTGCCTCTTCTAATTGGCAAGAGAAACGCTGCTTCACCGTCATTGAGGCTTACATCGACCTTCAGCTAATGGCTTATTTTGGTCGCACACCGACTGTACATAAAATAAATAATTGCGAAGTGACACTGACGAAGGGTCAACTCTGTACGACGCTCAAGTTTCTGGCTGAGCGATGGGGTTGCAGTATGTGTCGCGTGCGCTACTTGCTCAAGAAGTTTTGTAACATGGGGCTTAGCAGGGTGGATAGCACAAAGAAGTATTCCGTTATCACTGTGGCTCAAGCGTTTGAGATTGTCAGTCCACCAGCTGTTAGCACACCCATTAGCACAGCCTTTAGCACGAATAATAAAAAGAGTAAGAAAGAAGAAGAACGTAATTTGACGAGAACTAACCTAAAAACGTACTCAGACCATGAAGATTCCCCCTATGTGCAATCCCCTACTCGCCCCGCAGCAGTCGTCGGTACAGGCCTTGCAGCCCGACGCAGCGCAGCGAGCCCCCGTAGCGGCTATGGCAGCTATGGCAACCGCTCCAACGGATATGGCAATGGCTCCAACGGCTACGGCAGCTACGGAACGAAGCAAGACGCTCTCGGTGAAGCCCTTGCAGGCTTCGCAGCTCGCCAAGCTGGGTATATCGCCAGCATGGACGGTGAAGAACCCGACTTTTAATGACTTGATGCAGAATTACTCTCCACGCAACTGGGGCGTGGTGGCTGACTCGCCTTGGCGGGCTTATCGTTGGCAGTGTCCGACGGTGGCAGCACTGGCGGAGTTGTATGGGGCGGCGTGTCCGAAGATGTGGATGGACGAACAGGTGACGCACTTGTTTCTTACCTCGCAGTGTCGCGACGCTTCGCAGGCGGAGGCTCAGGTGGGTCCGTTTGTGGCTGCCTTTACGGGTACAGTGGCTGGCTATAAGTTGAGCGAGGTGATGCTCTTCTTCGCGCGTTATAAGGCGGGGGTGTACGGCCAATCGTTTGCGGCCTTCGACGTGAGGAATGTCGGTCAGACGTTTCACCACGACTTCTTGAAGGATCGCCGACGCGAACTGACGCTCATGGAGGAGCGCGACGCCGCGGAACGCATGATGCGTGAGCGGGAACTGCGTCAGGACCATGCCTTGTCGCGTGAGGCTTACTTTGCCTTGCGCCCTACGGATGTGATTCACTTGGTGGTGGAGTTGAACCCTTCGTTGCCGGCTTCGTGGCTGAAGGGTACGGCGGCCTTATTCGGACTCGCTGACACGGAGGCGCTAACGGGGGCTATCACGAAGCGGGAGTGGCTCGAAGTGGACGTTCCCTTTGCCAATATGGGACGTATCGTGGAGTTAGGGTGTCGTGGGGCTTGGCGTGTACTTGACTCGGCTTTGAGACGTTAGGGTTTTGGGGTTAGGAGGTTAGGGGGTTAGGGGGGGTTGGGGTTAAGAGGTTAGAGGGTTAGGGGGTTAAAAAGTTACTTTTTAAAACTCGCCTTCCAAACAAACTTTTTAACCCCCTAACCCCCTAACCTCCTAACCTCCTACCCCCCTAACCCCAAAACTAACCCCCTAACCCCAAAACTAAGAACTAAAATGTTTTACCATGAAAAGGTCATCTACTCTATGTAAGGAGCGCATGGCACGTGAGTTGGTGCGTGCGCATTACGAACCGGGCAATCAGTCGCGGTCGATCAAACAGGTGTGGCGACGGTATGCGTTGCCCGAAATGGGTGTGTGTTACAACACGTTCCTACGACTCTTACGAGGAAGCTAATTCCTTCAAAACGTGAAGATTGAGCTCTTCTGCGAACAACTAATAGTTATATTGCAAGAAACGCAAGGGCGTAGCCTGTTTGTATATGACTTGTGCGTAAGCACAAGGCATAGTATTTATAAATGGTATGTCGAAGTATGTAAACCTTATGTCGAAGTATGTTCTCGCGCTAAGCGAAAATTAGTAACTCAGGTTTCGGATTTAGATAAACTGCAATTTGTCGAAGAGAATAAGATGAACATTAAGGCGCGCTTAGCACTTTCTTAAAACAACTACTAATTATATTGCAAGAAACGCAAGGGCGTAGCCTGTTTGTATATACCTTGTGCGTAAGCACAAGGTATAGTATTTATAAATGGTATGTCGAAGTATGTAAACCTTATGTCGAAGTATGTTC
>JBNMKQ010000255.1:0-2992 GCA_050874425.1 Alloprevotella sp.
CGCGCCCCTAATTGCTGCGTTTGCAACATTTTGCTAGCGTGCTGGAATTATTGTGCAAGGCGAATGCAATCAAACTTGCTTGAATTGCTGAGCCGCAGCCGATAATGTCAAAGATAGTGCAAACCGAGTGCAGAACGTCAAACTTGTTTGAACGTTATGCCGAGGTGCAGCCTCTCTTATACAAAGAAAAGCACGCGTTACGTAGGAGCCGACAATTTGCTGTTTATATCTGTTATTAAACGCAATATTACCCACATGATTCGTTATAGAGCCTTAAAAACAATCAAATTTTTAACAAATAGTCAGTTGAAGGCATAGAAAAGTGCTTACACTTTTGGATATGCTCTAAAGTGACTGCTTATTTATAATTCTTTTGCAGAATGGTAATGTTAACAAAAGAACAAAAATTTTTACTATCTCTTGTAAGGTCTGCACTGGGTAATGGTAGTGTGGACCTTTCGTGTCCTAAGGTGGATTGGGCAAAGATATACAAATTGGCCCAAATACAAGGTGTGTATGGTGTAGTCTTTGATGTGTTGGAAAAATTGCCAACAGATATGCGGCCGCCAAAGAGCGTGTTGTTAAATTGGATTGGGAAAGTAGCAATGATGGAACGTATATATGATGCCTACGTTTGCACAATTAATAAATTGGCTTTGGTTGTCAAAAAAAAAGATTGTGTCATCATGCTTATGAAAGGATATGGATGTAGTTTGAATTATCCAATTCCTAATCATCGTCCATGCGGTGATATCGACATCTTTGCTATGACAAAGGAAGGTGAACATAATGAGACAGTCTTAAGGGCTGTAGATAAGGCAATAACTGAAGATAATCAAGGTAATTTTGTTTCTAACAATGAACACCATTCTGTTATACAATATAGCAATTTTGTTGTTGAAAATCATGAAACAATCCTTGATGTAAATACGCATAAATCAAGTAGGACTTTAAATAGTCTTTTGGAAAATATAGCATCGGAGAATAAGGGAAATTATACGTTTTTTGAGCAAGGATTGGTATTACCTTCTGTAAAGTTTAACTCTATTCATCTATTAAGACACATGGCTAATGATTTCGCAACGGTCAGAATGACATTACGACAATTATTGGATTGGAGTACATTTGTAGCAAACAATGCTGATGACATTGATTGGACTTTTGTTCATGAAGTGACACGTAAGGCTAATATGCTTAGGTTCTTGGATGCAATAAATAGTATCTGTGTTGATTATTTAGGCTATGATACCGCTTTGTTCCCAATAACTCATAAAGACGAAATATTGCGAGATAGAGTGCTTGCAGATATTTTTATTCCAGCGTATCAAGGTGAAATTCCTCCAATGAAGAACAAACTGAGATATGGGCTGGTAAAGACATACAGAATGTGGCACAATCGTTGGAAATATAGCATAGTCTATGATGAAAGTTTATGTTCTTCATTCATAAGTAAGGCTTATAATAGAATAGTAAAGTCGTGATGAAGTTGATTAACGAATAAAAATGAACACTTTAAAGCAAATATGGATTTTTATCTCTTTTCTGTTTTGGCCACAACAAGGCAAGCAGAAAAAGAAGCAAATATAATCAATTCCAGATGATTAGTGATATGGAATTTGATAAAGCATCTCGTCAGCATAGCTCTTTTATCTAAGACATTGCCATGTTGGGGCCTCGAGCCCCAACATGGCAATACCGACGCGGGGACGCGTCGCCCCCAGGTGAGGACGCGTCGCTCCAAGTGGCCAATAAATTGCAGTTTATTGGTTCACCAATTTCTAGTTTGCGATACTAATATAGCATGCCAAATGTCCATAATGGGAGGATGTTGCCATATCCCGTTTCAATATCATCTTTCACAACGTACCCATCAGTGATGTTTTGTAATTGGCTTTGCTTCTTTTTCTTCCCTCCTACTTCAAATGTGTACTTCCCGTCAATGAGGAAGTCTGAAATGGGAGATACTGTTACTGGAAAGAATGCGTGGGTCTGGTTATAGAAAAACGTTTCACGTACGGTACCAATCTCAATGTTAGGAGCGCCTAAGGTATATATTAAATTAGGGTTGTCAAGGTATATCTTGTCTACTTTCCCTAATCCTTGAATGCCCCCTGTAGAGGTGCGTAGTTGACCTACAAGACCTGCTTTTTCTAAGAAAGCGCAAAGGTCGGCAACGTTATTGCGTGAGATTTCTAACTGTCCTCCGATTTGACTCATGTTGGGCTTTAATGGAGCGCTTTGGGCTATGATTGCCAATAGACGTTTAAGTTTCCTTGCTGTGGATACAGATAAATCGGCATACTGAGGTATGTCGGTGTCAATCGTGGCATTAACAACTTGTTGGATATATCGATTGATATCTCCATCGGCAAAGGGATAGTATCCTCGTTGTAAATAATCACCGAAGTATTGTAGTGGCAAGAAGCCTTTGGGCACCTCTATCTCTTGTCGCAGAAGTTGCTGAAGTGTGCATACGGGTAGGCGGATGTTATGAAAAAGTTCGATATACTCTCGATAGGATAACCCTTGCATTTCATAGAAATCTACGTATAAAGGTAAGGAAAATAGTAAAAATGCACTAAGTTTAGTGCACTTCTGTATTAAAATTGCACTGGGTTTAGTGCACTTTTATTACAAGAATGCACTAAACTCAGTGCATTATATATAAAGAAGTTGATTGGACAAGGGGATGTGAAGCACGTAGCATTAATAGTTTTCGTTCAAGTTTAGTCACGCTTCGCGCTTTGTTTGAGCATTAATAATCATGTAATTGTTATTATTTTTTTCGTTTGTTATGTGTTAATATTCATTCATATTCATTCATATTGGGATTTTTAACTGCAATTGCTAGCAAAATGTTACAAACGCAAGCTAGCCTGGGGGCGACGCGTCCTCGCGTCGGCATTTGCAAGTCAAGGCTCGATGCCTAGACTTGCAAATACTTGAGTATCACTCATAAAAGTATTGCCAACTTGGGGCATCTAACCCCAAG
>JBNMKQ010000256.1:0-2989 GCA_050874425.1 Alloprevotella sp.
AAAGTGTCTTTTTGAAGGCAAACTCAGTCACATAGCCCGCTATGCTCCTTCGTTTGCTTTCAAACATGATGCAAGGCGAACGCAATCAAGCGTTAGCTTGAATTGCTGAGCCGCATCCCATGTTCTCAGAGAAAAAATACACTTCCGATAGGGCACAAATCAACGCGCCAGAATTTTTAGAACCCCCCCATTAATGTTCGAGTAGTTCTAATAATTCAGTTTTAAGGTTAGAGGTTATGAGGTTATAAAGTTACTTCACATTGATAATCAGTAAAACTAACTTTATAACCTCATAACCTTAAAATTAAACATTCGCCACGCGCATGATGTCGGCAAAGACACCTGCAGCTGTCACCTCTGCACCGGCACCATAGCCTTGAATGAGCATGGGATAGTCGTGGTAGCGTTCGGTGGTAAGCAACAGAATATTGTTAGAGCCTTCAAGGTCGTAAAGGGGGTGGCCTTGACTAATCTCGCGCAGCCCTACGCGACCTTTGCCGTTATCCCACTCAGCTACAAAACGCCAACGCTTGTGTTCGTGTTCCAAACGCTGACGCTCTTGTTCGAAGTGAGCGTCCAATTCAGGTAAGTGCTGCCAGAAGTTGTCAAGCGAGCCATTAAACAGTGCTTCGGGGATGAACAAATGTCGCTCTATGTCGTCAACGTCAACCTTATATCCGCTCTCGCGCGCCAAGATGACAAGTTTGCGAATCACGTCTTTACCCGAAAGGTCGATACGAGGGTCAGGCTCGCTATAGCCATTCTCTTGTGCTAAATGGACGGCCTTGCTCAAAGGCGTGTCAGATGACAACGTGTTGAATACATAATTCAGCGTACCACTCAACACGGCTTCTATACGAAGTACACGGTCGCCCGAACCTCGGAGGTCGTTGATTGTGCTGATAATAGGCAGACCTGCGCCCACATTCGTTTCGAAAAGAAACTTTACGCCTTTCTCGCGAGCCGTATGTTTGAGCAATTCGTAATTGGCATAGTTGGACGAAGCTGCTATCTTATTAGCCGCTACAATGTTGACATTATGTTGGAGTAGGCGCGCATATTGTGCAGCAACTTCTTCACTTGCGGTACAATCAACGAATACGGAGTTGAAGATATTCATGTCCTCTATCTCATGCATCATGCGTTCTACACCACCTTCGCCTCCTTGCATCATGGTTTCACGATAGTGGGTCGGGTCGATACCTTCCGCATCGTAGGCAGCATGACTACGTCCACTGATGCCTACAATGTTGATCTTTAGGCCACGCTCGCGGAAAAGCTTGTCACGTTGTTGTGCAATTTGTTGCAAAAGGCTTCCACCTACTGTGCCTGTACCACAGATAAAGAGGTTGAGGTCCTCATGTTCACTAAGGAAAAAACTGTCGTGTAATACGTTAATCGTCTTACGCAGTTGTGAGCGGTCAACAACGAACGAGAGGTTCATCTCCTGTCCGCCCATAGCCGTGGCATTAATGCTAATACCATTTCGGCCCAAGACGCTAAATAGTTGCCCCGCAATGCCTGGCATGTGACGCATACGTTCGCCCACAACAGCCACACTTGATAGTCCGTCAACCAATGCGGCAGGGTTCATCGCGCCGTCGGCTATTTCGGCGGCAAATTCAGTATCAAGCAGTTGACAAGCCTTGCGTGCGTCAGCGGGAGTAACACAGAGTGTAGTACTCGTTTCAGAAGAGTTTTGTGCTACCATAAACACGCTGATGCCGCCATCACTCAACGTGGTAAAGATACGACGATTGACGCCTATGACGCCCACCATAGCGGGGCCACTAACGGTGACGGTGCTCGTTTCCTTAACAGATGAAATACCGCGAATAGGACGCCCACTCGGGGCCGCATCTTTACGGATAATACTTCCTTTTCTTTCAGGGTGGAAGGTGTTCTTTACATATATGGGTATGTTCTTCTGACAGACGGGATAGATTGTAGGCGGATAAACGACCTTTGCACCAAAGTTGCAAAGTTCCATGGCTTCAGCATAGCTCAGCTCGTCAATGGTGAAAGCCCCTGGAATGATACGAGGGTCGGCTGTCATAAATCCGTCAACGTCGGTCCATATTTCAAGTGCTTCGGCCTGAAGTGCAGCTGCTATGATAGCTGCTGTATAGTCCGAACCGCCACGGCCTAAGTTAGTCGTAACGCCCGTTTCGCCGTCGCTGGCAATAAAGCCACCCATTACAGCCACGCGGGGGGCTTCATGCGCAAAGGCTTCGATGACGAGTTGGTTGGTTTTGTCGAAATCTACTAAGCGCTTTGCGCTACCGTGTTCGGTACGAATGAGTCGTCGTGCATCAAAGTGTACAGCATCAGTGATGAGTTCAGCCACGATAAGCGACGACATTCGTTCGCCATAGGCCACGATGGCATCGGCTATCTTGGGGGTGAGGTCTTGAATCAGATACACACCATGTAAGATACTGTGTAATTCGGCCAATAATGCATCGAGCGAAGCGATGAGTCGGGCTTGACGTTCGGCTGTTATTACATCGGCCACTATCTGGTGGTGGCGTTCTGTGAGCGCATTAAATTCGGTAGTATAGCCAACATTGCCTTTCGCTGCCATTTGGGTGAGTCGAATCAATTGATCGGTGACACCTCCTAAAGCCGAAACGACCACTATTACAGGGCCTTGCGTACCTTCCACGATGTGGCGTACATTATTTATAGCGTTGGCGGTGCCTACTGACGATCCGCCGAATTTGAGTACTTTCATCTAATAGTTTAGTTTTATTTTAGTTGACGAGTTGACGAGTTGACAAGTTGACAAGTTGACAAGTTGAGAGTTGACGAGTTGACAAGTTGACAAGTTGAGAGTTGACAAGTTGACGAGTTGACGAGTAAACAGGTAAGTTTCTTTTTATATTATTAAAAGCAGTCGTTTTAAGAACTAACTTGATTGTCAACTCGTTAACTTGTCAACTCGTCAACTCGTCAACTAAAATAAAACTAAACTATTAGATGAAAGTAC
>JBNMKQ010000257.1:0-2980 GCA_050874425.1 Alloprevotella sp.
ACGTTACGCGCTTCGCGCTTAGTTTTAAACATTAATGTTTCATTAATCTATCATTAATCTTTCCATTAATCTTTTCCATTAATCTTTCCATTAATCTTTCCATTAATCTTTTCATTAATCTTTTTCGTTAATCTTTCCATTAATCTTTTTCGTTAATCTTTTCCATTAATCTTTTCATTAATCTTTTTCGTTAATCTTTCCATTAATCTTTTCATTAATCTTTTCATTAATCTTTTCATTAATCTTTTCATTAATCTTTTTCGTTAATCTTTCCATTAATCTTTCCATTAATCTTTTTCGTTCATTCTGTGTTAAGTGTCTTTTTCGTTAAACGTTTTGTTAATCTCTTGTTTGCTTCGGTTTATTTACGCAACTTTGCAGCAAAGTCAATAATAAAAATAAAAAACAACTGAATGACAACACTTACGATTCTGATTGTAGCGGTGTTTGTGTTTGGCTATTTTATGATAGCCATCGAGAGCCTAACCAAGATTGACAAGGCGGCAATAGCACTGCTTATGTTTGTGGGTTGTTGGACACTATTTATGTTCGACCCCGCCCAGTACATCACCTCGGCTATAGGCGACAAAATACCTCAAGCCGTAAACGAGGTGATAGAGCATCACTTAGGCTCAACGGCCACTACATTATTCTTCCTTATGGGAGCTATGACAATCGTTGAGTTAGTCGACCAAAATGGAGGTTTTAACTTTGTGCGCGACATGATGCGTACGAAGAGCAAGCGTGGCCTACTGTGGCGCATTGCGTGTATGACGTTTATCCTCTCCGCCATACTCGACAATTTGACAACGAGCATCGTGATGATTATGATCCTGCGTAAGTTAGTGTCAGATCACAAAGACCGTATTATATATGCCTCATTGGTAGTCATTGCGGCCAATTCAGGAGGAGCCTTCTCCCCCATTGGCGATGTGACAACCATCATGCTTTGGAACAAGGGACTCATCACAGCTCCAGGCGTGATAAAAGAGATTATCATTCCCTCAGTCGTTTCGATGGTAGTGCCAGCTTTTATCCTGCAATATTCGCTCAAGGGCGAACTACGATTTAATAAGACAACGAGCCAAAATGCCCTGCCCGACGATTTAACAGCGCGCCAACGTAAGGTTGTGTTCTTCCTCGGTGTGGGCGGTTTGATTTTTGTACCTATCTTTAAGAGCATTACCCACTTGCCCCCGTTTGTAGGCATTCTGCTCGTCCTCGGCGTGCTTTGGACGACAACAGAAATATTCTATCGCCACCTTGGCCACACCGAAGAGAAAGGAGCCATGCAGAAGCGCGTGACGAATATGCTTTCGCGCATCGATATGGGCACAATCCTCTTCTTCTTAGGTATCTTGATGGCAGTAGCCTGTCTTGAGACGATTGGTGTATTAACCCAGTTGGGCACGGGCCTGAACACCGTGTTCGATGGCAACCACTTCTTAGTGACGGGCATCATCGGCGTTCTATC
This sequence comes from Alloprevotella sp., assembly GCA_050874425.1. GTDB lineage: Bacteria > Bacteroidota > Bacteroidia > Bacteroidales > Bacteroidaceae > Alloprevotella. Next base: position 1,475 of record JBNMKQ010000257.1, read on the forward strand.
AAGCATTGTTGACAATGTGCCTTTAGTAGCAGGCTGCATGGGTATGTACCCTGTAGCAGAAATAGGCGACTTTGCGCAGGACGGTATCTTCTGGCAGTTGTTGGCCTATTGTGCGGGTGTAGGCGGTTCGATGTTGATCATCGGTTCGGCAGCTGGCGTAGTCGTAATGGGCTTAGAGAAGATTTCCTTCGGTTGGTACATGAAGCACATTACGTGGATTGCCTTTGTAGGCTACATGGCCGGCATTATGTGCTACTACGTGCAGCGCGTGGTGATTGGGATGTAAACTGGGGCCTCTCCCCCTAACCCCCTCCCCCACAGGGGAGGGGGAATAAGTTACTTTTGTTTTTTGAGTTTTCTACTGGTATTCAGTTGAAAATGCAGCAAGTAAAGGTTACTTATTCCCCCTCCCCTGTGGGGGAGGGGGTTAGGGGGAGAGGCCGTAATTTTATTCGTTCTAACCCTACCTAATTTATTACAAATCATTACTTTTGCACGTAATATATTATACATATTAAACTCACAACAATGAAAATAGCACTGATAGGCTACGGTAAAATGGGCCACATGATAGAAGATATTGCTCGCCAACGCGGACATGAGATAGTTTGCATCATCGACGTAAATAATATGGAGGACTTCGAAAGCGATGCTTTTCGCAGTGCCGACGTAGCCATAGAGTTTACCAACCCAACAGCAGCCTACGGCAATTACCTGCGTGCTTGGAAGCAAGGCGTAAAGGTAGTAAGCGGCAGTACAGGTTGGCTGAAGGAACACGAGGCCGATGTGCGCCGCGCTTGTGCGGAAGAAGGACACACCCTCTTTTGGGCCTCTAACTTCTCACTCGGTGTAGCCATCTTCTCAGCAGTCAATAAGTACTTGGCACGCATCATGAATGCCTACCCCACCTATGACGTGAGCGAGGTAGAGACCCACCACATTCACAAGCTCGATGCCCCCAGTGGCACGGCTATCACCTTGGCCGAACAGGTATGTGCCGAGTTAGATCGTAAGGACGATTGGGTGAAGGGCGAAGTGCTCAACGCTGACGGCACAACTACGGGGTCGAAGACTCAACCCAAGAATCTTCTACGCATTGATGCCATTCGTGAGGGCGAAGTGCCAGGCATTCACACCTTGACCTACGACTCACCGGCCGACATGATTCAGATTACCCACTCTGCCCACAACCGTAGCGGCTTTGCCTTAGGTGCCGTGTTAGCCGCAGAGTTTACTGCCACCCACGAGGGCCTGCTATCAACCGACGACCTCTTCCAATTCTAAAACAGATTCTCACATTAACCAAGCATTTGCACATTCGTTAATGTGCAAATGTGAGAATGTGCAAATGTGCAAATTGTCGCCTTTGCTTGCTGAGTCTATAGTTAATGTGCAAATGTGAGAATGTGCAAATGTGCAAATTGTCGCCTTTGCTTGCTGAGTCTATAAATGCATTATATAATTCTCACATTCTCACATTTGCACATTTCCCACGCATTTGCACAT
>JBNMKQ010000258.1:0-2956 GCA_050874425.1 Alloprevotella sp.
AGTCAAGGCATCGAGCCTTGACTTGCAAATGCCGACGCGGGGACGCGTCGCCCCCAAGCTAGCTTGCGTTTGCAACATTTTGTTGGCGCGTGCTGGAATTATCGTGCAAGGCGAATGCAATCAAGCTTGCTTGAATTGCTGAGCCGCAGCCCATTTTCTCAGAGTAAAAAGACACTTTCGATAGGGCACAAATCAACGCGCCATAATTTTAGAACACCCCTCTACTTACTTTCTGTCGCTTCGATAGGTTGACTTTCGTTGCCATAAGCATCAACGGCCGTGATGAGGTAGCGGCTGTGGCGAAGAGCCGGGAGAGAGAGCGTATGCTCATAGTGCAACGTGGAGGCATGAAGCGCTAAGATTACGTCGCCAAAGAGAGAGTCGATGCGGTAGACGTTGTAGGTGATGGGAGCGTTGGGCGTATTGTCGGTTGAGGCAGACCACGATAGACTGATATGCTGTCCTTTGAAGTGTTTGGTAGCATGGAGTGGGGTAGTGGGCGGAATGCGATCTTGCCAAGTCATGGGAGGAATGAGGGCAGGCTGATTGTAAAACTGAGTTTGTAACCACGAGCGTAATCCCTTTTCGTTATTTAAGAGAAAACGGGTGCGAAAGAAAGCTTGGCCGCCAAGTCCTTCGTAGCGTGATACGTTCATTTGGCGCTGAATGGTAAGTAAAGGCCAATTCTTTTCGCGTTCATTTAAGAAGTAAATGCCTAAGCCAGGGACAATGGGACGTCCGTAGTCATTCTCCCTCCAATTGGCCAAGAAAGGGTAGAAATGATTACCATCGAAGTACATCATGGGGAAGAGCAAGTCCATCCACCCCTCGCGTAGCCAACGTTGTGCGTCCTGTGATACGGCATCACGTGCATTCCAGCCACGTGACGAGTAACGGCTTAAATCAGCATATTTCCCTACGGGCGAACAACTCAGTTTCACCCAAGGCCGTACTTCTTTAACGGCTTTGTGAATGGCTTGAACGCAACGGTCGATGTTTTGTGTACGCCATGTGGCCTTGTTGAGGCCCTGTCCGTATCGTCGGTAAGTGGCATTATCGTTAAAGGGAATGGAAGCTTCAGGGTAGCGGATATAGTCGAGGTGAATGCCGTCAACGGCATAGTTGGCGACAATCTCTTTGCATACGTTAGCAAGGTAAGAGGCCGTGGTAGGCACCCCAGGGTCCATCATCCATTGGTCGCCGCAGCGTTGGCAGAGTTCGGGGTGAAGTGCAGGCAAAGCACGTTTGCCTAACTGCTTAGCTGTGGCCACTTTGCAGATAGGAAAGGCTACTACCCAAGCATGACATTCCATGCCGCGCTTATGACATTCGTTGATAGCAAACTGCAAGGGATCGTAAAGTGGGCGTTGGCCAGGACGGCCAGTAAACACTCCGTCCCATGGTTCGATAGCGGAGGCATAGGCAGTGGTAGAACGTATACGTGACTGAAAAAGTATCATGTTGATGCCCGTAGCCTTTAGTTGGTCAAGTTGCCGACACAAGTCGCGTCGCTGCAATTCGGCTTGTGCTTCAGTCGTAGCAGGCTTTGAAGGCCAATCAAGCCCCATAAGTGTGGTGAGCCATGCCGCACGCACCTCGTAGCGTATGTTGTTGGAGGCTGGACTGTGTGTGGCAGGGGCTCCACTTACACTTATAGGGAACATCAATAGGGCTAATAAAATAAACAAAAATATATTGCGCATTGTATGAAAGAATCTCTCTTCTCTTATTTTGTTTGTAGATACAACAGGTGTACCATGCCTTGAGGCACACCGAGCTGAATGGCGCGATCGAGGTCAGTGCGAGCAGCCTTCTTTTCGCCTAAGCGAAGGAGCATTTTGGCGCGTTCGATGTAGTAACTGCTCTCGTTGGGTTGGCGTTTGATTAACGTATCGTAGTCAGCTCGTGCCAACGTATGGAGGTCAAGTTCGGCTTCAATAGCGGCACGTGTACTAAGAGCGTCTAAATTGTCGGGGTGAGCGGCCACAATGAGGTTTAAACGATTTAAGGCCTCCTTAGGTCGTCCCATTTGTTGCAATACTAACGCATCAAGCACTTGGGCATTCGTATTTTGAGGATTGTCCCCCATAATAACTTGAAGGTCGGCGTGTGCATCGGTATAAAGGCGCAATTGGTAGCGTGCAGCAGCACGAATGAAGCGGGCGCGTTCGATGAGATCGGGTGTCATGCCTTCAAACTTTTGTTTGTCAAGTACCTGTTGTGCGTCATCTATCGCTTCGTTGGTGCGGTTTAGTTGTAAATTTGCTTCAGCACGCGCCAAGCGAGCGTCAAAATAATTGGGATAGTTTTTGATAATCTCAGTCAACTTCTTTACAGCCTCCACGTTATTACCACGTGCCATGTCCACCAACCCGAGGTTATATTTGATAATGTGGTTGCCAGGTGCAGTAGGACGCAATTTAAGTGCCTCTTTAAAGAGCGATTCAGCTTCGGTAAGAGAATCGGCGTGTAAGGCATTGAAGGCACGTCGGAGATTGTCGACGTACTGAATAGAGTCGTTGCGTTGGCGCTCTGCCATGTTAAGTTCCTCTTTATAGTCGTCAACCGTTTTAGATCGCACACCGCCTTTGCCGCGTTCAAGTGGGATAATGGTTTGTGCTACCACCGTTTGTGGTACGCTGGCGAGCAGCATAAGGCCGAAGAATATATAGTGTAAAAGTTTCATGTCGCAAAGGTAATTATATTCTTTGTGTGGTGGCACTTGTGAAAAGTAATTTATCGAAAAGCAAATTGTTAAAAGAGGTAGCATATCTATTGGCTCTATAACGAATTGCAGTTTATCGAAGAGAATAGAAATGAACATTAAGGCGCGCTTTGCACTTTGAGTCTTAAACAACTAATAGTTATATTGCAAGAAACGCAAGGGCGTAGCCTGTTTGTTTATGACTTGTGCGTAAGCACAAGGCATAGTATTTATAAATGGTATGTCGAAGTA
>JBNMKQ010000259.1:0-2940 GCA_050874425.1 Alloprevotella sp.
CACTTTTTCTTGCTCATTTTCAGGAAATATCTCAAGCAAGAAACTGGGGAGAAAAAGGTAACTTCAGTCCCCCCTCTCCTCAAGGAGAGGGGGTTAGGGGGTGAGGCCCAATTGCAGTTTGTACATATCATTAAACGTAATATTACCCACACGAATCAACATAGCCCCATTGCATCATTTTACCTTACCGTAAATATAACGTGCTAAACCATAAATATAACGTCTGAAACCGGGCTGATAAGCCAAAAGGTGTTCGAACCAAGCTAAATGCTTACCCACCAAGCGCACTACGAAGCCTACATAAAACATGGCAAAAAGCGTACCTATGCCTACAATAAACCAAAGCCACCTACCATAAAAACAAAAGCAAGCGACAATGCCCAATACGACTAAACAGATGTCAACACATATCTTTACCTTTGGAAACTCTATGCCCGTAATGCGACTTACTGCCACAGGAAAGCCCTCGCCTGGCATCGTCACACTACCACAACGCACTTCAAGCGCAATGCCAAAACCCAAAATACTACAACCAACGACTTGAGCAATCGCTTGCATAACGAGCGTTGTCGGAGCTAACCATTGCGTTAACCACATATTAAGGTCAATCAGCGAGCCAAAAACGAAACCTACTAATAATTGAAAGAGTTGGACTGCTTCAAACTGCCGGCGCAAAACAAGTATTTGACCAATGACAAGTATAAAGTTCATCATGTACGTATACTGCCCAATAGTAAATGAGAATGGCAATAACTGATCTTTACTTGCCTCAGAAAAGACGAAGGGTAAAACACTAATTACACTTGAACCGAGCATGGAACGAATACAAACAGCAACACCTATGGTCATTATCCACAACGACACTAAGAGCAAAAGGTGCTGCCAACAAAAAGAGATGATTCTTTCTTTCATTTATTACCTTTTAAAATGTCACTGCAAAGTTAACATTTTAATAGCACTTTTAGGACTTCGCAAAGTTTTTTCACGAATGCTAAATCACACACTGTCCCAACCTTGTCACACTTTTGTAACATGGGTATAACATTGTATAAACTAAAAAAACAAAAAAACACATTTCGTATATCTTTTATGACCATTTTCTACGAAATATAGCACAATGATTGTAACTTTGCAAAAGAGGGAGTTGGCTAAATAGTGTGTTCTAAGCCCTCCAAACACATAATTACTTAACACAGAATACGACAAACGAATATGAGCTTTAACGTTCCTAAAACCGACAAGAAGAGAGTGGTAATAGTAGGCGGTGGTTTTGGCGGCCTTAAGTTGGCAAACAAATTGCGCAAGAGCAACTATCAAGTTGTTTTGGTTGATCGCAACAACTATCACCAATTTCCACCACTGATTTATCAGATTGCTTCAGCAGGTATCGAACCAAGCTCTATCTCTTTCCCCTTCCGTAAGATTTTCCAGAAGCGCAACGACTTCTACTATCGCATGGCTGAAGTGCGCTCTATCTTCCCCGAACACAAAATTATTCAAACGTCAATTGGTAAGGTAAGCTACGACTACTTAGTTTTGGCAGCTGGCGCTACGACCAACTTCTTTGGCAATAAGAACGTGGCCGAACAAGCCATGCCTATGAAGAATGTGAGCGAAGCCATGGGACTGCGTAATGCACTACTCGACAACTTTGAGCGTGCCTTAACTTGCGCTACCGACAAGGAGCGTCAAGAGTTGCTCAACGTTGTAATCGTGGGTGGTGGCGCTACGGGCGTTGAAATTGCGGGTGCACTGAGCGAAATGAAGAACTTCGTATTGCCCAAAGACTACCCCGACCTCCCTACTTCATTGATGAACATCTACTTGATAGAGGCTGGTCCACGCTTGTTAGCTGCCATGAGCAAGGAGTCAAGTCAGAAGGTTGAAAAGTATCTGCGCACCATGGGCGTAAACGTGTTGCTCAATAAGATGGTGACCGACTATAAGAACCACAACGTCATGCTGAAAGACGGTAGCAGCATTGCCACTCGTACGTTCATTTGGGTGAGTGGTGTGGCAGCGCAGCCCATTGGCAACCTCGACCCTTCACATTTAGGTCGTGGTCATCGCATTGTAGTCGATGCTTATAACCAAGTGCAAGGTTTAGACAACGTATTCTGCATTGGCGACCAGTGCATCATGCCCGACGGTGACGATAAGTGGCCTGGCGGACACCCACAGTTAGCACAAGTAGCCATTCAACAAGGCAACAACTTGGCCAAGAATCTCAAGCGATTGGCAGCAGGCAAAGAGATGAAGCCCTTCCACTACAAGAACCTCGGCACTATGGCCACAGTAGGTCGCAACCGCGCCGTAGCAGAGTTTAGCAGCATGAAGTTCGGTGGTTTCTTTGCATGGGTATTGTGGCTCGTCGTTCACTTGCGTTCAATCTTAGGCGTACGCAACAAGATGATTGTGCTCTTCAACTGGTTGTGGAACTACGTTTCTTACTCACAGTCTTTGCGCATGATTATCTATGCCAAGAAGGCCAAAGAAGTAGTTGACCGCGAAAAGCGTTTAGCCTCAACTCACTGGGGTACAGACCTTCTCAGCGAAGGCTCTGAAGACCCTAACAATGAGGTGGAGGAGTAAGTACACCAATTGACATTTCCTTGATAATTTGAAAGTTTTTTAAAATAATATCATAAAAAATCGAATATGAATAATAATAGTTGCATACTTATGCTTATTATTAAAACATATTCGATTTTCTATATGTATATTCCCATACCTATATCATAAACTCCGATGTTTCAGTTGTATCTTTTTGTCTAAATCTACAGACTTGGTTGTGCCGTTTGGCATTGTCCAACGACGTCTACGTATATGAAGAACTGTTTTCTTATCGCGTGTAGGGAAATCCAAAAGACATGACTCGCCACCGAATCCATCGCTTACAGAGCCACTCATATCAGGAGTTCGATTGTCGCGTTCATCAAG
>JBNMKQ010000260.1:0-2882 GCA_050874425.1 Alloprevotella sp.
CCCCTAGCCCCCTCTCCTTGAGGAGAGGGGGACTGAAGTTACCTTTTTCTCCCCAGTTCCTTGCTTGAGATATTTCCTGAAAATGAGCAAGAAAAGGTGACTTGTCCCCCCTCTCCTCAAGGAGAGGGGGTAGGGGGTGAGGCCCAATTGCAGTTTATGGAGCTATTAAAAAAAACACTGAGGGAGCGATTTCGCGCTCCCTCAGTGTTTTTTATCGTTCTTAAGAGAATAAAAGTGAACTATTGTTGCTGACCTATTATGTTGTACGATTTTGTGCCGTTGGTGATGAAGATTTGATTGTTTTTGATTTGCTTCTTATAGTTTGCCTTGCGTGGCATGGTTGCTGTGGGCGCGTTGATGCTTGATGTGCTGCCTGTTATGGTGAGGCGGATAGTGGCGGTTGCATTGCTACCGTCGCAACTGGTGGCGGTGATGAGGACTTCGCCTATGCCGTGAAGGGTGACGTAGCCACCATTGACAATGGCAATGGTGGGGTCGGAGGTGGTCCAACGCAGGCGATGGTCGGTCGCGTTGCTGGGGGAGAGGGAAGGGTGTAAGGCTACGTGCCCCTCGTCTATTGAGGCGGTAAGGTCGGTCGTTTCGAAGGCAATGCTGGTGCAAGGGATAGGTTGGTTCTGTCCAACCTTTTTATAAAGGTAAGGTAGGGGCAGTGACTTTGATGTGTAAAGTGCAAAGCGGGCATAGCTATTGGTGGGGGCGTTAAAGCGCAATGTGCCGTAGCCCTCGGTGGCATTGGTAAGGGTGGCACCGTCGTAGCCTAAGGTGATATTCCAAAGAGGGTTGCCCTCATTCCAGGTGAGCGATTGCTTTGCGTTGGCGGTTAGGGCTTGTCCGTATTGGTTGGTAAGCGTCCATAGAGGTGAGTTGGCTTCAGACTTGCCGAGTGTGAAGCGTAGCACGTCGGGGGTGCTAATGTCTGTGGTTGAGGCCACGGCTACAGCATCGAGGTAATGGCTTGTTTCAATGCCGTCGAAGTCGGCGGCAGCGCAGCCGTTGCGGTAAATGATTAATTCGTCTCCCTCGTTAAGGGTGCTTTTGGCGGTAAGTCGTTCATAGATGTAGCCTAAAGGCGATGTTAAGGTGATGTCCTTTGGTGCATCGTAGTTGATAGTAATGGCATTCACATAAACGGAGCCTTCGGCCGTTCCCCCTTGCAGTGTAATTGTGCAGTCGTTGGTGGTAAGGGGTGTGGGGGTGGTGAGGGGGCGTGTAATGTCAACAAAGACGTTTAAGTCTTTCGACACCCATTGACCAAACCAGGTGTCGCTGGCAAAGTCGGTGGGACGTTCGGCATAGAGGGTGGTTTCGCCATCGGCTACGTTTAGACCCAATTGTCCGGATTTGTTATTTGAACAAAGGCTCAGTGTAATGCTATGAATGGTGCAGCCTTGCCATCCTTCGAGCGTGAAGGTAGCCTTTTGGTTACGTGGTATTTGGTTATAGCGATTGCCCGTTGTGGCACCATAAGCGTTTTGAAAGTAGGCCCAACTGTTTTGAGGCACAAGGCCTGCGGCGGCTAATTTAAATTCGTCGGTTGACTTGTTATATTCTACAATGCGGAATACGGCTTCTGCGCCTCGTGCTGCATGATAACAGCATACAAGTAGTATGAGAGTGAGAATGCGTGTAAACTTCATGGGTCGTGTTTTTAGGGGGGTAGAGGGTTAGGGGGTTAGGGGATTAGTAGGTTAGGGGGTTAGAGGGTTAGTAGGTTAGGGGGTTAGGGGGTAGGGGTTAGTAGGTTAGGGGGTTAAGAGGGGTTAGGTGTTTAGGAGGTTAAGAAGGGTTAGATAGTTAGGAGGTTAAAAGATTATATAGTATTTCTATCTGCAATACTAACTTTTTAACCCTCTAACCTTCTAACCCTCTAACCTTCTAACCTTCTAACCCTCTAACCTTCTAACCTTCTAACCCTCTAACCCTCTAACCTTCTAACCCTATAGCACCTCTTTCAGTACATCAATGAGTTCTTTGGCGGTGACGTCGAGTTGCGTTGGGGTGACGGCTATGTAGCCGTTGAATAAGGCCCAGCGGTCGGTGTCGGTGGCTTCGGGTTCGAGTTCTTTACAGTCGCCTACGAGCCAATAGTAATCGCCGCCAAAGGGGTGGGTGCGGTGTTCTACCTCGTTTTGCCAACGTGAGTGGGCCATACGGCATATTTTGATGCCCTTAAATTTATCGGCTTTGGGAAAGTTGATGTTCAGACACGTAAATTCGGGCAGTCCTAAGGCAATGGTTTTAAACATAAAGTCGACCAAGTAGGGGCGGAGTGGCTCGAAGTTGGCTTCCCAACTCCAGTCGCAGAGTGAGAAGGCTACGGAGGGATAGCCCTGTAGGGCACCTTCGATGGCAACACCCATTGTGCCAGAGTAGTGGGCATTGACGGACGAGTTGTCGCCGTGGTTGATGCCTCCGATCACGAGGTCGAACTTGCGGTCGGTAAAGAGGTTGAGCGCCATCTTGACGCAGTCGGTGGGGGTACCTGAACAAGAGCATACGGTGAGTCCCTCCTCTTGGCGCAACACTTTGTAGGTGATAGGGCTGGTAGAGGTGATAGAACAGCTAAACCCCGAACGGGCAGAGTCGGGGGCCATAACGAGTATGTCGGCGTAGGGACGCAATGTTTCAACTAAGAAGTTGATACCTGGCGCTTCTACGCCGTCGTCGTTTGATATGAGAAGGTAGGGACGCATATATTTCTATTTTTTGTTGACGAGTTGACGAGTTGACGAGTTGACAAGTTGACGAGTTGACGAGTTGACGAGTTGACGAGTTGACAAGTTGACGAGTTGACAAGTTGACGAGTTGACAAGTTGACGAGTAAGTTAGTTTTTTGAGAAAAGGTAGGCTTACGAGGTAAC
>JBNMKQ010000261.1:0-2857 GCA_050874425.1 Alloprevotella sp.
GGCCTCACCCCCTAGTCCCCTCTCCTTGAGGAGAGGGGGGACAAGTCACCTTTTCTTGCTCATTTTCAGGAAACATATCAAGCAAGAAACTGGGGAGAAAAAGGTAACTTCAGTCCCCTTCTCCTCAAGGAGAGGGGGTTAAGGGGTGTGGCCCAATTGCAGTTTATATTCATTTATTTAGCTATAGAGGTAAATAAATGCTTACATTTGCATTTCGAAAATAAACAACAACACGATATGAAACGTTTTTTACTTTTAGTAGCTAGTTTGTTTATGGGCGGCATGGGGTATACCACCTCACAACTCATGGCACAAACGACACAACAGCTTACGCTTGAAGACATCGCAGGCGGGAAATACAACCCACAATACGTCTATGGTGTCAACCCAATGAAAGACGGCGAGAGCTATACACAACTCTCCAACGATAGCAAATGTATCGTACGTCGTTCGTTTAAGACGGGCAAGGAATTGGAGGTTATATTTAATGCCGATGAGGCACGTGGCCCTGTTAAACTCAGCGCCATCGATGGCTATATCATGTCGCCCGACGAACGCCGCATATTGCTTCGCACACAGACGAAGCCTATTTATCGCCGTTCGTACACAGCTGTGTACTATATATATGACGTACAGAACAAGAAGTTTGAGGCACTATCAGAAGGTGGGCCTCAGCAGATGCCCGTATTCTCTCCTGACGGCAACATGATAGCCTTTGTACGCGACAACAATCTGTTCCTCGTCAAATTGCTCTTTGGAAATGCCGAAAGTCAAGTGACCAAAGACGGTAAGTTCAACGAAGTCATCAACGGCCTACCCGACTGGGTGAACGAAGAAGAGTTTACGACCAACCGTTCGTTCGACTTCTCATCAGACAGTCAGATGCTGGCATGGATTCGTTACGACGAGAGCAAGGTGCCTATCTATAGCATTCAAGAGTTTAAGGGCGCTTACCCCACTCGCCAAGAATACGACGAATACCCTGGAGCTTATAACTACAAGTACCCCGTAGCAGGTGCTAAGAATAGTGACGTAAGCGTGCTCACATTCGACATTAAGAACCGCGTTACGCGCACACTCAAGTTGCCACTCGATAGCGACGGCTACGTGCCCCGCATTCACTTCACGTCCGACCCGACGAAGTTGGCCGTAGTTACGCTCAATCGCCACCAAGACCGCATGGACATCTACATGGCCAACCCGCGCAGCACGGAGTGTAAACTCGCTGTACGCGAAGAGGTGAACAAATACGTGCCTGAGTCGGCCTATGGTAGCCTCAAATTTTATGGCGACCACTTTGCCTTCATCAGCGACCGCTCAGGCTACAAACACCTTTATTGGTACAACTTGAATGGTAAGCTGGAGCGTCAAGTAACAAAAGGCAACTATGACGTGTCAGACTTTTATGGCTACGACGAGAAGACAGGACGCTTCTTCTATGCCTCACATGAGGAAAGTCCGCTTCGCACTGCCGTTTACTACACCGACAAGAGCGGCAAAGAGCACAAGCTCTCAACCGAGGTGGGAACAAACGCTGCCACGTTTAGCACTTCGATGAAGTACTTTATGAACATTTACTCATCGGCTACACAACCTCCCGTGACGACGCTGCGCGATGCTGCATCGGGCAAGGCGCTTTCGACGATGGTTGACAACAAGGAGCTGAAGGACAACCTCACTCCCCTACTCGGCCAAAAGGAGTTTTTCACATTCAAGACCTCTGAGGGCGTTGAACTGAACGGCTGGATGATTAAGCCGCGCGACTTTGACGCTTCAAAGAAGTACCCCGTCATTATGTATCAATACTCTGGTCCTGGCTCGCAAGAGGTGCGTGACGCTTGGGGCATGGGCTTCTACCCTGGCGGCCAGTTTGAGAGCTACATGGCGCAGCAGGGCTTTATCTTTGCCTGCGTCGACGGTCGAGGCACAGGGGCTCGCGGTGCAGAATTTGAGAAGTGTACTTACCTCAACTTAGGCGATAAGGAGTCGAAAGACCAAGTCGAAACAGCCCTTTACTTAGGTTCTCTACCCTACGTTGACAAAGACCGCATTGCCATTTGGGGGTGGAGCTTTGGTGGCTTTAATACGCTGATGTCGATGAGCGAGGGACGCCCCGTGTTCCGTGCCGGCGTGGCCGTTGCTGCTCCAAGCAATTGGAAGTATTACGACACGGTGTATACCGAGCGCTATATGCGTACACCGAAGGAGAACGCTGAAGGGTATAATGTCAACCCCATTCAGCGTGCGCAGAACCTTCACGGCGACTTACTCTTAATCCACGGTACGGCCGATGATAACGTTCACTTCCGCAACTTTACCGAGGTGAGCGAGGCATACGTACAGCAGGGCAAGATGTTCCGTCAACAAGTGTACACCAATCGCAATCACAGCATCTTTGGTGGCAATACGCGCTTGCACTTGTTCAAGACAATCAGCGATTTTTTCATTGAGAAGTTAAAATAATCTTATACCCTTTTGGAAGATAGTTCGCATGTTGCCCAAATAGGAATATAAGAACTAAACCTTATTATTAGAGGTGTGTCAAAATCAAAATCTTTGACACATCTCTTTTTCTGTTTTTGGGGTAGGGTTTAACGTAACACAGACAATAGCAAATACCGAGCTATGTCTAACTTTGCACCATGAAATCAATAATGGGGTGTTCAAAAAAAATGGGCTCTATAACGAATCATGTGGGTAATATTACGTTTAACAATATGTTAGGGTGTTCAGTTCTATGTTCCATTTTTGGGGTCTACAACGAATCGTGTGGGTAAACTGCAATTTATCGAACAGACACGTGCCACGGCCGTCCTACGTAACGCGTGCTTTCTAGCACGCGCGTCCAGATGTTGCA
>JBNMKQ010000262.1:0-2844 GCA_050874425.1 Alloprevotella sp.
GAAAAAGATTAATGATAGATTAATGAAACATTAATGTTATCAAAAGCGCGTAGCGCAAAAAACTTTACGTTACGCGCTTCGCGCTTAGTTTTAAACATTAATGTTTCATTAATCTATCATTAATCTTTCCATTAATCTTTTCCATTAATCTTTCCATTAATCTTTTTCGTTAATCTTTTCATTAATCTTTGTCTGTTCGACAAATTGCAGTTTATCAAGCAATACTTTGTATACTTCTTTTTGTTCTTCACCCGCCTTGCACTATCTTTGTACCAGATAGGGCAAGGCGAATGCAGAACGTCAAGTTTGCTTGAACGTTATGCTGAGCCGCAGCCTATCTTGCACGTAAAAAAACAACGCTATGCAGTGGCAACAACTTATATCATCACAACGACTCGGTAAGGAGAATACACCACGACCGCTTGAAGAACGACGCACAGAGTTTCAACGCGACTACGACCGACTGATATTTTCGGCCGCCTTCCGTCGTATGCAGAATAAGACACAGGTGTTTCCCCTACCAGGAAGTATCTTTGTTCACAACCGCTTGACCCACAGTCTCGAAGTAGCAAGTGTGGGACGCTCATTGGGTACCGACGTGAGCCGCGAACTCATCACCCTCCACCCCGAACTGGAGGCAACAGAACTCCCGGCCATTGGCGCCGTAGTGAGCGCCGCTTGTTTGGCACACGACATGGGCAATCCCCCTTTTGGCCACTCTGGCGAACGCGCCATTCGCACCTTCTTTAGCGAAGGCACCGGACGCGAACTGCATCAATTGGTGAGTCCAGAGGGCGACCGACTGACGCAGGCGGAGTGGAACGACATGACACGCTTTGACGGCAACGCTAACACGTTTCGTCTCCTGACCCACCACTTTAATGGCCGTCGTCGAGGAGGTTTCGTAATGACGTATGCTACGTTGGCTTCAATCGTAAAGTACCCCTACGCCTCAGACGGAGCAAAGCGAAAGCCGAAGTTTGGCTTCTTCGAACCAGAACGCGCTACGTTCGAACACATAGCACAGTCACTCGGACTCTTATCCCACCGCGATGAGGAAGGGGTAGTGCGCTATGCTCGCCACCCGTTGGTCTACCTTGTCGAGGCCGCCGACGACATCTGTTACGAAATCATGGACATTGAGGACGCCCACAAACTTCGCCTACTGTCTGACACGGAGACAATGGAACTCTTCTTGGCCTTCTTCGATGCTCAGGAAGCAGAGCAACTGCGCAGCCGCTATGCCCACGATACCGATGTTGACGACCAAATCGTTTACTTCCGCTCCTGCGTTATCAATGCCCTCGAAAGGGCTTGTGTGCGCATCTTCGTAGCCAATGAGGAGGCCATCTTGCAGGGCGAGTTCGAAGGAAGTCTGATTGACCACTTGCCGCCCTTATTGGCAAAGGCATATAAGCACTGCGCGGAAGTAGCGGCCACCCAAATTTATCGTTGCCATGAAGTAATCGACGTCGACTTGGCCGGCTACCACATCATCTATACGCTGCTGGAACTGATGACGCAAGCCGTAATGGCACCTGAAAAGGCGTATTCGCAATTATTGTTAGCACAAGTGCCCACGCAGTACGAGGTGCACGCCCCGCGTGAGGGCGACCGCCTCATGGGCGTGCTCGACTATATCAGTGGCATGACCGACGTTTATGCACTTGACCTTTATCGTAAAATTAATGGACACTCGCTGCCCAGCGTATAACGAAGAAACTAATTTTGAACACCTACTTATGTTATATTATATTATCAAACTAATTGGCAGTATTCCGTTCAGCCTGCTTTACGGTTTATCAGACGCGCTGTTTGTTCCTTTTTATTACATCGTGAGATACCGTAGGCACATTGTACGCAAAAACTTAACGGAGTCGTTTCCCAATAAGTCGCAACACGAGATTGTTGAGATAGAAAAGCGTTTTTACCATTCATTTCTCGACGTGGCGTTGGAGACTTGTAAACTATTGACGCTCTCGAAGGAAGAGATGATGCGGCGTATGCGCTTTGTCAATGTAGAAGCAGTAAACGAACGCATGGAAGGGGGACAATCCGTGGGGCTTTACCTTGGCCATTTTGGCAATTGGGAGTGGATATCATCCTTAGGACTATGGCTCAGACCAGGCATGAATAAGGCACAAATCTTCCACCAATTGCAGAATAAGACGATGAACCGCGTGATGACAGAACTACGCGAACGCATGGGCGGAAATGATTGTGTCGAGATGCGCGATACCGTGCGCTATATGGTAGAGGCAAAACAAAAGGAGAAACCTACCTTTATCGGTTTCATTGCCGACCAGTCCCCCAAGCGACGCGTTGCAAAATATTTTATCCCTTTCCTACATCACAATACCCCCGTACTGACGGGTACGGAGAAGACTATCAAGCACTTTGACTATTGGCCCATCTTTGGCTGTGTAAAACGCGTGAAGCGCGGCTATTATGAATGTGAACTAGTCCCCTTATTACGCCCAGACGAAGAAGGAAACGTGAAGCAAGTGCCTGACTTTGAACTCACCAATCGCTACTTCGCCCTACTTGAAGCAGAAATAACAAGCCACCCCGAACTCTATCTCTGGACGCATAATCGATTTAAGTATTGTAAATAGTGATGGTTCTATAACGGGCCTCACCCCCTAGCCCCCTCTCCTTGAGGAGAGGGGGTTAGGGGGTGAGGCCTGTAGTTTACGGGTCTATGTTCGAAAAAGTGTAGAGAAACTTCCAAACTTCGTCCAAAAAAATGTAGCTATGAAAAGAAAAGTCTTTGAGAAACTGTTGGAATGGAAACAGAAAAAGAATCTCTTTGACATTATCGGCTGCGGCTCAGCAATTCAATCA
>JBNMKQ010000263.1:0-2821 GCA_050874425.1 Alloprevotella sp.
CATTAATGTCTCATTAATCTATCATTAATCTTTCCATTAATCGTCTCATTAATCGTCTCATTAATCTTTTTCGTTAATCTTTTCATTAATCTTTGTCTGTTTGATAAATTGCATTTTGTACATATCTTTAAACGCAATATTACCCACACGAATCAACATAGCCCCCAAAAAAAGATTAATGAGACGATTAATGGAAGATTAATGGAAAGATTAATGGAAAGATTAATGATAGATTAATGAAACATTAATGTTTAAAACTAAGCGCGAAGCGCGTAACGTAAAGTTTTTTTTGCGCTACGCGCTTTTGTTAACATTAATGTTTCATTAATCTTTCCATTAATCTTTTTCGTTAATCGATTCATTAATCTTTTTTTGTTCATGTTCATTCTTGTCGCCTTACTGTTTCCGTTCGATTTCGTTCAGTTCCTCCATCTTCTTCATTTCGAGGAACTCGTAAATGCCGCAGAGGTGTTCACGTACGCGTCCTCCTCCAAATTCATAGACGCGGCTCACCAAGCCGTCGAGGAAGTCGCGGTCGTGGCTTACACAGATAAGCGTACCATCAAAGTCGTTGAGAGCTTGCTTCAGTACGTCTTTCGTCTTGAGGTCAAGGTGGTTGGTCGGTTCGTCCAATATCAAGAGGTTGACAGGTTCAAGCAACAGTTTGAGCAAGGCCAAACGCGTACGTTCACCACCAGAGAGCACCTTTACCTTCTTAGTGCTGGCTTCACCGCCAAACATAAAGGCACCCAAAAGGTCGCGTATCTTGTTGCGCACCTCTCCCTTTGCAACGTCGTCGATCGTTTGAAACACCGTCAGTTCACCGTCCAAGAGCGAAGCTTGATTTTGTGCGAAGTAGCCTATCTGTACGTTGTGTCCCAAGGTGAGAGTTCCCTCATGGTCGAGTTGTCCCATAATACACTTTACCATGGTTGACTTACCCTCACCATTACGTCCAACGAAGGCCACCTTATCGCCACGCTTAATGGTGAAGGTAGCGTCCTTAAATATCTGTTTGCCGTCAAAGGCTTTGCCTACACCGTCGGCCGTAACGGGATATTGTCCACTGCGCGGAGCGGGCGGAAACTTGAGGCGAAGAGCAGAGGTATCCATTTCGTCCACTTCGATCAGTTCTAACTTTTCGAGCATCTTTACGCGGCTTTGCACTTGGAAGGTCTTTGAGTACGTGCCCTTGAAGCGTTCGATAAAGTCCTTGGTCTCTTGTATCATCTTTTGTTGCTCCTCGTACTGCTTCATTTGCTGTTCACGGCGTTCAGCGCGCAGTTGTAGGTAGTGCGAGTAGTTTACTTTATAGTCGTAGATGCGCCCCATTGTCACTTCAATGGTGCGCGTTGTGATATTATCCACAAACTTACGGTCGTGACTAATCACGACTACCGCCTTTCCGTTAGAGATGAGGAAGTTTTCGAGCCACCCAATGGACTCAATATCGAGGTGGTTGGTAGGCTCATCGAGCAAGAGTACGTCTGGATTTTGCAACAACATCTTGGCCAGTTCGATGCGCATACGCCAACCGCCTGAGAATTCACTGGTCTGGCGATTGAAGTCTGAACGTTCGAAGCCTAAGCCGAGTAGTGTCTTTTCAACGTCTTCTTCGAAGTGGGTCATGTCGATAGCATAGAACTTTTCGCTGAGTGTAGCCACCTCTTCAATCAACGCCATGTATTCATCGCTTTCATAATCCGTGCGTTCGGCCAACTGCTTATTTAAGTCATCAAGGTGTGCCTGCATCTCATGCAAGTGGGCAAAGGCTTGACTCGTTTCTTCAAACACGGTGCGGCCGTCCTCCGTCATAAGGTGCTGTGGTAGGTAAGCTATCACGGTGTCCTTAGGGGCTGATACTGCGCCACGGGTAGGCTTGCGCACGCCTGCTAAGATTTTTAGCAAGGTGCTCTTTCCCGCACCATTTTTTCCCATTAGGGCTATGCGGTCATTATCGTTAATTACGAATGAAACATCACTAAAGAGGGTGGTGCCGCCAAATTCTACGGCAAGTCCATCGACTGATACCATTTATATAAAAAAGTTTTGTTTATAGGGTTCTAAAAAACGTGTACAAAGGTACGAATTAAGTAATAGGTAGAAGACTACTTTTGCAATGTTTTTCAAGCTATTACCTATTAAAAAAATCGTTTTTCTTGACATTTAGAACGCGCAAACTAGTAGTTAACGAATGTAAAATACGGCGTAAAGTGGCTCTTTTTGGGGCAAAAAAAGGGAAAAATAAGGGTAAAAAGAGGCAAAATACAGGCGAAAAAGCATAAAAACACAGTGCAAGAGGTGTAACTCTCCCTCAGTGTTTTGATTTTTCTCCCTCTGTGTTTTAAAATTTTCCCCTCAGTGTTTTCATTTTTTGCCCCTTTTGGGGGTGTTTTTCATCTAGATGGAGGGGGTGAGAATGTCAAGAAAAACGAAAAAATTGGGAGCCTCTCCCCCTAACCCACTCCCCGACTGGGGAGTGGGTTAGGGGGAGAGGCTCCCAGTTTGAGGTTTTATTTGGGTTTATGTTGATTCGTGTGGATAATATTGCGTTTAATGAACCAACTGCAATTTGTCGAACAGAATAGGAATGAACATTAAGGCGCGCTTTGCACTTTGAGTCTTAAACAACTATTAGTTATATTGCAAGAAACGCAAGGGCGTAGCCTGTTTGTATATGACTTGTGCGTAAGCACAAGGCATAGTATTTATAAATGGTATGTCGAAGTATGTAAAAAGTATGTTATGTTTGTTCTCGCGCTAAGCGACTTTTCTTAACAATCGCATCAACTACTTACTAATTTTCGCTTAGCGCGAGAAC
>JBNMKQ010000264.1:0-2819 GCA_050874425.1 Alloprevotella sp.
ATTTAATGCATTGCCATGTTGGGGCCTCGAGCCCCAACATGGCAATACCGACGCGGGGACGCGTCGCCCCCAGGTTAGGACGCGTCGCCCCAAGTGGCTTACAAATGCAGTTTACCCACACAATTCATTACAGTCCCTTATTTTTTTGAGAGTTAGAGCATTCTCGTTACTGAAATGTTACAAGAAGTGTGCATGGAGCGAGATTTTATATGTAAATTTGCCACATTCCGTATTTTGCATTTCTACATTTATGAGCATACGTAAGTTTTTTCTCGTTATTTTAAGCACTTTGTTCTTTTCGCCCCTTTGGGCACAGAATGGGGCGTATGAGCGTTACATACAGCAATATTCAGGCATGGCGGTCGATCAAATGAAGCGCTATGGCATTCCTGCCAGCATCACCTTGGCACAAGGGCTGCTCGAAAGTGCTGCTGGCCAAAGCCGATTGGCCAAAGAGGCGAACAACCACTTTGGCATTAAGGTGAGTGGCTACTGGACGGGACCTTACATCGTGAAGTCAGACGATCGTCCCGACGATAAATTCCGCGTGTATAGTTCACCTGCTGAGAGCTACGAGGATCACTCTAAATTTCTGCGTAGCGGCAAGCGTTATGCCTCGCTCTTCGACCTCAAAAAAACGGATTATAAGGGCTGGGCGCACGGTCTCAAACGGGCGGGCTATGCCACCAGCCCTACGTATGCACAAGCACTTATCAACATGATTGATAAGTATAACCTTCATGCCTTTGACAAGGCACGCCACCACGAAAGTCGCGAAGAACGACATGAGCGCAAAGAGGAGGCGAAACTGCAACAACGCACGAATGGACACACTATTCGCCGTTGCAACGGTCAGTACTATGTTATTGCCCTCGAAGGGGATACTTACGACTCCTTGGCTAAAACTTTTAAGGTAAAGGAGAGCAAGCTGCGCAAATATAACGACGTAGACGCTACCTTCCAACTAAAGGGTGGCGACATTGTCTACTTAGGCAAAAAACAGAAGAAGGCGGACGCTGGACTCACCCAACGCACGCACACGCTGCGCGTGGGCGAAAGCCTTTACAGCATCGCACAACGCTACGGCATACGCCTCAATTCGCTCTGCAAGATGAACCCCATTAAACGCAACTATCACTTCAAGATTGGCGACGAAATTCGGATAAAGTAATTTTTAGTTTAATAAGTTTAATGGGTTTAATGGGTTTATGAGTTTAAGCCACGAAACTTCACAACATTATTGCCCCCATTAAACTCCCTAAACTTATTAAACTCACTAAACTCCCTAAACTTATTAAACTTATTAAACTTATTAAACTCATTAAACTCCCCATACATGACAGCATTCTCATTCGAAATACTTCCCCCCTTGCGTGGCAAGGGCATGCAAAAGATATATGAGACGATTGATACGCTCATGCCCTTCAACCCCGTTTGCATTAATATCACCACTCACCGTTCTGAAACGATTTATAGCGAAACGAGTGCTGGCACGTACCAGAAACTCAACGTGTGCAATCGACCTGGCACGGTAGCCATTGCTGCGGCTGTCAAAGAACGCTATGGGGTGCGCACAGTGCCACATATCATCTGCAGCGGATTTACAGCAGCTGAGATTGAACGCGAACTCATCGACCTCTCTTACCTCGGCATTAACGACCTGCTCGTACTGCGTGGCGACCGCGCCAAAGAGGATAACCGCTTTATACCCACCCCTGGCGGCCACGCCCATGCCATTGAACTCTGTCAACAGGTGAACGACTTTAATCAGGGTCGCCTCTTAGGCGGCATCACCATGCCCGCTCCGAGCACACCATTTAAATATGGTGTGGCAGGCTATCCGGAGAAGCATGACGAGGCCATGAATCTCGACACCGATATTGAGCATCTCAAGGCAAAGGTAGCCATGGGTGCCGACCATATTGTTACACAAATGTTCTTCGACAATGCCAAATACTTTGCCTTTGTCGACCGCCTACGCAAGGAGGGCATCACCGTGCCCGTCATTCCGGGTCTGAAGCCGCTCACCACGTTGAACCACTGCACGATGTTGCCCCGCACGTTCCACATCGACTTTCCACAAGAGTTGGCCCGCGAGTTTACGAAGTGCAAGTCAAACGACGATGTCAAAGCGCTCGGCATAGAATGGGGACGCCACCAAGTGAGCGAACTCCAAGCCACCGGTGTGCCCATCATCCACTTCTACACGATGAATGCCGCGTATAGTACGGAGAGGATATTGAAGTAGCGGGGCCACGGCCTCACGGCCTCACGGCCTCTCCCCCTAACCCCCTCCCCCACAGGGGAGGGGGGATAAGATACCTTTACTTCTTGAGTTTTAAGATGTTTTTGTCGCCTCAAATAAAATATATGAACGATAAGGCAAAAGACGAAACCTATTATAGGGCGGGATTTGAATATGCCAATCCACTTACATACAAATTAATGCAAAGCCATGCTAAATCCATGCGTTGTGAAATGACGAACGCCGAAAAATGTTTATGGCAATGCCTACGCGCTAAACAATTAGGTGCAACATTTCGACGACAATACGTTATTGGTGATTATATAGCTGATTTTGTTTGTTTAAAAAAGAAATTAATAATTGAAGCTGATGGTCGAATTCATTCAAGAGGAGAAGTAAAACAACACGATGAACTAAGAACAGAGGTATTAAATAATGAAGTCGTCTAAACTTTTCTGACGAAGATTTGATTTGTTGTTTTATCTCTTCTAAATTCAATCTTCACCTTTCTTTTTGGCCGTTTTTTGACCTTTCATCGGTCGTGTAGCTCGCTACACTCCCTCTTCAAGGTCCA
>JBNMKQ010000265.1:0-2808 GCA_050874425.1 Alloprevotella sp.
GATTAACGAAAAAGATTAATGGAAAAGATTAATGAAAAAGGTTAATGAAAAAGATTAATGGAAAAGATTAATGATAGATTAATGAAACATTAATGTTTAAAACTAAGCGCGAAGCGCGTAACGTAAATTTTTTTTGCGCTACGCGCTTTTGTTAACATTAATGTTTCATTAATCTTTCCATTAATCTTTTTCATTAATCTTTCCATTAATCTTTTTCATTAATTATGCGTTAATGTTCATTCATGTTACCCTCACACCCACAGCATCACAATCAGTTGCGCAATAATCACGCGCAAGAACATGCCCAACGGATAGACCGTGGCATAGGCCACAGAAGCCTTGTCGTTGCCAGGCAATGAGTCGTTGACGTACTGCAGAGCAATCGGGTTAGCCATTGCGCCACACAACATGCCCGCCGTCGTGGCATAACTGCGTTTGGAGAACAATACACTCACCACGCTCATCACCATGACAGGCACCAACGTGATGACCAACGCTATGCCAATCCACCACAGGGCCTGTGGCTGCATAACCGTGGCCACAAAGTCCTTGCCAGCGTCCAAACCTAAACAAGCCAAATACGTAGAAAGACCCATGGAGCGCAACATCAGGTTGGCACTCGTCGTGGTGTAAGCTACCATGTGGAAACGCGGTCCGAAGGCTCCTATCAAGATACCCATTACAATCGGGCCACCCGCCAAACCTAACGTGACGGGAAATTTTATACCTGGCACAAACACAGGAATGCTACCCAACAACAAGCCCAACACGATACCAATAAATATGGTCACCATATTAGGTTCGTCCAATCGGCGCACGACATTGCCCAACTCCGTTGCCACGTGTTTGATGCTCTCCGCCTCGCCCACTACGGTCACGCGGTCACCCATGCGAAGCGTCAAGTTGGGCGTTGCCACCAACTGAATGCCCGAACGCTGCACACGACTCACGTTTACGCCATAGCGATTGCGCAATTGGAGGTCGCCCAAGTGGCGCCCATTTATGTTGGAACGCGTAATCAAGATGCGCTGCGAGATGAGTTTGGAGTCGAGCGCATTCCAATCCACGTCACCCGTATTCCAATTTCGTTCATCGCGCTGACCAAAGTAGATAGTCAACTGGTCTACTTGACGCGCCTGCGTAATCACGAGCAAACGGTCGTTCTTCTCCAAGACGGTATGTGCATTCGGCAGTATCACCTTGCCGTCACGCCACAGACGCGACACGACGAACTTTCCCTCGTCCATGCCACTCAACTGCCCCAACGTATGACCAAACACCGCAGGGTTGCACACAACAAACGAGGCTATGAAGGCTTCATCATCATTATCGTCGTCCTTGGCCTTCTCATGACGGCTCAGCCACCCCTTCACGGGCAGCAAGGCCAATATCACGCCCACCATACCAAAGGCATACGTCACCGCACAGCTCAGCGCTGCCCCTGAAGCGGGCAGTCCCAACTGCTTAAGCGTCTGTTGTGCCGCACCCAAAGCGGGCGTGTTAGTAGTGGCACCACAGAGCACACCCATCATGTCTTGTAAGGGCAACAGGCCCGTAGCACCTGCCACGAGGGCTATCACCGTGCCCAATGCCACTACGCCCAGTGCCAAAAGGTTGAGCGTCGTACCGCCCTTACGGAAGGTACTCATAAAGCCCGGACCCACTTGAAGACCGAGCGTATAAACAAAGAGTATCAAGCCAAAACTCTCAGCGTAGGCCAACATCTGACTGTCCACCTGCAAACCTACTGCTCCAGCTAAAATTCCAAAAAAGAATACATACGTCACGCCCAAACTGATCCCCTTAAAGCGCAGCTTGCTCAGTCCGAGTCCCAAAGCACTTATCAGGCAGATAACGATCACCGCCTGTATCGGCGAAGGCGTAACCAACGTGTTCACTAACCAATTCATCGTAAAGAAAGCGACTAAACTTTTTATTTAGAGAGCAAAGATAACACAAGGTAAATGCAATGCAAAACGAAAGTCAAAAAACTTTGACTCTATAACGAATAGTATGGCAAAACTGCATTTTGTCGAAGAGACAAAGATTAATGAAAAGATTAACGAAAATAGATTAATGAGACGATTAATGGAAAAGATTAATGAGACGATTAACGAAAAAGATTAATGAAAAAGATTAATGAAAAAGATTAATGAAAAAGATTAACGAAAAAGATTAATGAAAAAGATTAATGAAAAAGATTAATGAGACGATTAACGAAAAAGATTAACGAGACGATTAATGAGACGATTAATGAAAAAGATTAATGAAAAAGATTAATGATAGATTAATGAAACATTAATGTTTAAAACTAAGCGCGAAGCGCGTAACGTAAAGTTTTTTTTTGCGCTACGCGCTTATGTTAACATTAATGTTTCATTAATCTATCATTAATCTATCATTAATCTTTCCATTAATCTTTCCATTAATCTTTCCATTAATCTATCATTAATCTATCATTAATCTTTCCATTAATCTTTTTCGTTAATCTTTTCGTTAATCGATTCATTAATCTTTTTTGTTCTCCTCGACAAATTGCAGTTTGCCTCCCCAAAGTTAGTTAGTGGAGATACCACAAAAAAGGTCGCTTCCTGTTATCAGAAAACGACCTTTAAATAAATTAGCGCTTCAGGATGGGCTTGAACCAACGACCCCCTGATTAACAGTCAGGTGCTCTAACCAACTGAGCTACTGAAGCCTATCAATTCAGCGATGATAAATTCTACTAAGTGCGCTTCAGGATGGGCTTGAACCAACGACCCCCTGATTAACAGTCAGGTGCTCTAACCAACTGAGCTACTGAAGCAA
>JBNMKQ010000266.1:0-2690 GCA_050874425.1 Alloprevotella sp.
AACGCGCCTACGTAACGCGTGCTTTTCTTTGTATAAGATAGGCTGCACCTCGGCATAACGTTCAAACAAGTTTGACGTTCTGCACTCGGTTTGCACTATCTTTGACATTATCGGCTGCGGCTCAGCAATTCGAGCGAGCTCGATTGCATTCGCCTTGCACGATAATTCTAGCACGCGCGGCCTAATGTTGTAAACTCAAGGAAAAAAGGTAATTTTGTGAACGAATAGTTCACCAGTGAAATCGAAAACATCCGTGTAAAAAAGCGTAAAGATATCCGTGTCTCCGTGAAATCCGTGAGAGACTAAAGTTTTGAGTATTAACCACTTATATATCTCTCACGGATTTCACGGAGACACGGATATGTCTTGCTGTAATTCTATTACACGGATGTTTTCGGATTTCACTGGTGAACTATTCGTTCACAAAGTTACCTTTTTTTTCTTGAGTTTGCAACTGAGTTTTCAGCTAGTTTTCAGTTAGAAACACAACAAGTAAAGGTAACCTATTCCCCCTCCCCTGTGGGGGAGGGGGTTAGGGGGAGAGGCCTTTATCGTTCTAAAATGGGAAGAACAGGGGAATAACCAATATGGCTACGATTCCCATAATAATCTGGAGGGGAACACCTACTTTGACGTAGTCCATAAAGTTATAATGACCCGCATTCATCACCATGGCATTCGGTGGGGTACAGATTGGTGTGGCAAAACAAGCACTGGCTGCTACGGCAGCTGCCATCATAAATGGCGTAGGCGATACGCCTAATTGTGTAGCAGCAGCCCAGGCGATGGGAGCAACCAAGATAGCAGTGGCTGAATTGCTAATAAAGGTGCTAAGTACGGAGGTGACGATATATACACCGGCCATGGCTGCTATCGGACCATAAGCGTGCAGTCCCTCTACCAATGAGGTAGCAATCCACTCCGATATGCCCGTTTTCGACAATGCCGTACTCATCGGCATCATAGCGGCAATGAGCACAATGCTCTCCCACCCTATCATCTTGTAGGCCGCATCGACGCTACGCACGCAGCGCGTCAAGACCATTAACAGACCTGTGATAATCACTACGGCTACGGGCTTGACTCCTATCTGGTCGGCAAAGACCATGAAGAGTATCATCAGTGCCATCAAGGCTGCTGCCAAGGGGGCTTTGTGGTCGAGTGCAACGCTCTCGGCTTCTTCGGTGGGCGAACCGATTACAATCCACTCACGATTCTTCTTCGCCATACTTTCTATGCCTTTCCACTCTCCGTGTACCAGTATCATGTCGCCATTCTTCACCACATCGTCCAATACGTTGTCGAACAGATACTTACCACTCCGCTTTATGGCCAATACGTTTACCCCAAAGCGTTCCTTAAAGTTGGCGCGGCGCAAGGGGCGATTGATGAGTGAAGAATCGGGCGAGATGAGCACCTCAGCCAGTCCGATTTCATAAAAGTCGAGTTTTCCCTTGCCTTCGCGTTCTTCATCTTCGAATACGGAAAGGTTGTGGTCGGCCGCAAACTTTTCTACTTGTTCGCGATGACCTAACACATAGAAGGTGTCGTCGGCCTGCAATATCGTGTCGGCCGACACGGACTCTTGTATATTGGAACTAAACACCGTGCGATTGGCACGGCGCACCTCTAAGATTGTAATGCCATACTGACGACGGATATTTAACTCGCCTACACTCATGCCCTCTAAGTGCGAGCTTCCGCTCTGGGCCTGAAGGCGGAATACAAGGTCGGCAATGTGATATTCGTGTAGCAAAGCGGCCAAAGTATCGTCATTATTCGTCTCGCTCGTTTCGCGTGCCTTCTTGCCTAAGAATAGGCGGCACAAGGGGTAAAGCAGTAGCAAACCAACGCCCAAGCAAATAAGGCCAATGGGCAAGAAGTCGAAAAAGGCAAAGCCCTCACGTCCGTTGTCACGCAAATAACCATCAACAATAAGGTTAGGCGGTGTACCGATGAGTGTCAATATGCCACCCATCGAGCTTGCAAAGGCCAAAGGCATCATGAGTTTTGCAGGACTCGTACCGGCCGACTTCGACATGGCCAAAATGATAGGCAGCAATAAGGCCACCGTTCCCGTGTTGCTCACAAAGGCGGCCACCACGCTGGTGACAATCATTACAAGGAAGAATAGTTTCACCTCACTCGTCCCTGCGAGTTTGAGCAAACGACCTGAGATAATGCGTGCCAAACCCGTCTGAAACACGGCTCCGCCTACAACGAAGAGTCCTATCATCATCACTACGGCTGAGTTAGAGAACCCAGCTAAAGCTTCTGAGGGAGTAAGCACATTGGTTACGAGTAATAGAGCTAAGGAACAAAGTGCTACAATGTCGCTACGCACTTTGTCGGCCATAAATGCCACAATGGTGAGTGCGAAAGTGGCTATCACAATAGCCACTTGCCCCGAAGGCGAACTGAGCCATTCGGTCAGAGAGTTAAATATTTCCATGGTAGGTTTAAGTATTAGGTTGTGACAAAAGTAGGTTTAATCTTCTACATGGCAAAAAAATAAAGTCGTATTTTTGCACATGCATCATTTGCACACTTAGAAGTCGTCTAAACTTTTCTGACGAAGATTTGATTTGTTGTTTTATCTCTTCTAAATTCAATCTTCACCTTTCTTTTTGGCCGTTTTTTGACCTTTCATCGGTCGTGTAGCTCGCTACACTCCCTCTTCAAGGTCCAAA
>JBNMKQ010000267.1:0-2633 GCA_050874425.1 Alloprevotella sp.
ATTAATGATAGATTAATGAAACATTAATGTTAACAAAAGCGCGTAGCGCAAAAAAAACTTTACGTTACGCGCTTCGCGCTTAGTTTTAAACATTAATGTTTCATTAATCTATCATTAATCTTTCCATTAATCTTTCCATTAATCTTTTTCGTTAATCTTTTCCATTAATCTTTCCATTAATCTTTCCATTAATCTTTTTCGTTATTTATTTCGTTCATGTCAATTCGTGTTTTTCTTTTCCAAAAGATAGGGCGTTTTTTGGCGTTAGGGCCGAAAATGGTTAATTTTGTAGTCAAATACAAAAACATCATCATCCATGACAGAGAAAAAATTCAACCGTACGCTCGTTACTGCCGCATTGCCTTATGCCAATGGCGGTGTACACATCGGTCACTTAGCTGGCGTTTACGTGCCAGCAGATATATACGTGCGTTACCTCCGACTCAAGAAGCGCGATGTGCTCTTCATCTGCGGTTCTGACGAACACGGTGTGCCCGTAACCATTCGTGCACGTAAGGAAGGTTGCACCCCTCAAGAGGTGGTAGACCGCTATAACAAGATTATTCGTGAATCGTTCGAAGGCTTTGGCATATCGTTCGACTTCTTTGGTCGCACCACTTCAGAGGTCCATAAGAAGACCGCTTCAGACTTCTTCCGCACACTTTACGATAAGGGAGAGTTTGTAGAGCAAGAGAGCGAACAATATTACGACGAAGAGGCACACACCTTCTTGGCCGACCGCTACATCACAGGCGAATGTCCCCACTGCCACGCAGAGGGCGCCTATGGCGACCAATGCGAGAAGTGTGGTACAGCCCTTTCACCTACCGAATTGATTAACCCGCGCTCGACCGTGAGCGGTTCAAAACCCGTGTTGCGCAAGACGAAGCACTGGTACCTCCCCCTTGATAAGCACCAACAATGGCTCGAGCCGTGGATTACGAAAGAGCACACCGAATGGCGCACCAACGTAATGGGACAGTGCAAGAGCTGGTTTGATATGGGCCTCAAACCCCGTGCCGTGAGCCGCGACTTGGATTGGGGTATCCCCGTTCCCGTCGAGGGAGCTGATGGTAAAGTGCTCTACGTGTGGTTTGACGCGCCAATTGGCTATATTAGCAACACCAAAGAATTGCTGCCCAACGATTGGGAGAAGTGGTGGAAGAGCGACGACACACGCTTGATTCACTTCATCGGTAAAGACAATATCGTGTTCCACTGTATCGTATTCCCCGCCATGTTGAAGGCCGAGGGGTCATATATCCTGCCTGACAACGTGCCTGCCAATGAGTTCCTCAACCTCGAGGACGACAAGATTAGTACCTCTCGCAACTGGGCCGTGTGGTTGGACGAATACTTGCGCGACCTTCCTGGCAAGCAAGACGTATTGCGCTACGTGCTTACAGCCAATGCCCCCGAAACGAAGGACAACAACTTCACGTGGAAAGACTTCCAAGCTCGTAATAATAACGAGTTAGTAGCTGTATATGGCAACTTTGTCAACCGTGCACTCCAACTTACGAAGAAGTATTACGATGGCGTGGTACCTGCCGCAGGCGAATTGACAGACTATGACCGTCAGACGATTGCAGAGTTTAAGGACGTAAAGGCAGAGGTAGAACGCTTGATTGAAAACTTCCGTTTCCGCGATGCACAGAAGGAGGCCATGAACTTGGCACGCATCGGTAATAAGTATCTTGCTGACTCAGAGCCTTGGAAGGTCATCAAGACCGACCCCGAACGTGTGAAGACGGTCTTAAACCTCTCATTGCAGTTGGTAGCCAACTTAGGCATTGCTTTCGAGCCGTTCTTGCCCTTCTCAAGTCAGAAGTTGCGCGCGATGCTCAACATCGACGAAGTAGAGTGGGACCGTTTAGGTGCGATCGACCTCTTACCCGAGGGCCACGTATTGGGTGCGCCAGCATTGCTCTTCGAGAAGATAGAAGACAGTGTGGTAGAAGCACAAGTACAAAAGCTCCTTGATACGAAGAAGGCTAACGAGGCTGCTAACTTCAAGGCAGCTCCCGTGAAGGAAACTATTCCTTTTGAGCAGTTTGAGGGTCTTGACATTCGTGTGGGCAAGGTGCTTGAGTGTGAGAAGGTGAAGAAGAGCAAGAAGCTCTTGAAGTTCCTCATTGCCGACGGCGCTGAAAATCGTACCATCGTCTCTGGCATCGCTCAGTACTATGACCCTGAGCAACTCATCGGTAAGCAAGTGTGCTACATCGCCAACCTCGCTCCACGTACCATTAATGGCATTGAGAGCCAGGGCATGATACTCTCTGCTGTCAACTTTGACGACTCTTTGTCTGTTGTCACCGTTGACCGTGAAGTAGCGAATGGTAGCCAAGTAGGATAAGGAAACTAAAACGCTAAAAATAACAAGAAGCGCGCTCTAACATGTAAGGTGTTAGGGCGCGCTTAGCACTTTGAGTCTTAAACAACTAAGTTATATTGCAAGAAACGCAAGGGCGTAGCCTGTTTGTTTATGCCTTGTGCGTAAGCACAAGGCATAGTATTTATAAATGGTATGTCGAAGTATGTAAACCTTATGTCGAAGTATGTTCTCGCGCTAAGCGAAAAATTAGTAAGTAGTTGATGCGATTGTTAAGAAAAGTCGCTTAGCGCGAGAA
>JBNMKQ010000268.1:0-2621 GCA_050874425.1 Alloprevotella sp.
ATTTGCTAGTCAAGGCATCGAGCCTTGACAAGCAGATACCGACGCGGGGACGCGTCGCCCCCAGGTTAGGACGCGTCGCTCCAAGTGTTCGATAAATTGCTGTTTATCCACACGAATCAACATAGACCCGTTATAATCGAACCACGCGAGTTCCCAATTAATCAAACTGCAATTGGGCCTCACCCCCTAACCCCCTCTCCTTGAGGGGAGGGGGTTAGGGGGTGAGGCCCAATTGCAGTTTATAAAACAGTCTTTATTCGCACGATGGGTTAGCCCATTTATTTTTGCTTCCCATGCAGCACAGTGAAGTTGTAGCCTTGGGGGATGCGTAGCTCAATGCGGGTGCCGTGATGGGGCGGGGCTATGTTGGTAATGGTGAGGCTGGCACTGCGGCGATTATATTGGTTGAGAATTTCGAGCGTGCGAGTGAGCAAGCGTAGGCCTGTGCCTGTGTCGCGATTGGTGCGCTTGATGCGGCCGGGGTTGTAGCCTTGCCCATTGTCGGTCACTTGAAGCGAGAGCTCGTCGGTAGGGAGAAGCGTGATGCTGACGTGAATAGCACTCTCGGCACTAAGCGTAGGGAAAGCGTGCTTGAGGGCATTCTCTACGGGTATCTGTAACGACATAGAGGGAATGAGCCATTCGCTCTTCTCTAATGCGGAGTCAATGGTCCATGTGACGGCAGGCCACTCGCCCTTACTATAATGGTGGAGCGAGACGAAACGTTGCA
Source organism: Alloprevotella sp. (assembly GCA_050874425.1). GTDB lineage: Bacteria > Bacteroidota > Bacteroidia > Bacteroidales > Bacteroidaceae > Alloprevotella. The sequence goes on from JBNMKQ010000268.1 coordinate 731, forward strand.
CTAAAGCCAATTCGTCACAGAGTTTCACGGCCACCTTGCCAGAAGTGAGGAGGTTGCCACGTAGAACGTCGATGAGCAGTTCGACGGGCTCGACCAATTCGGGGTAGCGCTGGAGTTTCGGTAGAACGGTGCCTAATACGTTGAATATATAGTGGGGCGATACGCGGTTGCGCACGATGTCCATGCGCAGTTCTGTCATGCGCTCCATTTGTTGCTTCATGCGATTTTGCGTGTAACGACGGTAGCATACGATGATGAGCGTGGCAGCAAGAGCCAGTACTACGGCTACTATCACTACAATCAGAATAATGTTTTGCTGACGTGCTGTTTGGGCAGCGTACTCTGATATTGAGATTTGCTGACGCAGTAGCGTTGTGTCGCGTTGGTAGCGGCTGGCCAGTTCGGCTACGTTGTTGCGCGTCTGGCGGCTGCGTAGTGAGTCGGCATATTGCTCGCTGAGCGTCTGATATTGGTAGGCACGCTGCCACTGGCCATACTGTGCGGCATAGCGCATGAGACGGCGGTAGTGGAGCATGAGGTAGCGCGGTGAATGTATGGGGTGGGGCTTCTTGAGCTGTGTTAAGAAGTCGTTGACTTGACACCCTTTGTGTTGGGCGATGTAGAGGTCGGCTAACAGACTCTTGATATAGAACACGTTTTCGGGCGTGAGCTGATTGCCCTCTTGTTGTAAGAATAGCTTGACATTTTGCAGTTGCTGCTGTGCTTCAGACAGTCTATTCTGCATGAGGTAAATTTCGCCCATGTTAATCTCGCAGATGTGAATGTTAAACGAGTTGTCAAGTTGGTGGGCTATCTTATAGGCTTGCTGAAAGCTCTTGAGGGCTTCGTCATACTTATGTTCGAGGTAATAGCAGTTGCCTAACGAGAAGTGGTAAAAGTGTTGGGTCTGCAGGGCTTCGTGTTCGATACGTTGACTAGCGAGGTGAAAGAAGTGGTGTGCCTCTTTAAAGTTTTCCAACTCCATATAGAGGAGTCCGAGTCCGCAACAGATAGCGGCCCGATTGGTGCTATCGTGCAGTGAGTCGGCTATAAAGAGAGCATAACGATAGCGCTCTGCTGCTAAGGGCAGACGGCCTGACTGTTGGTACATATCGGCCACATTGATAGTGGCGGCTATGAGGTCGTTCGTCTTAGGTGGTTGGTTTAACAAGGTGTAGGCCCGTTCGTAGTACTGACAGGCTCGGCGGTTGTAGCCTTCGAGCAGAGCGGAGGTGCCGAGGTGATTATAGACTAATCCTTCGAGCTGTGGTTCGTGGTGTGTCACGCTCCATGTTTTCACTTTATTATAAGTGTTGTTAGCCCAAAGGGTGTCGCCCGCACGTTGGTGGGCGGTGGCGCGATAGAGTTCGAGTCGATACCATTGGGTGCTGTCGCTGGTGCGCTTCTGCCACTGCATGAAGGTGGTGTCGGCCTTATAGGGGGCAGCGTAGAGGAGGTCGCGGTTGGCTTCGACGACGCTGTCTATTTGGTGTTGAGTGACGCTTTGCTGCTTATGCTGGCAGCTGAACGTTAATAAAACGAATAATGGGAACGCGAGGAAACGGTAATACTGAGAGGGGAACATGTAATTCTAGGGGGGGCGTTAAGGTCGCGCTTCGCGCTCTAAACATTAATATTCATAATGCAAGGTCGCGCTTCGCGCTCCTGGGGGAGGAACATTAATTATCATTAATTGATAGGGTGTTCAGTTTGATGTTCCGATTTTTACACATATAAGTGTTTCAAGTTTAGGATTATAAACTGCAATTTGATGCGGCCTCTCCCCCTAACCCCCTCCCCCACAGGGGAGGGGGGATAAGTCACTCTTACTTCTTGAGTTTTCTGTTGGCTCTCAACTAGAAACGCAGCAAATAAAGGTTACTTATTCCCC
>JBNMKQ010000269.1:0-2612 GCA_050874425.1 Alloprevotella sp.
AACTTTCGTTTTGGAACTATTATACTTTAATGTAAGACATAAATATCATAAATACGTATATTTCGTTGCAGATTGTAAGCTATCGGATTAACAAATTGGAGTTCTCGGACAGTCTGGGGGAGGGGGTTAGGGGGAGAGGCCACAGCTTATCAATTTTTCACCTCTTTTGGCAATATCGGCATAGCCCCCGCCTGTGTGCAAACGTAGGCACTGACGCGGACGGCGCGCGCGTGGGCCTCGCGTATGCTCATACCCTCTATGAGTGAGGCCACGAGGGTGCCCGTAAAGGAGTCGCCTGCACCAATCGTGTCGCTCACCTTCACGCGCGGGGTTTCCATAAATGAGGTACCACCCAGAGGATTGTCGTCTGTGGCAGGGGTGAAGATGTAACTGCCGTTCTCGCCACAGGTGAGAATAACCATGTCGAGATTGTACTCACTCAGCAGCGTGCGGCTCTTGGCTTCGAGATCGGTGCCTTGTAGGCCAAAGAGGCGAGCCACAATGACAAGTTCTTCGTCATTAATCTTCAATACGTTGGCGCGTTGAAGGGATTCAGTGATAATCTCTTTCGTATAGAAATTCTGACGCAAGTTGATGTCAAATATCTTATACTGTCCCTTGCCTGAAGGCACGGAATCAACAAACTTCAGTATGTTTTGGCGTGAACATTCGCTGCGTTGTGCCAACGAACCCCAGCAAACGGCTTGCGTCTCGCGTGCCACTTCTTCCATTTCGGGCGTGAAGGGAATGTTATCCCAAGCCACGTCATCGGGGAAGTGGTAGTGAGCTACTCCCGCTTCATCAATCTGTGCCAACACGGTGCCCGTAGGTTGGGGCAGTGAGGGCATGATCGCTTGCAAGTTGCGCGCAGCAAACACCTCTCGCGTCTCGCGTCCTAAGTCGTCGTCGCCAATGGCTGATACGACACGGACGGGCAATCCAAATTGTGATACATGAAAAGCAAAGTTGGCGGGAGCGCCACCGATTTGTTTACCTGTGGGAAGCACGTCCCATAATACTTCACCAAGACCTATAACGTATTTCATTTCTTTCTTTTTTTTGTTGGTTGATAGTTTTGGGGTTGACGAGTTGACAAGTTGACGAGTTAACAAGTTGACGAGTTGACAAGTTGACAAGTTAACAAGTTAACAAGTTGACAAGTTAACAAGTAAGATTGTATTTATTGCAAGTACACCTTAATATATAATATGGTAACTTACCCGTCAACTCGTCAACTTGTTAACTCGTCAACTAAAAAACTCGTCAACTAAAAAACTCGTAAACTATTTAATCTTAAAGCAGTAAAACACCAAGTAAGCCACAGCTACAGCCATTACTACGACTGCTCCACTTTGGCTGCCGAAGGCATCGCTCATGTAGCCCATAGCGAGGGGAATAATTGTGCCGCCAAATAGACCCATAATCATCAGTCCTGACACTTCGTTCTTCTTCTGCGGACAAGCCTTGAGGGCTTGCGCAAAGGTGATAGAGAAGATGTTAGAATTGCCAAAGCCTACCAAAGCGATGCACGCATAAAGGGCCCATTGACTGTGTAGGCAGAGGAAACCTGCCATGGCCAACACCATCATTACTACGCTGATGATGAAGAACGAACGTTCGCTCACTTTGCGCAAGATGAAAGCCCCCGTAAAGCAGCCAGCTGTGCGGAAGATGAAGTAAAGGCTGGTGGCAAATCCCGCCTCGGCCAGCGTCAGTCCCAAGTGTTCTTGTAGGAGTTTGGGAGCCGTTGTGTTGGTGCCCACATCAATGCCTACGTGACACATGATAGAGATGAAGCAGAGCAATATGAAAGGCTTCGCCAGTAATTGGAAACAAGCGCCAAAACCTGAAGCACGATCAGTAGGTTCTTCTTCTATGGGGATAGCCGAAAGCGTGAACGTGGCAAAGATAGCAATTAGCATGTAAATAGGGAAGAGTATGCGCCACCCCAGTCCGAAGGCATTGCCACTTGCGCCCCAGGCTGCAATGATAGGAGCTAAGAATGAGGCAATGGCTTTGATGAACTGGCCAAAGGTGAGCACACTTGATAGCTTGCCACCGCGCACTACGTTGCTCAACAAGGGGTTGAGCGAGGTCTGCATAATGGCATTGCCAATGCCTAAGAGCGAGAAGGCGATGAGCATCAATGTGTAACTCTCACCAAACAAGGGTATTAACAAGGAGGCAAAGGTTACAACAAGACTTACCACCACCGTGCGCTTGCGCCCTATCTTGTTCATCAATACGCCCGTGGGCACACTGAATATCAAGAACCAAAAGAATACGAGTGAAGGGAAGAGGTTGGCCTCTGTGTCAGTAAGTGAGAGGTCGGCCTTCACGTAGTTCGATGCGATGCCCACAAGGTCAACAAAGCCCATTGAGAAGAAGCAGAGCATCAATATGCTGATAACGATATTTTTCGATTTCATTTTGTAGAAAGGAATATGCTTTGAAAGTTTAGGGGTGTTCTTAAAATTCTGGCGCGTTGATTTGTGCCCTATCGGAAGTGTATTTTTTCTCTGAGAACATGGGCTGCGGCTCAGCAATTCAAGCTAACGCTTGATTGCGTTCGCCTTGCACCATGTTTGAAAGCAAACGAAGGAGCATAGCGG
>JBNMKQ010000270.1:0-2596 GCA_050874425.1 Alloprevotella sp.
GATTATTCAGATATAAAGTTCAAGGATAACGGCAAATTAAAGTTGATTATCGTTGTCGGCACTCGTCCCGAGATTATCCGCTTGGCAGCCGTTATCAACAAGTGCCGTCAATACTTTGACGTTATTCTTGCCCACACAGGACAGAACTATGACTACAACCTCAACGGCATCTTCTTCAAGGACTTAAAGCTCGCAGAACCCGAAGTTTACATGGACGCTGTAGGTGATGACCTCGGAGCAACTTGTGGAAACATCATCAACTGCTCTTACAAGCTCTTTGCCCAGACCAAGCCCGACGGCGTATTAGTGTTAGGCGACACCAACTCATGCTTGAGCGTTATCGGAGCCAAGCGTCTGCACATCCCTATCTTCCACATGGAAGCAGGCAACCGCTGCAAAGACGAATGTCTCCCCGAAGAGACCAACCGCCGCATCGTTGACATCATCTCTGATGTAAACATGGCATACTCCGAACACGCTCGTCGTTACCTCGCTGACTGTGGCCTGCCCAAGGAGCGCACCTACGTCACAGGCTCACCCATGGCAGAGGTTCTACACGACAACCTTGCTGAAATCGAAGCTAGTGATGTGCATAAACGTCTTGGCCTTGAAAAAGGCAAATACATTCTACTTTCTGCCCATCGCGAAGAGAACATTGACACAGAGAAGAACTTCCTCTCCCTCTTCAATGCTATCAACCACATGGCAGAGAAGTACGACATGCCCATTCTCTACAGTTGCCATCCCCGCAGCCGCAACCGCCTTGCCGCCTCAGGTTTCCAACTTGACCCACGTGTTATCCAGCACGAGCCTCTCGGCTTTCACGACTACAACTGCCTCCAGATGAATGCCTTTGCCGTCGTGAGCGACTCAGGCACCCTCCCCGAGGAATCTTCCTTCTTCACAAGCGTAGGTCATCCTTTCCCTGCTATCTGCATCCGCACCTCAACGGAGCGTCCCGAAGCCATTGATAAGGGAGACTTCATTATCGCTGGCATAGACGAAAAGAGCCTCCTTCAAGCAGTCGACACTGCCGTTGAACTCTGTCGTGACGGCCAGCATGGCATTCCCGTTCCCGACTACGTAGACGAAAACGTATCAACAAAAGTCGTGAAGATTGTACAAAGCTACGTAGGCATTGTCAATAAGATGGTGTGGCGCAAATTTTAAAGGCAAAATTTGAAGCAAGACATTTTTAGTCTGCGTGTTATCCTCCTCAAAAAGTTTTCTTTGAAAAGTTTGCGTGTTAGAAAGGGTTTCTCTACTTTTGTTATAAGTTTTTACCCTCCTAATATTAACGGCAATGCGACAGACAGAAGAACGATATATCAGCCTCCTTACAGATTTTGGCTTCAAACGCATATTTGGCACAAAACTTAATAAAAGTCTGCTCATAAGTTTTCTCAATTCATTGTTCGATGGTGAACAAGTAATACGTGACGTTAAGTATCTCAATAGCGAGCACGTTGGTGACGTTCATACCGAGCGTAAGGCCATATTTGACGTGTATTGCGAGAATGAGCACGGAGAAAAGTTTATTGTTGAAATGCAAAACGCGTATCAGACGTATTTCAAAGATCGTTCTTTGTATTATGCCACATTTCCGATACGCGAGCAAGCATCCAAGGGCGATAATTGGAATTTCAAACTTGAGCATGTATATGTAGTAGCCTTGCTCAATTATGACATGAGCGACTCAGCCTTTTCGGAAACGTCAATCAATCACGATGTAGGACTTCTTGACAAATCCACCCATCGTGTATTTAATGACAAGCTCACATTTAAGTATGTCGAAATATCGAAGTTCAATAAGCCAATCAACAAGCTTGACACAGACTTCGACAAATGGCTTTATGTGCTTCGCAATCTTTCGCGCCTTGATAGTCAGCCTCAGCATCTTCGCAATAAAGTGTTCGATCGCCTGTTCAAGGAAGCTGAGATAGCCCAATTTACCAAAGCAGAGTTACGAGAATACGAAGATAGTCTAAAAGCTTATCGTGATATAAAAAACTCATTAGATACAGCTAAAGAGGAAGGCCGTGCAGAAGGCCGTGCAGAAGGCCGCGCAGAAGTAGCAAAAAAATTATTATCAATGGGCCTGTCACCCAATGATATAGCCGAAGCTACAGAACTCACGCTTGACGAAATATCAGCGTTGTAAGCGTAAGCAGTCAAAAAGGGCTTACTTTTGAAGTCATTACATTTGCTATCTGAATTTTAAACCGATAGTATGATGTATATAATGAAGATTTAGAGCGTTCCTATTTTCGTTATCAAACGGAAGCGTTATCTCACGGAACGTCTCTTCAGACGTTTTGTTTGAACAACAATGTTCTTTACAACATTTTCTCAAAGTGGTACAGAGATACTCGTCGTAAGGTGATAGAAGTACAGGTGTAGGGCCGCACTAATCAAAAGCATTTTTGGAAAGAATTGACCGCTTTCGTTTCAGACAGTGCGTTGCCAATAGACAATAATATAGCAGAGCGCACGGTTCGTTGCATGACAACGGCTCGCAATAATTCCTTGCATTTTGGTAGTGATGTGGGTGCAGAAATGGCAGCTACTTATCATAGTATCATCAGTACGATTAAGC
>JBNMKQ010000271.1:0-2591 GCA_050874425.1 Alloprevotella sp.
ACTTATCCCCCCTCCCCTGTGGGGGAGGGGGTTAGGGGGAGAGGCCCCATCAAATTGCAGGAAGTAGGACAAGTTAGTCCATGTCGTCCCAAATGTTGCCGCTCCAAGGACCGTTTGATTGCTGCTTGTTGGAGTAAGCATCTGATGCGTTCATCTTGTTCTCTGTGTCAAGCTGAAACTTTGTATCAGAGCCTGATAGCAGTTGGCCTTCGCTCATCAAACTGATGGCAGTGGCAGAGGGTTGTATATATGTCTTCTTCATTGATACTGAAAATTTTAGGTGAATTACTTAATGATGACTTTCTTGCCATTCACGATGTAAAGGCCGTGTTGAGGTTGGGCTACGCGGCGGCCGAACAAGTCGTAATAAACACGCTTGCTATTGGCTTTGTTTACAACTGCGTTGTTGATGCTCGTCACGTTACCACCAAAGTTTATTTGAAGACTAGCAGCTTCAATTGAATTATCTAACTTGATGTAAGCCTTATGAGCGCCAATGGTTTGAGTGCCTTCGTTGTTCATGAGGCGGAAGCAAAGTTCACCATTCGCTTTGCCGAGCAAGTAAACATTCTCTTTGTCATCGAAAGCATATTCTGTGTCGCCGACGGCTGAGAATTTATTATTTGTAACTTCAGTGCCAGCTTCCAAAGTAGGCTTCATAGCAACGTCACCCGTAGTTTCGTATTTAATCAATACACCTGTGTTAGCAGGGATAACGTTACTTTCAAGTTTTGTCATGTTGATAACATTGTTCGTTTCGTCGAAAGTTGCAGTATAAGCTATGCTGCCTTCAGGGACGCTAACAGGATAAGAGGCACTGAAAGTAGCTACGTTGCCATGAACGTTGTCGCCTTCCTTAATTGTTACTGTCAGGTCGCGAGCAGTGGTGGCTGCTTCGTTGGCGGGTAGAAAATACCAGGTGCCATTAGTATTTGCGGAACCTGCAAAGCCAACTGTATTGCCATTGCCTGTTGCTACCAAATAAGAATTCTTTTCAACGTTCTTAATTGAAAAAGCATTCAGCCCTTCAATTGGGGCGATAAGCCAATATTCTTTGTTGCCTTGACCTGAGTTAGGTGTGTCATAACCCATTCTCCAAAGGTAATTACCACCTGCATTAAGGGTCTTGTTGCCACTTTCATCATAAACGTTAATGTAGTAGTTTTGCCCATTTGAACTTCTGTTTACAATGAACTTATATGCATTTGTATTGCTATTTTGTGAGGTTGTAGCGCCTCCATTATTTTCACCAGACAAGTATTGCCCATTGGCATTCATTAAGTAGTACAAGCAGTTTGCATTTCCTACAGTCGGAGTCGCACCATTTGTTTCCTTTATTTTATAAAATTCAAATTGCCCGATAGCTGATCCTGTGCCAATATTGGCTTGTGGATTTGTTATCCATGAGGACATGGTAAGTCCTGATATATTGCTGCCGTCAGCGTGTACAACTTGTCTTTGTTCTGTCGTGGTGGGCGCACCTTGATAGAGCACGTAAGATTGTTCGCTTAGTCTCGTAATGTTTCCATTCACTTGATAATCAGAAGTTGCTGAGAATGTTGAGCCACCGCTTTTGGTGCTTGAAATGCTTAGTTTCGTATTGGTGCCAAACTTTAAGTACTGTCCTGTCGCAACATTTCTGAGGTAGAAGCTATTATCACTATTTACCTCTACCGACCACACGTTTTTAAACGATGAAGTTTCAACCTCAGCAGAAAATTTGCCTTGATTACCTGTTATATATAAATAGCAGGGATTAATGGTCTTGTACTTTGCCTTAATCACATAATACCCCGTAGTAATCTCATTGGCAGTGGTAGGAGTGCTTTCATACGACACCGCAACCTGCGCCTTCAAGTTGCACCCACCTAGGATAGATAGCAGTGCAACGAGCAAAGTTGTAAAGAGTCTCATAACTTGTTTGTAGTATTTGATTGTTAATAAAATTTTCTATTAATCCAAAAAAACGTTGCAAATGTAATGTATATTTGTTAAATGTCAATCGGGGGGGGTGAAATAATCTTAAAACAAAAATTTTTAACACAAGAGCAAGCGGATTGAGCGGGAAAATGGCTCTATAACGAATCATGTGGGTAATATTGCGTTTAATAACAGATACAAACTGCAATTTGTCGAACAGAACAAAAAAGATTAATGAATCGATTAACGAAAAAGATTAATGAAAAGATTAATGATAGATTAATGAAACATTAATGTTAACAAAAGCGCGTAGCGCAAAACCCTTTACGTTACGCGCTTCGCGCTTAGTTTTAAACATTAATGTTTCATTAATCTATCATTAATCTTTTTCATTAATCGTCTCATTAATCTATTTTCATTAATCTATCATTAATCTTTTCATTAATCTTTGTCTGTTCGATAAATTGCAGTTTGTCGAAATTCGTACCTAGTACAGCTTTACATAAAAAAGCGGCTTGGAAGTACAAAATGAAAACTTTTAGGTTTTCGTTTTGTACTTCTCTCGCCTTGCACTATCTTTGCATAAGATAGGCTTCGGCTCAGCATAACGTTCAAGCAAGCTTGACGTTCTGCATTCGCCTTGCACTATCTTTGCATAAGATAGGCTTCGG
>JBNMKQ010000272.1:0-2546 GCA_050874425.1 Alloprevotella sp.
CTTACTTCTTGAGTTTTCTGTTGGTTCTCAACTAGAAACGCAGCAAGTAAAGGTTACTTATTCCCCCTCCCCTGTGGGGGAGGGGGTTAGGGGGAGAGGCCGCATCAAATTGCAGTTTGTACATATCATTAAACGTAATATTACTCACACGAATCAACATATACCCATTATTGATCATTTAATTCTTCAAAATATAGCGATTTGAGCAGTTTATTTGGCGGTAAAAGAACGGAAAAAGCGGTATAGGAATGTTGTTGCTTAATTCCTATACCGCTTATATTCAACGCTTTAAGCTGTTCGTGCAGTTTTTTGAGCGATTAGTATTCGTCCTCGTTGAAGAGGAAATCCTCCTTCGTTGGGTAATCAGGCCAAACGTCTTCAATCGTTTCGTAAACTTCGCCTTCGTCCTCCAACTCTTGCAGGTTTTCAACAACCTCCATCGGAGCACCCGAACGCATAGCGTAGTCAATCAGCTCGTCCTTTGTGGCGGGCCAAGGTGCATCTTCAAGTTTTGATGCTAATTCCAATGTCCAATACATAGTGTTAGTTTTATTTTATTAGTTTGCTTTTCTTAATTTGCGCGCAAAAATACTGTTTTAATTCAAACACGTAACATTTCGTGTACACTTTTTTCATCGCGTTGTGTTAAATAGTTTAATTTTCGAGCCAAAGCAAACAAAAAGTCCGACAAACGGTTGATGTAAGCCATTGTTTCGCCCTCATTGATGCGCCAATTCTCATCAGGATAGCATGTCACGAGGCTTATCAGTTCTCGTTCGGTGCGTCGGCACACCGTGCGCACCACATGTGCTGCAGCCGCCACTATATGGCCGCCTGGCAAGACAAAGCCTCTGAAGAGTCCGCCTATAGCCGTACTTATAGCGTCTATCTGATGTTCTAACGCTGCCACATCAGCGCTTGAGGGAACGCGGTATTGCTGCAATAGAGCCTTGTCGGTGCCTTCTACACCTAAATTAAACAATAAGCGTTGCGCCTGAACAAGCAGCTCACGCTCTTTTGTTAACTGCGCTGCCACTTTAAGCGGGAGTGCGTCCCCCTCTAATTGCGCGATGAGCCAACCCAACTGCGACGAGAATTCGTCTAAGAGACCATAATATATAATGTGTGGCGCACACTTTGAAATGCGATCGCCTGTAGCAAGTTGGGTGGTACCACTATCACCTCGGCGTGTATAGATTGACATTGCGTTTAGTTCTTGGGGTTAAGGGGTTAGAGGGGGTTAGGGGGTTAGGGGGTTAGGAGGTTAGGAGGTTAGGAGGTTAGGAGGTTAGGAGGTTAGGAGGTTAGGAGGTTAAAAAGTTAGTCTGATTGGAAATGTATCGTAGCTTTTTATTTTTAAAACATACTTTTTAACCCACTAACCCACTAACCCACTAACCCACTAACCCACTAACCCACTAACCCACTAACCACTAACCCACTAACCCACTAACCCACTAACCCTCCTAATAATAATTGATTACATAATGTTGCTTGTTCAGTTCGGGACATACCATGATAATGCCAAAGTCGGCCAAATTAAATGTTACGACGGCACGAGGGTGAGCGATTACTTTGCTCCATACCTCACGATTGCGACCTATGGTGTGCGTCACTACCAAGGTGCCTCCTAAAGGCAGACTATCAAGCACGCCCTCAGCTTTTGAAACCTCATCACGACTGAGCAACACAAAGTCTGCTTGCGATAGTTCGCCCTCCTCTACTATCCGCGCATGACTGCATCCCTCACTGAGGCAGCGTGCGGCCCATGAGTCAACTCGATAGCCTACAAGCCCTATCACTCGGGGCTGTGAAAAGTTGGCCAATCGGAAAAGCAATCTGCCATCCTTCAGCCGCACTCCATGTGGGCGGAGCTTTTTATACATCGCCTTCAACGCGGGATAGGCATAATACGAGCCTTGCTCATAGACTACGCCTGTGACGAAGTTGAAAGCAAAAGGGGAATGTATGCCATACCCTCGACGATGGCGAAAACGCAAGAGCCAACGAAAGGGACGAACTATGGAGGATTTATTCATTACTTCTTGACTTTTTTATTTCTAAGAGTTGACGAGTAAGTAATGTTTCTATAGAAGAGACCACTTGCCCTTAACTCGTTAACAAAAGAACGTCAACAAAATTAACACTCACTTTTGGTATAAATAGCTAAATGTTAGGTCAATTTATCAGTTTTAGTCTTTTTTTAGTTTAAAAGTTTGTATGCACAAGATAAACTATATACTTTTGCGTGTGTGTTTTTCATTACATTATGATTGAAGGTGGTTTTTAAAGAGCCCAGTGGGGCTTTAATTAATATACTCATTATATTAATAGTGACACCTTATGAATGTCAAATCTTTGCATAAGATAGGCTGCGGCTCAGCATAACGTTCAAGCAAGCTTGACGTTCTGCATTCGCCTTGCACTATCTTTGCATAAGATAGGCTGCGGCTCAGCATAACGTTCAAGCAAGCTTGACGTTCTGCATTCGCCTTGCACTATCTTTGCATAAGATAGGCTGCGGCTCAGCATAACGTTCAAGCAAG
>JBNMKQ010000273.1:0-2528 GCA_050874425.1 Alloprevotella sp.
AGCTTGAATTGCTGAGCCGCAGCCCATGTTCTCAGAGAGAAAAGACACTTTCGAGAGGGCGCAAATCAACCGACAGAATTAGAACATTCTAAAAACAGAATTTTTAGAACACCCCTTATAGCCGCAAATTTACTGATTTAAAACTGAAAGAACAAGAAAAGCGTTCTGTGCTAATAGAAGAAATGGTGATACTGGGGTTATCCCATCTAAACAACTCAATCCATACAATTCGTTACGTAGTCCCTATTTCTACATTTTTTTGTAATTTTGCAGTTGAAAAATAAAATTACAAAAATCCCATTTAAATTTAATGACAAACAACACTGAACTTACGCGCGAGCAGTTAATTCGTCACAAGCTCGACTTGCTGTTGCGCACAGGCCAGTTATTGGTTGAGAGTGCGGCTGATACCAACCGCATTATGCGTAATATGAAGCGCACTGCAGCTTTCTTAGGATTGCCCGAAGAACACCTTCACATCTACGTACAGTTCAATATGCTGATGGTCAACCTCAGCGATAATGAACATTCGTTTACTAAGTTTCAGCGCTGCGACAAGCATGGCATCAACATGACCACCATTTCGCTTATTAGTAAGCTATCGTGGAAGGCCATTCGCGAGGACTATAGCGTTGAACGCTATGCCGAAGAGTTAGAAGCTATTGCCAATCGTCCGCGCAATTATACCCCTGTTCAGGTGGCCATTGGTACGGGTTTCGCTTGCGGTGGCTTCTGTATTCAGTTCGGTTGTGACTGGACAGCCTTCTTCTATGCCTCATTTGCTGCAGCTATCGGTATGTACCTTCGCGGACTGATGTTGCGTAAAGGACTCAACAACTATATGGGCATAGCCATAGCTGCTTTTATCAGTACCGTGATAGCGTGGGCTACTACTTACTTGCCTTCATCATGGACGGATACACCGCTTCACCCACTTTTGGCTTGCGCTTTGTTTATTGTGCCAGGTGTGCCTTTGATTAACTTCGTAGACGATATGCTTGACAATTACATACAAGTGGGCCTGACGCGTGCTATCAACACCTTCTTGATGATTGTGGCTATGTCGTTTGGTATAGCCTTCTTTTTAAAGTTGTCCAACTTCGACCTAACGCAGTTCTATACCATTCCGATGATTCCGCACAACTCTTATATAAGTTATGCAGCTGCGGCAGCCATTTCGGCTATGGGCTTCTCTATGATATTCAACATTCCGCGCCGACTACTTTGGGTCGTAGCCATTGGAGGTATCATTGCCGTTTGTACGCGTAACTTTGTCAACCTCGGACCGTCAAATAACAATATCGGTCTTGACATGGGACTCGCTATTGGTTCGTTAGCAGGTAGTGCTTTAGCCAGTTTGATTGCAGTGAAGGCCGTTCACTGGGTGCATGCTCCCAACCACGTACTCTCTATTCCGAGTGTTATTCCGATGGTGCCTGGTGTGTTGATGTATCGTGCCTTGGTAGGACTCATTGAGATGAACGGTGTAGTAGGCGAACTTACCAACGCGATGAAGTTTGGTATGGCTTCAGCCATTACGATTATGTGTATCGCCTTAGGCGTAGCGATTCCTAATGTGTTCGCTCGTCATTGGGTGGCAAAAGATCGTCAACGTAAACTCAAGCAATTGATTGAAGAGCGCAAAAAGCGTGGTTACTTTGTTGACTTGAACGAAATTTAATATAATAAACAGGGGAGGGCAGAACGACACACATTTCGTGCGTTCTGCCCTTTTCTTTATCCATCTATCTTTACCGTGTTTCAAGAAGAACATAATATACTCACTCAATCGCAAGGTCGCATTGAAGTGATATGCGGCTCTATGTTCTCGGGTAAGACCGAAGAACTCATTCGCCGCTTGAAGCGTGCCCGCATTGCACGCCAACGTGTAGAAATCTACAAACCAGCTATTGACACGCGCTACTCAGAAGAGGACGTAGTATCACATGATGCCAACTCGATTGCCTCAACTCCCGTTGACTCTGCTCGCAGCATTTTACTCTTAGCCAGTGAGGCGCAAGTGGTAGGCATTGATGAAGCGCAATTCTTTGACGACTCTTTAGTAGAGGTGTGTAACGAATTAGCCAATAACGGTAAGCGCGTAATCATTGCAGGACTTGATATGGACTTTAAAGGTGTTCCCTTTGGCCCTATGCCACAGCTCATGGCCATTGCGGAGGATGTTACAAAGGTGCATGCCATTTGTGTGAAGTGTGGCAACTTGGCACACGTTTCACATCGTATCGTAAAGGACGATCACCGCGTGCTATTAGGCGAACAAGACGAGTACGAACCGCTTTGTCGTCACTGCTATAATAAAATAGAAGGTAGTAAGTAGAGCGTGTTTGCTCTAATCAAGAATGGGTCTATAACGAATCTGTGGGTAAACTGCAATTGGGCCTCACCCCCTAACCCCCTCTCCTTGAGGAGAGGGGGGACAAGTCACCTTTTCTTGCTCATTTTCAGGAAATATCTCAAGCAAGAAAATGGGGAGAAAAAGGTAACTTCATTCCCCCTCTCCTCAAGGA
>JBNMKQ010000274.1:0-2461 GCA_050874425.1 Alloprevotella sp.
GCCTTGACTTGCAAATACTTGAGTATCACTCATAAAAGTATTGCCAACTTGGGGCATCTAACCCCAAGTTGGCAATGCCGACGCGGGGACGCGTCGCCCCCAGATTAGCTTGCGTTTGCAACATTTACTTACCCCTTCATCGCCCGACACATACGCTGATTACCATAATCATCGCGACGGAGTTCTACCCTCGTGAGCCCCATACGCTCAAAGAGTTCGGCAGTAGCTTCTGCATAGGCACGATTGAGTTCTACCAACAGCGCACCACCCTTATTCAATCGCTTGAGAGCATGAGCGGCCAAAGCCCGATAGAAACGCAACGGATCGTCATTAGGCACAAAGAGCGCCGTATGAGGCTCATGTTGCAATACATTGTCGTCCATGTCAGCAGCCTCGCGCTGACAAATGTAAGGCGGATTACTCACAATAAGGTCGAAAGGAGCAGCAGCAGAAGAAACGCCTACATTTAAGATATCACACTCCTTAAAGCAGACAGGAGCATGAAGACGCTGCGCATTGCGCGTAGCCACCCTCAAGGCCCCCAACGAGATGTCCCAAGCCTCCACCTCAGCCTTCGGCAAAGCCAACTGAAGACTAATAGCAATGCAGCCCGAACCCGTACCAGCATCGAGCAAACGAGGACACGCGACAGACGACAAGCCCTGCGCCGTCTCCACAGCCCAAGCGACAAGTTCTTCCGTCTCAGGACGAGGTATCAACACATCGGGAGTGACCTCAAACTGATGGCCACAAAATGCCGTGTGACCCACGACATATTGTAAGGGTTCACCCGCTGCAAGTCGGTCACACATATTCAAGAACGTTTGTCGTTCACTTTCAGAAAATTGCCTAACTTTGTCGGCATAAATATCGGTGCGGCTCACGCCAAAACCGTCTTCCAAAACGATAAAGGCCATAGCACGCGCCTCCTGCTCACCATACAACGGCGTGAGCAGCGTGCGAAGGTAAATAAAATCAGTAGTCAATGGCTTTAATTAATGTGCAAATGTGAGAATGTGCAAATGTGCAAATGATTGGTTAATGTGCAAATGATTGGTTAATGTGCAAATGTGAGAATATGCAAATGCCTTACAGATGCTATTTTAACATACAAAATTGCACATTATTAGACTAATCAGCAAGAGCTAGCAAGAGAAAGCGACCATTTGCACATTTACACATTCGCACATTTGCACATTGACCAAGCATTTGCACATTTACCAAGCATCATAAAAACGAGTTCATGTTATCAACAAACGAACAATATATGCAGCGGTGCATAGAATTAGCCCGCTACGGCGCAATGCACGCAGCCCCCAACCCCATGGTAGGGGCCGTAATCGTACACCAAGGACGCATCATCGGTGAAGGCTATCATGCCGTATGCGGCAAAGGCCATGCTGAAGTGAATGCAATCAATTCCGTACGACAAGCCGACCGCGCATTGCTAAAAGATAGTACACTCTACGTCAGTCTAGAACCCTGCGCCCACTACGGCAAAACGCCCCCCTGCGCACGACTTATTGTAAACACAGGCATTCCACGCGTAGTAGTAGGCTGCGTCGACCCCTTTGCCAAAGTACAAGGACGCGGCATCGACATACTGCGCGAAGCAGGCGTAGAAGTAACAGTAGGCGTACTCGAAAAGGAGTGTCAAGCCCTCAACCGTCGCTTCATCACCGCACAGACCAAGCGCCGCCCCTACATTACGCTAAAGTGGGCCCGTTCGGCCGACGGCTTTATCGACCGTTGGCGCGACGAAGAAAGCCATGAGGGAGCAGCCCCTATCTCTACCCCATGGTCTATCCTACGCGTACACCAACTGCGCACTATGCACCAAGCCATACTCGTCGGACACAACACCCTACGCCTTGACCACCCACAACTCAACGTGCGCCACTGGGTAGGCAACAGCCCCCAACGCGTCGTCTTAGGCCGCGTAGCCGAAGGCGAACTGCCCGCAGGCTGGTTAGCCTTCGCCGACATCAATACAGCCCTGACCGAACTCTACCACATGGGCGTTCAATCACTACTCGTTGAGGGCGGACAACAAACACTCCAAAGCTTTATTGACCAAGGACTATGGGACGAAGCCTTCGTTGAAGTATCCACCCAAGCCTTAGGAAGCGGCATTCCCGAGCCACGTATGCCCGTAGGCGTAACACTCCACACCGAACAATACATGGGAGCCACCGTATGGCATTACGCCGGGGGAGACGAAAATCTTTAAGACCTTTTGTTGACAAGTTGACAAGTTGACAAGTTGACGAGTTGACGAGTTGACAAGTAAGTTACTTTAAAGTTAACTTGTCAACCCCAATCAAACTAATGAACAAACTTACCCGTTAACTCATCAACTCGTTAACTTGTCAACTAAAAAACCCGTTAACTCGTCAACTCGTTAACTTGTCAACTAAAAAACACGTTAACTCGTCAACTCGTTAACTTGTCAACTAAAAAA
>JBNMKQ010000275.1:0-2450 GCA_050874425.1 Alloprevotella sp.
TAGAAACGCAGCAAGTAAAGGTTACTTATTCCCCCTCCCCTGTGGGGGAGGGGGTTAGGGGGAGAGGCCGCATCAAATTGCAGTTTATCAACAATCCCATTGTTCGTGTTTAATTTTAGAGGTCAGAAATCTTGACATTTCGGTTGTCTTCAAATAGCTTCAATTTGGGAGCATTATGGAGGATTACAGACAGATATAAAACGCTCTTGATGAGTAATTAAAACGCTCTCGACGAGGAGTTTTTACGCTACCGAGGAAGAGTTTCAACTTTTCCTCGGTAGTGTTTTGCTTTTTGCCCTTTATTAATGTTATTTATTGTAATAAAAATAGTATGTCTTAGTTTGTATTTATAGTTTATTAACTGAGAACTTCAAGCGTATACGCTATTTGTGTCTTACATAAAAGAATGTAATGCTCTCATTATCAATGCATTGTGCTTATTTTACTGCTCAGGATTTCTCTGTACGTTGTTCGTCTGTATTAAGTTTATTGGGTCTATAACGAATCGAGTGGGTAAACTACAATTTGATGGGGCCTCTCCCCCTAACCCCCTCCCCCACAGGGGAGGGGGAATAAGTAACCTTTACTTGCTGCGTTTCTAGTTGAAATCCAACAGAAAACTCAAGAAGTAAGAGTGACTTATTCCCCCTCCCCTGTGGGGGAGGGGGTTAGGGGGAGAGGCCCCATCAAATTGCAGTTTGTACATATCATTAAACGCAATATTACCCACACGAATCAACATAGACCCAGTTTATTGCTGGCACAGCTATGAATAAGTGTGGGTGCAATTGATTTTGCGTCATTCTAGACCGTAATTAGTAGATAAAATGCGCGCCACAAACGCGCCTGCATAATGTAGGCGCGTTTGTGGCGTGCATCTCTTGATAAATATAGAGAAAGTTCTTTAGCCTCGTTGAGCAGTGAGCTCAATAATCTTGACTACCAATTCAGAGGCTTTCTTGAGCGAAGGAATGGGTAAGAACTCGTGTGGGCCATGGAAATTGAGTCCACCGGCAAAGATGTTGGGGCAGGGGAGTCCCATGAAAGAAAGCTGTGCACCATCAGTACCACCACGAATGGCGCGAACTTTAGACGGAATGTTGCATTGCTTCATGGCTTCGATTACAATGTCAACAACGTGGGGCACGGGTTCTATCTTTTCACGCATGTTGTAGTATTGGTCGTTAATCGTAGCGGTTACGACTCCCTCCCCATAGCGCTCGTTCATCCATTCTGCAGCCTTTTGTACAAATGCTTTGCGCTTTTCAAAGCGTTCGCGGTTGTGGTCGCGGATAATGTAGGAGAGGGTAGCGTGTTCAACGTTTCCTTCAATGCCTAAAAGGTGGTAAAAGCCTTCAAACTCAATGGTCTGTTCAGGCGTTTCGGTTACGGGCATTTGAGCTGCGAACTCAGCTGCAACGCGTGCAGCGTTGATCATTTTGCCTTTGGCATAACCAGGGTGAACGCTTACGCCCTTAACTTCAATCTTGGCACTGGCCGCGTTAAAGTTTTCGTATTCCAACTCACCCAATTCGCCACCGTCCATGGTGTAGCCCCAAGCGCAGTCAAACTTTTTGACGTCAAACTTATGTGCGCCCAGGCCAATCTCTTCGTCAGGATTAAATCCTACCCGGACGCGACCGTGTTTGATTTCGGGGTGTTCGATGAGGTAAACCATGGCTTGTACGATTTCGGCAATGCCGGCTTTGTCGTCTGCGCCTAAGAGCGTGTGACCGTCGGTCACGATAATGTCTTCCCCTACGTGGTCGAGTAGTTCGGGAAACTTCTTGGGTGAAGTAACCAAGCCTGCTTCGGCATCAAGTACGATGTCGCCTCCGTCGTAATGTTCGACAATGCGGGGGTGAATGTTAGCACCTGAGCAGTCGGGGCTAGTATCCATGTGAGATATGAAACCAATGGTTGGTACTTCTTTGTCAGTATTGGCAGGAAGTGTGGCATAAACGTAGCCGTTTTCGTCCATTTCAACCTCTGTCATACCGATGTTTGTGAGTTCGTCACGTAGGTATTCAGCCAATTTAAGTTGTTTGGCTGTACTTGGCGTCGTGTCTTGATCTTCAGCACTTTGTGTGTCGAAGCTAACGTATTTAAGGAAGCGTTCTACTATGTCCATATTTTTGAGTTTAATGTGTTTATTGGTTTAATGTGTTTATTGGTTTAAGGGGGTTATGAGCTTAATGAGTTTAATGAGTTTAATGGGGCTAATGAATTTAATGAGTTTTCAAAACTAACTTTTTAACCCCTTAACCTTTTAACCCCTTAACCTTTTAACCCCTTAACCTTTTAACCTCCCCCCCCCAGACTGTCCGAGAACTCCAATTTGTTAATCCGATAGCTTACAATCTGCAACGAAATATACGTATTTATGATATTTATGTCTTACATTAAAGTATAATAGTTCCAAAACGAAAGTTTCAAAAATCAAAAATGGA
>JBNMKQ010000276.1:0-2445 GCA_050874425.1 Alloprevotella sp.
ATCAAATAAACACTAAAAAGCATCATTTTCCTTTCAAAATGTTTGGAAGATAAGTAGAAAATGTTGTATCTTTGCATCGTCAAAAGGTTAATAGATTGTTTAGGTTAGTAGTAATAGATTTAGGTTTTTAGTTATTAGGTTTTAAGGTAGATTGTTTAACAGATAACAAAGGGGATCGTGAGATTACCTTTGGATTCGAAAAAATTTAAGTTAAACATAATGATACGCTGCAGCTCGTTGAGAGTTGCAGCGTGTTTTTTTATCATCTCTTTAATGATTTGTTGCGTTAATTGTTTTGTGTTTTCCCTAAATTACATTACCTTTGCACGAGTAAAGATTACTTGTAGCCGTATTCAGGACGGCACCGACAAGTAGTCGTCATCATAACAAGCAAGCGATGCGAATACTCATAGTCAATACAAGCGAGAAGACTGGTGGAGCAGCAGTAGCAGCCAACCGTCTGATGGATGCCCTCAACAACAATGGTGTTAAGGCCAAGATGTTGGTGCGTGACAAGGAAACGGAGTCAATAACCGTAGCCCACATGCCTCGTTCTATTTTTGGACAGTGGCATTTCCTGTGGGAGCGTTGGTGTATCTTCTGGCACATGCACTTTTCCAAGTTGCATCTCTTCGACGTCGATATTGCTAATTCGGGTTACGATATCACGCAGTTGCCTGAGTTCAAGGAAGCAGACGTCATTCATCTGCACTGGATCAATCAAGGAATGCTCTCATTAGGCTCCATCCGCAAGATTCTCAAGAGCGGTAAGCCTTTGGTATGGACCATGCACGATATGTGGCCTGCCACCTCGGTGTGCCATCTCACGATGGGTTGCAATAAGTTTCATGGCGGTTGCTCCAAGTGCAAGTATCTGCCAGCAGGGTGGATGGGCGACTTGGCGGCCAAAGTGTGGCGTCGCAAGCAGCAACTCTACAAGCAGAACAACATTCTCTTTGTTGCCTGTAGCAAGTGGTTGGCTTCTGAGGCTCAGTCGAGCCTGCTCCTTTCTGGTCAGAAGGTAGTGAGCATCCCCAATCCCATAGATTCTCGCATCTATTGTCCTGCCGATCGTTTGGAGGCTCGCACTCGCGCCATCTTGCCTGCCGATAAGCGCATCATCCTGTTTATAGCGCAGCGTGCCACCAATCCCTATAAGGGCATGAATTATCTCATTGAAGCCTGTCAACAGTTGGCCGATCAATATCCTACGATGCGTGACAATACCTGTGTTGCCATTTTGGGCGGTCATAGCGAGGAGTTGGAAGGTAAGCTTCCCTTCTCATCGATTTCTTTAGGATATGTGAGTGATGACAGGCACATTGCCGACATCTATCGTTCGGCCGACGTCTTTGTGTTGCCTTCACTCTCTGAGAATCTCCCCAACACCATCATGGAAGCGATGGCATGCGGTGTGCCCAGTGTGGGCTTTAAGGTGGGCGGTATTCCCGAGATGATAGATCACTGCAAGAATGGCTATGTAGCCAACTATCGTGATGCTGCCGACCTGGCTGCTGGCATCCACTGGGTGCTCTTCGAAGCCGATTCTGCCGAGGTGCGCAACAACTGTCTGCACAAGGTGTCGCTCAGTTATTCGCAGCATGTAGTAGCCCTCAAGTATATTGAAGTTTACAATCAGGCGATGGCCTATAAAAACTACCGTATATGATTAAGTTCACCATCATCACCTGCACCTATCAAGCCGAGCGAGTGTTGCAGCGCACACTCGATAGTGTGAAGAAGCAGTCTTACTGCAACATAGAGCACATCATCATGGATGGCGGTTCCACAGACAAGACCTTGTCCATGATAAGAGCTTATCAGCACAAGATAAGCCGTGGGGAGAATGCCCACGACATCGTGGTAGTGTCGGAACCCGACCGCGGGCTTTATGATGCGATGAACAAGTCGATCGACCGTGCCACGGGCGACTATTTAGTGTTTCTTAATGCTGGCGATGTGTTTCCATCTGCCGAAACATTGGAGTATGTAGCAGGTTGTGTGGGTGAAGGCGAAGTGCTTCCTGGTGTGCTCTATGGCGATACCGACATTGTAGATGCAACAGGGCGCTTTCTGCATCATCGACGTTTGCAGCCACCTGCTCACCTGTCTTGGCGTTCGTTTCGTTGGGGTATGTTGGTTTGCCATCAGTCATTCTATGCCCGTACCGACTTGGCAAAAGGCATCCATTATAATCTCGATTATCGTTTCTCTGCCGATGTAGACTGGTGCATACGTGTGATGAAAGAGTCAGCAAGGCTTCATCTGCCATTGCGCAATGTGGGTGCTGTCATCACTCATTATCTCGATGGAGGTATGTCGGTGCAGAACCATCGTGCTTCTCTTCGCGAGCGCTTCGAGGTGATGCGCACCCATTACGGGCTGCTCACTACGCTCTTTGTTCATGCCTGGTTTGTGGTTCGTAGCATCTTCAAAAGATAAGAG
>JBNMKQ010000277.1:0-2436 GCA_050874425.1 Alloprevotella sp.
CACAAGGCATATACAAACAGGCTACGCCCTTGCGTTTCTTGCAATATAACTAGTAGTTGTTTTAAGAAAGTGCTAAGCGCGCCTTAATGTTCATTCCTATTCTCTTCGACAAATTGCAGTTTACCCACACGATTCGTTATAGACCCCAAAATAATACTAACTTTTTAACCCTCTAACCCATTACCCCCCCTAACCCAGAACTAACCCCAAAACTAACCTTCTAACCCCCTAACCCATTACCTCCCTAATCCCCTAACCCAATGAACTTTATTGACACCCATACACATATATACGGTGAAGAGTTTGACTCCGACCGCACAGAAGTTGTCGAACGTGCTATAAAGGCCGGAGCACAACACTTGCTGCTGCCCAACATCGACGAGGCTTCCATTCAACCCATGTTGGCACTGTGTGAGGCTTATCCCGACCTTTGCCGCCCCATGATGGGACTTCACCCTACCGAACTCCCGGCCGATCCCTGGCCCTTACTCAACAAAATGGAAGGATTGCTCGCTGCCCCGAATGCACCCTATATAGCCGTAGGCGAAGTAGGCATTGACCTTTATTGGGACGACTCGCGACGCGACGAACAAATCTGTGTGTTTAAGCACCAAGCTGAATGGGCCATACGCTTCGGTTTGCCTCTCATGGTACACAGTCGTGCGGCCCACCGCGAATTGGTGGACACGCTCTTACCTTTTAAAGACGACCTTACAGGCATTTTCCATTGCTTTGGCGGCACCGATGAGGAGGCACGCGAGTTGTTACAAACCTTCCCTGGCTTTGTATTAGGTATCGGAGGCGTAGTTACATTTAAGAAGTCCAAACTTCCTGCCGTACTGCGTGCCAACGTTCCACTCGAACGCATCGTGGTCGAAACCGATGCTCCTTACCTCACCCCAACCCCTTATCGCGGCACACGCAACGAACCTTCCTACGTACCACTCGTCATCGCCAAATTAGCCGAGGTGTACGAACGTCCTATTGAAGAAGTAGAAGAAATATTACTCCAGAACACACACCGAGTATTCCAACGCATAGAGCCTCACCCCCTAACCCCCTCTCTCTAAGGAGAGGAAGCTAAGGGGTGAGGCCCCAAAACCAATATTTTGATACGCTACTTACGTGGCATATTACGTCTAAAGTCAGTAGGCGAGATGCCCTCTACATTTTTGAAATACTTACCTAAGAAACTTTGATTGGGGAAGTTCATCTCGTCCGTTATCTCCTTTATCGATAGCGATGTATTGGTAAGCATCGACTTTATCTCAATGATAACAAGCGTCGTTATCCATTGCCCTGCGGTACGGCCGCTCACCTGCTTGACCACCTCCGATAGGTGCTTGGGCGTAAGACACATTTCACTGCTATACCACTCTACGCTACGTTCGTGCTTATAATGAGCCGAAACGAGACGTATAAACTGATCGAAGATGGTGTAAGCACGCGTTTGCGTTTGCGACTGCGATGTAGGCTTCACACGTTCATCGAGCAAATTACATATCTCAAAATAAAAAGCACGTACCAACGATTCTGTAGCCTCACGCATGTAACGCCCCGTCCGCTTGTTGAGACGACGGCTGATAAGGTGATAACAATCTATTATCCACGACTGTTCCTCTGCGGAGAGCTCCAACACAGGGTGTTCCATCAAATAGATAAGGTAGGGCCACATCTTATTCAGCCCCACAATGCAGTTCTGCGCAAAAGTGCGAGACATCAAAACAGCCTTGCCATGAAAATTTTCATCAATATGTTGTTCGTCAAACACTTGATTGCCAAACGAGATTAGCAAATCACCTTTCTTCATATACTGCACATTGCCATTCACCGAAAACGATGCCTCGCCCTCGGTGCAAAGTGCTATAAATAGAAAGCCTATCTGAGTAGGAGTCTGGGTCAATTCGTTCCAACTTATGTCGTCCATAAGCATCATTTCGTTGCCAAAGTGTTGTGCAGCACCATGCAACGCCTCTTTTATGCTAAGGGTCGGTATTGAACTCGCGTTTTGTGTCATTCGTACGTCTTTTGCGCCCCTTCGGATAACTACTTTTAGGGCTAAGATTTCTTACAAAGTTGTACATTTTTAGCGAGACAACCACAAAATTGCAAAAAAAATACATTCTTACTGAAAATATTTAGCTTTTCATTTGGAAGAACAGAATAAAAGTCATACCTTTGCACTCGCAAATCAGCAAGGTGCCATAGCTCAGTTGGTAGAGCAAAGGACTGAAAATCCTTGTGTCCCCGGTTCGATTCCTGGTGGCACCACCTTTTTTAAAAATAAGATTTGCACATTTTGGTGCCATAGCTCAGTTGGTAGAGCAAAGGACTGAAAATCCTTGTGTCCCCGGTTCGATTCCTGGTGGCACCACAAAGAGAGAGAGTTACCCAAGCGGTAGTTCTCTCTTTTTTGTTGTTGGTAGAGCAAAGGCC
>JBNMKQ010000278.1:0-2397 GCA_050874425.1 Alloprevotella sp.
AAAAGTCGCTTAGCGCGAGAACAAACATAACATACTTTTTTACATACTTCGACATACTATTATAAATACTATGCCTTGTGCTTACGCACAAGGCATATACAAACAGGCTACGCCCTTGCGTTTCTTGCAATATAACTATTGGTTGTTTAAGACTCAAAGTACTGTTCGTAGGCATTAGAAGGGCTTAACGTCCTCACCGAGGATGTCGCTTACCAAGAGGTTGGCCAAGCGGCTCGTGCCGATGCGGAAGAGGCCCTGCTTGATGTAATCCTCGCCTAAGAGTTCACGTACGACAGTGTAGAAGTCGACGGCTTCGGCAGTGGTCTTGATGCCACCAGCAGCCTTAAAGCCCACATATTGGCCTGTAAGCGCGTGATATTCCTTAATGGCACTGCACATCACGTAAGCAGCTTCGAGTGTTGCAGCGACCTCTATTTTGCCCGTAGAGGTCTTAATAAAGTCGGCACCTGCATACATCGAAAGGATAGAGGCCTTCTTAATGGCTTCAGCCGTCTTGAGGGCACCCGTTTCGAGGATAACCTTGAGAGGCTTTTCGTTGCAAGCAGCCTTGATTTCAGCTATCTCGTCAGCACAGGTCTCGTAGTCGCCGCTTTGGAAAGTACCAACGCTGAGCACCATGTCGCACTCGTCAGCACCGTCGTGTACGGCGAGGGCCGTTTCAGCCGTTTTGATTTCGATAAAGGTCTGTGAAGAGGGGAAACCGCCTACTACGCAAGCCACCTTTACACCGTCGGCTTCGAGGCTTTCGCTCACGATTTTAGCGAAGTTAGGATATACGCAAATGGTGGCGAGAGGGGGGAGTTCGGGGTGTTCGTCGGCAAAGCGGTTAACGTTTTCAGTAAAGCGGAGCACGCTCTCTTGTGAGTCGGTCACCTTGAGTGTAGTGAGTTCGACGGTAGAGAGTAGTTGCTTGAGCACCTCTGCGTTGTCGTATTTGGCGCGGTTGTCGGCCACGAGTTGACGCACAGCAGCGCTTACTTGTTCGTCGGTTTGACTCAAATCGAACTTTTCAAATGCTTGTTCGTATTTGCTCTCTTGAGGAGCATCGTTGCGGTTGATTTTTAATTCCATGGAGGTGTTAATATGCTAATGATTAGTTAATGTGCAAATGTGCAAATGTGAGAATGTGCAAATGCTTGGTTAATGTGCAAATGCTTGGTTAATGTGCAAATGTGAGAATGTGCAAATGTGCAAATGGTCGCCTTTTGTAGCTGTGTTGCAAGTTCTTGGCCGTACAAAGGTAACAATTTGCACATTTGCACATTCTCACATTTGCACATTCACCAAGCATTTGCACATTGACCACGCATTTGCACATTAACCAATCATTTGCACATTAACCTTGGAGTTTTTTATTATTCAAATGCCGTGTGGCATCGCGTTTTGTTTTCTTTTCGAAGCTGCGTCGCATGGCCTCGTCGAGGTTAACGCCCGTTTGGTTGGCTAAGCAAACGAGTACCCAAAGTATGTCCGCCATTTCTTCAGAAGGGTCGTCACTTTCGCCCGCTTTGAAGGATTGTTCACCATATTTGCGCGCCATGACACGCGCCAATTCGCCCACTTCTTCGGTAAGGCAAGCCATGTTGGTAAGCTCGTTGAAGTAACGTACACCATATTGGTGTATCCATTCGTCAACGCGCGCCTGTAGCTCGTTGAGCGTGAAAGATGCGTCTTTGTGGTCCATAGATCAGTGGGTTATGGGGTTAATGGGTTATGGGGTTAAAAAGTTACTTTTGTAAGGCGGTTAATCCTTTTTGTTTTATTTAGGGAATGTGATAAAAGAACTAACTTTTTAACTCCCTAACCCTTACTCCTTATTCTTTGTGTCCATACAGATAGTTACAGGGCCGTCGTTGAGGAGTTCCACCTTCATGTCAGCACCGAAAGTGCCCGTTTGAACGGCCTTATCGAGCGTTGTGCTAAGCGCTTGGCAGAAGTATTCGTAAAGTGGAATGGCGTGTTCGTGGCCTGCGGCACGTATATAAGAGGGTCGGTTGCCCTTCTTATACGAAGCCATGAGCGTGAATTGGCTCACTACGAGTGCTTCTCCGTCAATATCCGTAATGCTGCGGTTCATTACTCCGGCTGCATCGTCAAAGACGCGAAGTCCTGCTATTTTACGACACAACCAGTCTGCATCGTCGTGCGTGTCGGCCTCTTCGATGCCTAAGAGGATAAGGTATCCTTGTTGGATAGCCGACTTTAATTGTCCGTCAATGGTGACAGAAGCGTGTTTTACACGCTGAATTACTACTCTCATAGGGCAAATTTACGATTATTTATGGCAAGGCCGTTATTTAATAGGTAAGTTTTTTGATAAACTGGGGCCTCTCCCCCTAGCCCCCTCCCCGGCCGGGGAGGGGGCTAGGGGGAGAG
>JBNMKQ010000279.1:0-2346 GCA_050874425.1 Alloprevotella sp.
ACGCAAGATGGGATCCGCACTCAAGGGCAGCGTCATTGCACAAGACAAGGCCATCGACACACTGGTGAAAGCCATTCAGCGCAATCGTGTCGGGCTCAAAGACCCCAAACCCCCCATCGGTGCATTCATGTTCTTAGGTCCTACAGGTGTCGGCAGAACCTATTTGGCAAAGAGGTTGGCGGATCAGTTGTTTGGCTCAGCAGATGCCATGATACGTGTCGATATGAGCGAATACTCCGAGAGCTTCAATACTTCACGCCTTGTTGGAGCACCTCCAGGCTACGTAGGCTACGAAGAGGGCGGTCAACTCACCGAGCGAGTAAGGCGCAAGCCCTACTCCATCGTTCTCCTCGACGAGATAGAGAAAGCCAATGAGAAGGTTTTCAATCTCTTGTTACAAGTCCTCGACGAAGGTCGTCTCACTGATGGCAATGGTCGCCTCATCGACTTCCGCAATACAGTCATCATCATGACCTCCAATGCAGGAACCCGACAGCTCAAAGATTTTGGTCGTGGCGTAGGTTTTAATGCAGGCAGTGCCCATAGCAATCTGCTCGACGAGAAAGATAAAGAGTATGCGCGTAGCATTATTCAGAAAAGCTTAAGCAAGCAGTTCTCTCCAGAGTTCCTCAATCGTTTGGACGAGATTATCACCTTCGACCAGTTGGGGCTCGATGCCATCAAGCAGATAGTAGACATAGAACTCTGTTCACTCTTCAAGCGTGTGGAAGACATGGGCTATCATATCCGCATCACCGACAAGGCAAAAGAGTTTGTAGCCACCAAGGGATATGATGTTCAGTTTGGCGCACGTCCTTTGAAGCGTGCCATCCAGACCTACATCGAAGATGGTGTATGCGAGCTTTTGTTGAGCCAGACACTTACGGGTGGTGAGACGATAGTAATAGGTAAGAATGTAAATAAGGAAGAGTTGACTTTTTCTACAAAGTTAATATAGGTTAATGAACGAAAACAATTTCATTGAATTAAAATAATTCATTACCTTTGCAGTCAATTAAGAAAAGTCAAGCCATGATGGCTCAGTTGGTAGAGCAACGCATTCGTAATGCGTGGGTCGCGGGTTCGAGTCCCGCTCGTGGCTCTTTTCTTAACAAAAGATAAGTAACTCTTTTTCTCCGAGTAACACGTCTTTGTTGCGAGATTAGCACATCGGTAGTGCGCGGGCTTCCCAAGCCTGAAAGGCGGGTTCGACTCCCGTATCTCGCTCAAGATAATATAAGGCGTTAGCAATCTGTTAGTTGTGATTGCTAACGCTTTTTTGTGTTTTTCAGTCTCATAGTGTTAAGTGTTGAATGTTGCTTATGGAACGAAGGCACTGGGGATGGCGTGCACTGGGGAGCTCGCCAAATGCGAAGTGCTGAGTGTTGTTCCTGAGAATATACGTCCTGTGGCTCTCGATTTTATTTTCGTGCAGCTCCGTAAATATAATTATCGAGCTATGCAGCCTGCTGCTTGACGGCCTTAATCTGCAATGCGGTGAACACGGCTCCGAACTTTCAGTGCCCTTGCTCACCTGCGCCTTGGCATAAGCCTTGGCAGCTGCGCACTTGTCCATAGGGTTTGACATCATGTAAACAGAATAGTTAATCATAGCTTTGTGTGTGTTTGTGTGTGTGTTTGTGTGTGTGTTTGTAAATCGAGTTAATAATTTCTTGTTTTCCTCAGGCTTCAAAATGAACTTTAAAATATACTTAACACATTGATTATTAGCGTTACCCGTCAACATTCAACTTGTTTTTTTCGTAACACTATAATGAGAAGCCTTACTAAACGCTGCGGTCAATTTGGTCATGGTCATTAAGGTCATTTTGATTTCGCCAAAATGCAAAAATCTACGTATATAATATGGATATTTACATATTTATATTATATATACGTAGCGGAAAAAGTCCAAAATCCTTAATGACCTAATAACCTTAATGACCGAAACTCATCAAGTATTGTCGTCATGGGTGTATGTTTTGTGTGTTCTTTTTGCAAGCTGCGCATTAACTCGTCATTTTTACACATTAAAATGTTACTATTTCAATTAAAATTAGTAACTTTGCACACAAATAAAAAACGATTTAAATGAGTATAAAAAGAATGTTAATCGCTATGCAATTACTTTTTGTAGTGGTAATTGCTCAGGCACAAATGCTTAGCCCTGTTAAGTTTTCCTGCCAGTTGAAGACCAACGGTACAGCCGAAGCTGAAATCATTTTCAGTGGGAAAATACAACCAGGTTGGCATGTCTACTCTACGGGGTTAGGCAATGATGGCCCCATCTCAGCCACATTTAATGTCAACAAGATGGAGGGTGTGGAGCTTGTTGGTAAGCTGCAA
>JBNMKQ010000280.1:0-2296 GCA_050874425.1 Alloprevotella sp.
AAGAAGTAAGAGTGACTTATTCCCCCTCCCCTGTGGGGGAGGGGGTTAGGGGGAGAGGCCGCATCAAATTGCAGTTTGAAAGCCTAATATGGATAAATGTTAACGAAGAAAATGAATGAAATGATTAATAGACAATTGATGATAATTAATGTTCAAAACAAAGCGTTAAGCACCATATCTGTTCCTTAATGTTTGTTTCTGTCCTGTCCGACAAAATGATGATTTCAAAAAAAATGGGCAACAAAATTTGGCACATTCAAAAAAAGTTCCGATATTCGCTTTTGTAAAGCCAAGATAGCTAAAAAGAGAGTAATTCGCTTTGTGTGCCATGGTTGAAAGAAACTTTAGAAAATGAACGATTTAAAACAAGATTTCTTGACTTATTTAGAAGCAGAACGTGGGTACTCTTCCACTACTATTGCTACTTATAAGAAAGCACTTGTGTCGGTCGAGATATTTTTTAAAAGTTTAGATAGTCAACTCTCTTGGCAAACGATTGATGCCGATGTGATGCGCCAATGGTTGGCCGCCCAAATGGAGAGAGGTGAGGGAGCGCGTACTATGGGTAAGGAACTCAGTGCAGTACGTAGCTTCTATAAATACCTGCGCCGAATGGGACTGGTAGACCATAATCCGATGTCACTCATACAAAATCCGAAAGCGCAGAAGATTCTTCCCTCGTTTTTGAAAGAACAAGAGGTAGAACGGCTCTTTGATGATGTAAATTATGGCAATGACTTTGTGGGTGTTCGCAATCAAACGATGCTACTCACCTTTTACCACACGGGGGTACGTATGGCAGAGTTAATAGGGTTGGATGTAAATGATGTCCAACTTACAACCAGTGAACTACGTGTGACGGGTAAACGTAATAAGCAGCGCATTGTCCCTTTTGGACTAGAGTTGTATGACGCTTTAGTGAAATATTTGCTCGTTCGTCAACAGTTCTACGGCAGTAATGAAGGGCCTATGTTTATAACACAGAAGCGACAACGCATCAATCGTCGACAAGTGGGGATAATCGTAAAGCGTTATCTGTCACTTGTTACTACGCAGAAGAAAAAGAGTCCGCACGTGTTGCGCCACACCTTTGCCACGGCAATGCTTAATAATGGTGCCAGTCTGGAGGCTATTCGAGAATTGCTTGGTCATGAAAGTATTTCAACAACAGAGGTGTATACGCATACATCGTTTGCTGACCTTAAAAAAGAATATGAACTAGCCCACCCAAGGGCGTAAACAAAAAAGGAGGTTACTATGGAACTCAAGATTCAAGCCATCCACTTTGATGCAACTGATAAGTTGAACGCATTTATTGAAAAGAAAGCAAGCAAGCTCGAAAAGACTTGCGACAACATAATTAAGGCAGAGTTCGTGCTTAAAGTAGTTAAGCCCGAGACAGCAAAGAATAAGGAAACGGCTTTGAACGTTTCACTTCCTGGAACAGACTTGCACGCAGAAAAGGTGTGCGACACGTTTGAAGAAGGTGTTGACCTCTGCGTTGACTCTCTGCTCCGTCAGATTGAAAAGTATAAGGAACGCCAAGCTAAATAAATCATGCAGTATGCATGATAAGAGAGGGCAAATATATGACATAAATTGGGCTAATAATAGTTTTTAGCCATGAGATGCTCTCTGCTTGGAGGATACCGAAAGAAAAGGTATTGAGAAATGATGTAAAAGCATTCTTGATATCTGTTTGTGCCGTCTGCCATTCGCTTGTGAAGGTAGATGTTGCAGACGGTTGAGAGATTACGAACTATTAATAGGAGGCTCAGCGAAGTACGCTGAGCCTTTTTGTGTGTATGGGGTGTCCTAAAAATTCAGTTTTTAGAATGTTCTAATTCTGTCGGTTGATTTGCACCTTCTCGAAAGTGTATTTTGGAAAGCAAACTCAGTCACATAGCCCGCTATGCTCCTTCGTTTGCTTTCCAAAATACACTTCCGATAGGTCACAAATCAACGCGCCAGAATTTTTAGAACACCCCATATGTGAAACATTTTCCGATTTTGCGTAAAAAAAACAGGAATAATATTTGTTAGATATAAAATAAATTGTACCTTTGCACTCGCAAAAGCAAAAAGCATAGCAACTCACGCGCTTTGGTGTGTTAGTTCAGCTGGTTAGAATACATGCCTGTCACGCATGGGGTCACGGGTTCGAGTCCCGTACACACCGCTCTTAATGCTGAGTTGAAGCTTTTAACTTTTGTACACTTTGGTGTGTTAGTTCAGCTGGTTAGAATACATGCCTGTCACGCATGGGGTCACGGGTTCGAGTCCCGTACACACCGCA
>JBNMKQ010000281.1:0-2281 GCA_050874425.1 Alloprevotella sp.
CAACATGGCAATGCATTAAATAGAAGAGCATTTGCTTGTCAAGGCCTCGAGCCTTGACAAGCAAATACCGACGCGAGGACGCGTCGCCCCCAAGTTAGGACGCGTCGCTCCAAGTGTTCGACAGATTGCAGTTTACCCACTTTTTTGCACTTATAAATTGGTAGTATCAAATATTGTATGTACATTCGCAAATGTAAAGAAATGTTCGCTTTCGCGCACCTTTTCTCGCCATGGCAAAGTTGAAACACGTTTCACTTTGCTCATTTGGCTTAACGAAAAGGTTGGTTTCATTCAATCACGATGCAATACAAAATGTCGTTTCATATATTCACCATTCGTACCCTCTGTATCGTACTTCTGAGCGCCCTGAGCCTTACACTACCAGCTCAGACCAATAAGAAGATACGTTCCTTGCAGCGCCAACAGTCCACCTTGAAGCAAAACATTGCCCAGCAAGAGAAGATGCTCAAATCTACTAAAAAGGACGTCAACTCTCAACTGGCCAACCTGCAAGTAATCAATGTGCAGATCGAAGGACAACAAAAGTACGTCAGCGGCATACACGCCGAACTCACTGAATTGTCCACCACCATTTCGGGCCTTGAACAGCAACTTCGACTGCTCGAGGCCGACCTTGCCGTGTGTAAGCGACGCTACCAACGCTCCGTGTCATATATGTTTCGCAATAAGTCAAGCCTATCGAAGTGGCAATTCATTCTCTCGGCCAAAAACTTCCGTCAGATGTATCGCCGCCTACGCTACATGACACAGTTTAGCCGCTACCAACGCGCACAAGCCGAAGTCATTCGACAGAAGGAGGCACAAGTGCAAGCGAAACGCAACGAACTCCTCGGCGTTAAGACCGAGAAGAACCGCCTCTACACCGAGGGACAAGCCGAAACGCGCAAACTACAAGGCCAACAACAAGAACGACAGCAGGTCATCAACGACCTTAACAAACGTCAACAAGAGCTGCAAGCCTCTATTGCTCAACAGCGTCGCAAGGCCGAACAACTCAATGCACGCATTGACCAACTCATTCAGCAAGAGATCGCTGCCGCCGAACGACGCCGCAAGGCAGAAGCCGAACGACGCCGCAAGGCTGAACTCGCTCGACAAGCGAAAGCCAAAGCACAACGCGAACAAGCTGCACGCGAACAAGCTGCACGCGAGAAGGCTGCACGTGAGAAGGCCGAACGCGAACGAAATGCGGCGGCTGCACGTCGTGCCACGGCAGCAAAGGCCAATACGAAAAGCTCAAAGTCTACGGCCACAACTAAGTCCACTACGAAGTCTGCCACTAAGCGCAACCGCAACGTGGCCGCTTACACGCCCGAACCCGCCACTGCCCCCTCCGTTACGATAGAGGAGAATGCCGACCGCGCGCTCAGCACCTCATTCGCAGCCAGCCGTGGCCGACTCCCCATGCCTATCACAGGGGGCTATAGCATCACACGCCACTATGGAGCATACAACGTAGCAGGCCTCAATGGCGTACAACTCGACAGTAAGGGCATCAACATCACGGGAGCTGCAGGAGCACAAGCACGTGCCGTATTCCGTGGCGAAGTGACTGCCATCTTCACCTACGGCGGCATGTACAACGTCATCGTGCGTCACGGCAGTTACATGTCTGTCTATTGCAACCTCTCCTCTACAGCCGTGCGCCGTGGCCAAAACGTTGACGCGCGCCAGACGATTGGCACCATTGCCACCGATGCCTCAGGCAATGCCACACTCCACTTCCAACTCCGTAAGGAAACGGCCCGTCTCAACCCTGAGGCTTGGCTCGGAAGATAACATACTCCCAACACCCAACTAAACGGAGGGCAGGCTCTTGGCCTACGAAGTAGTAAAACGCCTATTACATATAGAGCGTATAACACTACTCCGCAGACCAAGAGCCTGCCCCTCTTTATATCTATCAGCTAAACCATTGCAGCAACGCGACTTAAAAGATTAATGGAAAGATTAACGAAAAAGATTAATGATAGATTAATGAAAAGATTAATGGAAAGATTAATGAAAAGATTAATGAAAAGATTAATGAAAAGATTAATGAAAAGATTAATGGAAAAGATTAATGAAAAAGATTAATGAAAAAGATTAATGGAAAGATTAATGGAAAAGATTAACGAAAAAGATTAATGAAAAAGATTAATGAAAAAGATTAATGAAAAAGATTAACGAAAAGATTAATGGAAAAGATTAACGAAAAAGATTAATGAAAAGATTAATGGAAAGATTAATGATAGATTAATGAAAAAGATTAATGGAAAGA
>JBNMKQ010000282.1:0-2275 GCA_050874425.1 Alloprevotella sp.
AATCAAGCTTGCTTGAATTGCTGAGCCGCAGCCGATAATGTCAAAGAAAAACACGCGTTACGTAGGACCGACAAATTGCAGTTTGTATCTGTTGTTAAACTGCAATATTGCCCTCACGATTCGTTATAGAGCCTCAAGAAGTTCGCTCGCGATGATACCCTATTACTTCACGAATTTCTTGCCAGCACGGTTGATGTAGATACCGCCCTTGACGGGACGAACCACACGGCGGCCTGTGAGGTCGTAGAGTACGTTGTTGGCCTTGTCGAGAGAGATAGTAGTCTGATTGATGCCCTGAATATCGTCGGGGTCGATTTCGTTGCCGTCGCCACCGATGTAGGCCATGTCAGACTTGAGTTGCTGACCCGCTACGTTGTAGACTACCTGTACGCCGATGTACTTCACCTCGTTCGTAAAGTGCGTCATGATATTGTATTGACC
Organism: Alloprevotella sp.; assembly: GCA_050874425.1. Classification (GTDB taxonomy): domain Bacteria; phylum Bacteroidota; class Bacteroidia; order Bacteroidales; family Bacteroidaceae; genus Alloprevotella. Next base: position 442 of record JBNMKQ010000282.1, read on the forward strand.
TCCATAGATAACGAAGTCGAGTTGGTCAGAATAGTCGAAGGGAATGTCCGTCATCACCTTGTCAAGGCCAAAGTATTGGTCGGGCGTGAAGGCGTAGAGCTGCCCGTCGAGGTAGATGTTGTAGTACATATTACGTGTGTCGAGCAAGCGGTCGTACTCCTCCGTCTCCTCATTATAAGCGTATTCGTAAGGAATGAAGCTGATGAGGCCGTAGCCAGCTGATTCGTCGTAAGGCGCGTAAGCAAGTTCGGTAACGGCTTCGGGCTGGATAGCCTCCTCTTGCCAGGGAGAGAAGTCAGGTTCTTCGTAAGTATAAAGCTCGTTCAGCGCATTCTTGCCTTGGTTGATAAGCATGACATCTATCGATGAGAGAGATTGGGTATCGGCATTGTAGGTGAACGTCATCTCGTCAGCCAATCCCGTGACCTCAAGGTAGTAGTCGTCTTCGCCTTCGCCAAAGTCTACGCGGTCGACCGCAGCAGGTTCGAAGAAACGGAACGTTTCGCTCTTAGGGTCAATGCCTAAGTATTGGTGACCTTTAAATACAGCTTCTGTGCCGTTAATCTCACCTACAATCCAGGCCTCTGGCAGTGCGGGGTCCATGCCTTGAATGTATACCTTATTGCCTTCAAACAAAGCGTCTTTCACACGGCCATACAATTGGCCCGACTCCACGTATTCCATTGCATACTTATGCTTCCCTTCCGTAGAAGAGGGCAGAATGGGCGTAGCGTCGAATGAAGTTTGCTGCCATACGTAGTCGCCAAAGCCGCCCCATTCGCCAGCGGTAGTGGCCATACCGAGAATGCGGCTATCAGCTGTCGTATTAACAAAGGCGAGTGTATCGTTGCGCCACGTAAACTTGACGGTTTGGTCGTCGTCGGGTACGAAGGTGAGTTGGTCGTCGTCGTTCTTGACGGGATGCATTTTGAAGAGGAAGGAGTCGTCGCCCATTTCGGGGTTGTCGTAGTGCGTAAGGTATTGCGGCAATTTCACTTCAATCGTGTCGCCCACGGTGCGTGTACCCTTAATCCAAGCTTTTGTAGAGAAAGCGCAGAGCGGATTGTAGATGTAGACCGTCTTGCCGTCTTCAGCCTCTACTACGTGGCTCACAATGCCGTCGCGTGCGACATTTTGTTCTACATAGCCCATGCTATTGACAAAGCTCACGCCCGAGCGGTATTGGTTGGCGTGGAGTTTGCCCACAGGTTGGTTGGCAATGAGTGTGTCGACCGTGGGGGTGTAGACATTGTCGCTCGATAAGGCATGAGCTTTATAGAGAGAGCGTGTAGCAGGAGTCGTTACTTTGGGTGTCGTGCGATGAATGGTTTTGCGCACGGGAGTAGCAGCCGTAGCTGTGGTGGCCAACAAGGCGGTGGCCATGAGCGTGTAAAGGTTTTTCATAAAATAGTGTTTGTTATTTACAGTTTGTAAAACAAAGGTACGGTTTGTTTTACAAAATGAGAAGTAAATGAATGATTTTGTTATTTCAATCCTAAAAAAATAGGATATTGCGTGGGGCGCAATATCCTATTTATGGGGTGTTCTAAAAATTCTGGCGCGTTGATTTGTGCCCTATCGGAAGTGTATTTTTTACTCTGAAAAAATGGGCTGCGGCTCAGCAATTCAAGCTAACGCTCGATTGCATTCGCCTTGCACGATAATTCCAGCACGCGCGTCCTAATGTTGCAAACTCAAGAAAAAAAGGTAACTCTGTGAACGAATAGTTCACCAGTGAAATCCGAAAACATCCGTGTAAAAAAAACGTAAAGAAATCCGTGTCTCCGTGAAATCCGTGAGAGACTAAAGTTTTGATTTTTAACCACTTATATAT
>JBNMKQ010000283.1:0-2257 GCA_050874425.1 Alloprevotella sp.
CCCCTACCCCCTCCCTGGTCGGGGATGGGGGTAGGGGGAGAGGCTTCCAAATTGCAGTTTACCCACACAATTCGTTATAGAGTCTGTTTATCTATCTTTTAAAACTGATACGGATTTATGCGCTTATAGCGATCATTCATTTCGTTTTCAATATTGGTGTACTCACCGTCTAAGTCCTTTCCCTTTTCTGGTGCCAATTCGAGAGAACGCTTTAAGTCCTCAGCAGCACCAGCAGCATCCTTTAAGTGATTTTTTACACCACCACGCGCCTTGTAAGCCGCTGCAAAGTCAGGACGCAACTCAATCGCTTCGTCATATAAAGCCAAAGCCTTGTCCAACTGCGAGGTCTGTTCATAAATGCTCCCCAAACGCAGTACAGCCTCATCACTAAAGGGATTTAACGACTGCACCGCCTTTAAGTCGGCCACAGCCTCATCTACCTTTGCCAAAGCCACATAAGCCTCGGCACGCAACAAAAGGAACTTCTCGTTTTCTCCGTCAGCCTTTACCAAAGCCTCGGCATCTGCCAACACTTCGTTCCATTGCCCCATACCCTTCAGCACCTCTGCACGCAGATATTGCGCTTCCACATAATCCTCGCGCAAAGCTAAGCACTGTGTTAAGTGAGCTATGGCCATAAAGTCGTCGCGCAAACCATGGTCCGCCTCTGCAGCTAAATAAAGTGCACGTGCCTCGTCACTATGTTGTTGAAGTATCTTAGCACAAGTGGCACGCTCTTCCTCAAATTGACTCAACTGGCCTTGGGTTTGTGCCAAGAGCAAATCTACCTCCAACGTATCAGCCTCAGAGGCAGAAATCTCTTGCAATAGCGGTAAAGCCTTTTCATTATCACGCATACGAAGGTATACCTCTGCCAAGAAACCTACCGTTTTCAGTTCACGTTTCAGTTCCAACGCAGCCGTTAAGCACTTCTCTGCATAGGGAAATTCTCCCATTTGCATGGCGCGCACCCCGTCGTCACACAAGGTTGTGTATTTACTATCTGTACTCTTTTCGGCCGCCGATGACGATGAGCCGAATATTGATGAAAAAAATCCCATATTTTATAACGATATTATTTGTAACGCAAAAGTACAAAAAAATGCTGCACTCGACAAACGGTTACGAATGCCAAGTGCAGCAAATATGAAAGTTTATTGTTTTAAAAAGTACGGATAAACGCTACGCACATTATCCGTAGATTACCTTACCATTTTCGTCCTCGAAGGGTTTCATATCCTTTGCATACTGGTTCATGGCGCGAAGGCTCATACCCATTGATGAAAAGCCACCGTCGTGGAAGAGGTTCTGCATCGTCACCTTACGTGTGAAGTCAGAGAACATCATTACGCAGTAGTCTGCGCAGTCTTCAGCACTGGCATTGCCAAGGGGAGACATCTTGTCTGCAAAGTCCATCATATTGTCAATCTCCTTAATACCCTTACCTGCAGTCGTTGCCGTAGGACTTTGAGATATCGTATTGATGCGGACGTGCTTTTCACGACCATAGATGTAGCCAAATGAGCGTGCAATACTTTCGAGCATGCTCTTAGCATCGGCCATATCGCTATAGCCATAGAAAGTACGCTGTGAAGCCACATAAGTGAGGGCTACAACAGAGCCATACTCTGCAATAGCATCTAACTTCTTAGCACTCTGCAACATCTTATGGAATGAGATAGCAGAGATGTCGAGCGTCTTTTGTAAGTAGCCGTAGTCTAAGTCGTCATAAGTGCGATGCTTACGCACGTTGGGACTCATACCAATTGAGTGGAGCACGAAATCAATCTTGCCACCCAACACTTCCATACTCTTCTGGAATACGTTAGTGAGTTCGTCTACATTGGTTGCGTCGGCAGGAATAATGGTTGCACCAATCTGTTCAGCCAACTTATCGAGTGTGCCCATGCGGAGGGCCATTGCTGTATTGCTAAGTGTAATTTGTGCGCCTTCTTCAGCAGCCTTTACTGCCACCTTCCAAGCGATAGAGTCTTCGTTAAGCGCACCAAAGATAATGCCGCGCTTGCCTTTCAGTAAGTTGTGAGTCATAATTCGTTAAGTAGTTTGCAGCGGCGATGGAACGTGCCATACCACTGACTTTCTTATTAATTTCGTGCGCAAAATTACTACAAATGTGCAATATACGCAAGTATGCAGACGCTTTTCTTAAATTTTTAGAGGTTTGGTAACGAATTGCGGATGAATATTGTGCTTTAATGTCAATGATAAACTGCAATTGGGCCTCACCCCCTACTCC
>JBNMKQ010000284.1:0-2256 GCA_050874425.1 Alloprevotella sp.
AAACTGCAATTGGGCCTCTCCCCCTAACCCCCTCCCCCACAGGGGAGGGGGAATAAGTCACTCTTACTTCTTGAGTTTTCTGTTGGTTTTCAACTAGAAACGCAGCAAGTAAAGGTTACTTATTCCCCCTCCCCAGTGGGGGAGGGGGTTAGGGGGAGAGGCCGCATCAAATTGCAGTTTGTACATATCATTAAACGCAATATTACCCACATAATTCGTTATAGAGCCATAATTATCGTACTTTTGCAATTTGTAAAAAGAGCTCAAATAAATGAAATTACGATTACATTCTCTCCTTATTATATGTTGTGCGCTATTGAGCACACCACGTGTAAGCGCACAGATTGACTCCCTGGTGTTCATTGCCGACAGTGCGCGCGTACACCCCGAGGCGAAAGGCGAGCTGCGTGTGAGCATTGACGCACTTGCCTTCTTTCGCGACAATGAATACAACAGTGCTGACGTGACGCGAGGTTACACACTCCCAGGTATGTGGCTCATGCCCACTGTCAGCTATCAGCCCTTGCGCAACTTACGCATGGAGGTCGGAGCTTATATGCTCCACTATTGGGGGGCCAATACCTATCCTAATGCCAACTACACCAGTTTAGCTGAAGCTGAGTCGCAGGGCACTTCAAAGGCTTTTCACTGTACCCCCGTGTTTAGAGCCAATTTACAAATTGATCCACACGTAAACGTTGTGCTCGGTTCCCTCTATGGGCGTTCGGCTCATGGCTTAGTAGAGCCGCTTTATAATCCCGAAATGAACCTCACCGCCGACCCCGAGACGGGATTGCAAGTATTGTGGCGCAACCATTGGTTGAATTTTGATGCGTGGGTGAATTGGCAGAACTTTATCTTTAAGGACGATGACGAACAAGAGCGCTTTACTTTTGGTCTCTCGACTCGTTTTCTCCCCTCACGCTCTGCTGCACGTGTGCAGTGGTACTTACCTCTCCAGTTGTTGATGCACCATCGTGGGGGCGAAATTAATCCCTCAGCACCCAATCGTGGTGTAAAGACATGGCTCAATGCAGCAGCGGGAGCAGGACTGAAGGCCCCATTACGGACACGAGTGCCCATTACGTTGGGAGGTGAAGTAACGGCTACGTACTTTAGTCAGCAAAAGGGCACCGACCTGCCCTTCGATAGTGGCTACGGCCTTATGGCAAAGGCTGAAGCACGTATTTGGCTCTTTGGTCTAACAGTAGGCTATTGGCAAGCGCATCGTTTCATCTCCGTGTATGGCAGTCCACTGTTTGGCGCGGTGAGCAATAGTAAGAGCAACACCACCATTGACCGTCCTCACATGGCCTTTGCCCACTTAGAGTATGCCCAATCATTGGGGCGTGGCTTCTCGTGGGGGGTACAAATCGATGCCGACCAACATTGGCAACGAGGCATTCACAATCGGGCAGAAAATGTTTATACAAAGCCCTCTTCGACCACCGACTTTGCAGCAGGCATCTTCCTACGCATGACCCCCAGTTTCTTAATCAAAAAGTTTGGAGCGAAGTAATTAATTTGAGGTAGCCTTACCACAACTCAAAAGTTTTTATTACTTTCGCAATCCGTTACGACACAAATCTGTCGGAAAGTAAACACAGAAAACAACAAAACTTAAAATGAATACTAACAACACAAGTAAGACGCATGAGGGCTTGGCCCAAGGCATGACCAACATTTATGACGAAGTAAACACTTCAGTAGCCTCAGCTATTAAGCAAGACTTATTGGCTCACTTTGGTAAGGGCCTCTATTATCACCTCAAGAATGGTGAGAAACCTATTAATCCTGAGCAACAAGCTTTCATCGCAGCTACTTTTGTAAAGCATGGTGTAACGACCCCTCCCGTTTACGATAAGGTGTTGTAATATTCTCCTCTCTCTTTCAGAGATAGTGCAAGGCGAATGCAGAACGTCAAGCTTGCTTGAACGTTATGCTGAGCCGCAGCCTATCTTATCCAACGAAAAAAGGCTACCCTCGCCAAGCGAATGACTTGGCGAGGGTAGCCTTTTGGGATCTATAACAAATTGGGTTCTATAACGAATCATGTAGGTAATATTGCGTTTAATAACATATACAAACTGCAATTTGTCAAACAGAACAAAAAAGATTAATGAAAAAGATTAATGAAAAAGATTAACGAAAAGATTAATGAAAAAGATTAACGAAAAGATTAACGAAAAGATTAACGAAAAGATTAACGAAAAGATTAATGAAAAAGATTAATGATAGATTAATGAAACATTAATG
>JBNMKQ010000285.1:0-2227 GCA_050874425.1 Alloprevotella sp.
GATTAATGAGACACTAATGTTTAAAACTAAGCGCGAAGCGCGTAACGTAAAGGGTTTTGCGCTACGCGCTTATGTTAACATTAATGTCTCATTAATCTATCATTAATCTTTCCATTAATCTTTTTCGTTAATCGATTCATTAATCTTTTTTGTTCTGTTCGACAAATTGCATTTGTATCTATTATTAAACGCAATATTACCCACATGATCCGTTATAGAGCCATTATTTATTTCATCAATTATTTCGTTAGCCATGCATTAATGTCTATTCATGTTAAAAGCCCACTTCCGTCTAACGACAGAAGCGGGCTTACATTATAAAAGCTAATAAACCAAGTTTATATCCTTAAGGCGCGTTTTAGTCTTCGATAAGGTCAGTACCCGTCATATCGGCAGGTTGTTCCAATCCCATAATGTGAAGGATAGAAGGAGCAACGTCGGCCAACACACCGTCCTTTACCTTAGCCTGTTTGTTCTCAGTCACGTAAATGAAAGGAACGGGGTTGAGAGAGTGAGCCGTGTTGGGAGTGCCGTCTTCATTTTCAGCGTTATCAGCATTACCGTGGTCAGCAATGATTACTGTTTCGTAACCTACCTCGTTAGCAGCAGTGACAACGTCCTTTACGCAAGCATCTACGGCTACGACAGCCTTTTCGATAGCTTCGTAAACGCCAGTGTGGCCTACCATGTCGCCATTAGCGAAGTTTACTACGATGAAGTCATACTTATTCTCCTTAATAGCAGCAACGAGTTTGTCCTTCACTTCGTAAGCTGACATTTCAGGTTTGAGGTCATAAGTAGCGACTTTAGGAGAAGCTACCAAGATGCGGTCTTCACCTTCGTAAGGAGTTTCGCGACCACCATTGAAGAAGAACGTTACGTGAGCGTACTTCTCAGTCTCAGCCGTGTGAAGTTGCTTCAAGCCCTTGCTTGCGAGGTATTCACCTAACGTGTTTTGTACATTCTCCTTCGGGAAGAGAATGTGAACCCCCTTAAATGAAGCATCATAAGGAGTCATGCAGTAGTATTGCAAACCAGGAATAGTATGCATACCCTCTTCAGGCATATCTTGTTGTGTAAGCACAATGGTAAGTTCCTTTGCACGGTCGTTACGATAGTTGAAGAAGATGACTACATCGCCTTCCTTAATACGGCCGTCAACATTAGCGTTAACGAGGGGTTCCATAAACTCGTCCGTATTCTTGTGCTCCTCAGAGTCTGTATCGTAACAGCTTTGTACACCTTCTACCATATCGGTTACTTGGCGTCCCTTGCCTTCAACCAACTGATCGTAAGCAATCTTTACGCGGTTCCAACGCTTATCACGATCCATTGCGTAGAAGCGACCAATGATGCTTGCAATGTGTGCGCCATTCTCATCGCATACTCCTTGCAACTGGCTGATAAAGCCCTTACCGCTCTTGGGGTCAGTGTCACGACCGTCCATAAAGCAGTGAACGTAAGTATTGTCAGCTACACCGTATTCCTTTGCTATCTCGATGAGTTTGAAAAGGTGATCGAGCGAAGAGTGTACACCACCTGTTGAGGTCAAACCCATGAGGTGAAGTCCCTTGCCGTTCTTCTTTGCATATTCATAAGCTGATACAATCTCAGGATTTTGAAGGATAGAACCATCAGCACACGCACGATTGATTTTTACCAAGTCTTGATAAACAATGCGGCCTGCACCTATATTGAGGTGACCTACTTCAGAGTTACCCATTTGTCCGTCGGGCAAACCTACGTTTTCGCCACAAGTGAGCAATTGTGAATGAGGATAAGTCTCATTCAGGTGGTCCATAAAAGGAGTCGGAGCCTGATAAATAACGTCGCCGTGGTTGTGCTTACCGATGCCCCAACCATCAAGAATCATAAGAAGAGCTTTCTTTGCCATGATTGTATTTGTATATATATTTGTTTTACCTTTTTCGAATGGCAAAGTTACACCATATTCGTGGTAAAAACAAAACGTTTCTCTTTTTTTGTCGTATTAAAAAGGAGCGTGCTAAAAATTCGGATTTATAACGTCGCCCCTATTTGATTATATATGCTCTAGTTTGAAATTTTGATAAACTACAATTTGATGCGGCCTCTCCCCCTAACCCCCTCCCCCACAGGGGAGGGGGAATAAGTCACTCTTACTTCTTGAATTTTCTGTTGGTTTTCAACTAGAAACGCAGCAAGTAAAGGTTACTTATTCCCCCTCCCCTGTGGGGGAGGGGGAATA
>JBNMKQ010000286.1:0-2198 GCA_050874425.1 Alloprevotella sp.
CTTTAGATAAGATAGGCTGCGGCTCGGCAATGAAAATGAAAGTTTTTTGACTTTCATTTTGCATTGCGCTCGCCTTGTACTATCTTTGCACACTGAAAAATGAGTTATTCTGATGAGAACAACTCCGAGTGCTTGGTAAACCTCGTAAAAAACAAGATATATGATAAATAATAAATTATGTTCTTCAACCACAGGGGCGAAGCGTCGACCTGTGGTGAGTGTCACCTACATGATGTTGGGTGTACTCTTTTGTGTGTGTTTAATAGCGGCCAATTTGCTCGAAACGAAGCAAATCTGTATCGGTCCGCTTGAGTTAACTGCCGGACTCATAGTATTTCCCGTCTCTTACATCATCAACGATTGTATGGTAGAGGTGTGGGGCTATCGCCGTGCGCGCTTAATCATTTGGTTGGGCTTTTTTATGAACTTCCTGTTCGTTATCTTCGGTTTCGTAGCCGACGTACTGCCGGGAGCTTCTTATTGGACGGGGCAAGAAGGCTTCCACGCTATCTTTGGCTTAGCACCGCGTATCTGCGCTGCTTCGTTCTTAGCCTTTTTGGTAGGTTCTTTCTTAAATGCCTATGTAATGAGTGTGATGAAGCTCAAGTCAAACGGAGGCCGCCACTTCTCTTATCGAGCCATTATGTCTACGTTGGTTGGTGAAACGGGAGATTCTCTCATCTTCTTTCCTTTAGCATTGGGTGGGGTTGTGCCTTGGTCAGTTATGCCCCTATTGATGATTAATCAAGTGGTGTTAAAGACACTATACGAAATCATCGTACTCCCCATTACCATTCGCGTTGTACGCCGTCTTAAAAGTTATGAAGGGGAGGACGTATATGACGAAAACATTTCCTATAACGTGTTGAAAATCTTTGATATTTAAAATATTCATATATAACATGAGCGCAATACATCAACATAATCTGCCCGTTGACAGTGGCCTTATTCACGAAAAGGCCTTGGTCGTATTTAGTGGCGGACAAGATTCTACCACCTGCTTGTTTTGGGCCAAAAAGCACTTTAAGGAAGTTTACGCACTTAGCTTTGTATACGGTCAAAAACATGCACATGAAGTTGAGATAGCACGGCAAATAGCACAGGAGGCTGGTGTACACTTCGACCAAATGGACGTAAGCTTTATTAGTTCGTTGGCACATAACTCTCTCACCGACTCCAGTATCGTTATGGATCAAGTAAAGCCCGCCGATGGCCCTCCTAACACGTTTGTACCTGGACGCAACCTTTTCTTCTTGAGCATCGCTGCCGTTTATGCGCGTGAGCGTGGTATTCGTCATATCGTAACGGGTGTTTCGCAAACAGACTTCTCAGGCTATCCTGACTGTCGCGACTCCTTTATACGTTCGCTTAACGTAACGCTCAACCTCGCTATGGAAGAGCAATTCGTAATTCACACTCCTTTGATGTGGATTGATAAGTGCGAGACTTGGGCTTTGGCCGATGAATTAGGTGTGCTTGACTTAGTGCGCTATCGCACTCTCACTTGTTACAATGGCATAGTGGGCGACGGTTGTGGGCATTGTCCAGCTTGCAAACTGCGTCGTGAGGGCTTAGAAGAATATTTAAAAATCAAAAACGAGAAATAAAGAATATATATGCGTGACGACTTACAATTAAATGCTTTAGGTCGCAAGACAGAATACAAGAGCGACTATGCTCCTGAGGTGCTTGAAACCTTTGTCAACAAACACCCTGGCAACGACTATTGGGTACGTTTCAACTGCCCTGAGTTCACGAGTCTCTGTCCAATTACTGGTCAGCCCGACTTTGCTGAAATTCGCATAGCTTACTTGCCCGACACTTTAATGGTAGAGAGCAAAAGTCTTAAACTTTATCTTTTCAGTTTTCGCAATCATGGTGACTTTCATGAAGACTGTGTCAACATCATTATGAAAGATCTCATCAAGCTCATGAACCCAAAGTACATAGAAGTGACAGGACTCTTTACTCCTCGTGGAGGCATCAGCATCTATCCTTATGCCAACTATGGCCGTCCTGGCACGAAGTACGAAAAGTTAGCCGAATATCGTTTGCAACAGCACGATCTTTAAGCGGTTCTTTGGAGACGTAAAAATATAAACTGCAATTTGATGCGGCCTCTCCCCCTAACCCCCTCCCCCACAGGGGAGGGGGAATAAGTAACCTTTACTTGCTGCGTTTCTAGTTGATAACCAACA
>JBNMKQ010000287.1:0-2169 GCA_050874425.1 Alloprevotella sp.
CCTGTTTGCTGGTAGGCGGCTTGAATGAGGGCCGTAAGACGATCGTTCGAATCGGTAGAAGATGCTTTGATGCCAAATTTATCTTCTTGTTCTTTAAGACGTTGACTTAAAAATCTTTCAAGGGCCTCCTTCTCCATATGCTTTCCCCCAGCCATGCTGAAGTGCAATACAGGGTAGGCAGTCCACTCTTTTTCTAACTTTTCGATAGCAAGACCTTCAAAGAGTTCTTTCTTACCTTCGAAGTAGCTTTTTAAAGTTGACACCAATAATGATTTACCAAAGCGACGCGGACGGCTAAGGAATATATAAGGTGCAGATCCATGTGTCATGCGGTAAATATATTCCGTTTTGTCAAGATATAGCAAATTTCTCTCTCTTATTTCAGAGAAAGTCTGAATACCCAAAGGGTAAAGTCGTGGTGTTTGGTTTATCATAATGCCAAAGTTTTATCTTTATTGCATCGGGTTCCACCCTTGTGCCTTGAGGTCGAACTCATTGCCGTCGCGTGTGATAAGCTTTGCGCCCAGTTCGGGACGCGTGATGTGGCCAATCACCTTGATGTCGTCCAATTGTTCCACCTTTTCGTGGTCGGTCAGCGGAACGGTGAAGAGCAACTCATAGTCCTCACCTCCATTGAGCGCGGCCGTGTAGACGTTCATGTTAAATTCCTCTGCCGTGACGGCCGTTTGGTAGTCGATAGGAATGCGCTCTTCATAGATGCGGCAGCCCGTATGGCTTTGTTTGCAGATGTGCATAGCCTCAGACGATAGTCCGTCGCTAATGTCCATCATCGATGTGGGGCGAATGCCCGCCTCACGGAGGCGCTGGATAATGTCGCGACGCGCCTCAGGTTTGAGTAATCGCTCGATGAGATATTCGCGTCCAGAGAAATCTGGTTGTGCAGCAGTCTCTGGGTTCGACTTTTGCGATTCAAAGATGCGCTTCTCGCGTTCCATGAGTTGTAGGCCCATATAGGCAGCTCCCAAGTTGCCGCTCACACAGATAAGGTCTGTATCTTTTGCTCCCGAACGGTAAACAATCTCCTCCGCTTGTGCCTCGCCAATGCAAGTAATACTAATGGCCAGTCCCGTAAGCGAGGTCGTCGTGTCGCCCCCTACAATGTCCACTCCGTGACGCTCGCAAGCTAATCGAATGCCTGCATAAAGTTCGTCAAGATGTTCTACCTTAAAGCGTCGCCCCACGGCGATGCTTACTAAGAGTTGACGGGGTGTACCATTCATGGCATACACATCCGAGAGGTTAACCATAGCCGCTTTGTAACCCAAGTGCTTGAGAGGCGTGTAGGTGAGATCGAAGTGAATGCCCTCCATGAGCATATCTGTCGTGACCAAGAGGCGTCGAGGGTCGGCAGCATCAGAGCTATATTGCAGTACGGCGCAATCATCACCCACGCCACGCAGTGTCGAAGCATTTCGAAGTTCAAGTCCTTCAGTCATGCGGTCAATCAGCCCAAATTCACCTAATGTTGAAATATCTGTCATTTTACTTATGTCCTTCCTTTATACCTTAAAAGTAGAAACCCAATCCAATGCGTGCGCCCACGGTGCTCTTTTTAGAAAAAGAGTCGAGCGACATCTTATAATAAATAGAAGGCTCGATAGTGATGTAGCGATTAACGAAGAAGGCATACCCCACTTCTAAGGGAATTTGCACATCATTGTCAGAGGGGGTATAGTGTACATAGTCAGCACCAGCCCCCAAATAAACGCCACATAGGTCGAAGTAGTATCTAACGCCTGCACCGATTGAGACATCGTCGATTTGTTTCGTATGATCGTATGTCAACGTACCGCGTAACATAAAGCAATCGCCCATAAAGTAGCCTGCAGTGGCATCTAAGCCAAAGCGAAACTTTTGATCGCTACTATAAGATAGTCCGAGTCCAGACAATGAAGCACCTACATATTTTGTGCCCTTAGCGAATTGAGCCTGGGCTGTGTTTACTCCTACGATGAGCAGAAGAAGTGCAAAGAGTATCTTTTTCATATTGAGTGTTGTTGGTTAGCTGTAAAAAATATAATAACGAATATAATTCAATCCCTTTCCTCTTATTTTGCAAAGATAGTGCAAGGCGAATGCAGAACGTCAAGCTTGCTTGAACGTTATGCTGAGCCGAAGCCTATCTTATGCAAAGATAGTGCAAGGCGA
>JBNMKQ010000288.1:0-2089 GCA_050874425.1 Alloprevotella sp.
CTCGACGACGTAACGAGTGGTTTCAACATTGGGTGGCACATCTCTACCAAACCCGAGTTTAACCAAATGCTCGGTTTCTCAACTGAGGACGTACGCGATCTCTTTACCTATTACAAAGAGTCTGGAGCCATTCGTCCCGACTGCGACATTGAGGCCGTAATTAACGAGATGAAGCCTTGGTACGACAATTACTGTTTTGCCAAAGATGCGCTTCACACGCAAAGCCGCGTATTTAACTGCGACATGGTTATCTACTACCTACGCAACTACATTAGCCGTGGCGAAGGCCCAGAGGAGATGATCGACCCGAACACCAAGACGGACTACAACAAGATGAAGCGCCTCATACAACTTGATAAGTTAGACGGCGACCGCAAAGGCGTAATTCGTACCATTGCTGAAACGGGAGAGATCGCTTGCAATCTCTACGAGACTTTCCCCGCACACCAAATCACCGACCCTAAAATCTTTCCAAGCCTCTTGTTCTACTACGGCATGCTCACCATTAAGAACACCCGAGGAGCCAAACTCTTAATGGCCATTCCCAACAACAACGTGCGCAAGCAGTACTATGGCTATCTGCAAGAGATGTTTGAAGAGAAGGCATACGTTGACACTGAACTGCTCACCGACTATTATTACGACATGGCCTATGACGGCAAGTGGCACGAAGGACTACAATTCATGGCCGATGCTTACGCCAAAGTGTCGTCCGTGCGCGACGGCATTGAGGCAGAACGCAACCTGCAAGGTTTCTTTATGGCTTATCTCAACCTCAACCCTTATTACTACACCGCACCTGAATTGGAGTTGAACCACGGTTTCTGCGACTTCTTCCTCCTACCCGACTTGACGCATTACGCTACTAAGCATAGTTACATCCTCGAACTTAAGATGCTGCATAAAGGCGACACTGAAGCCACCGCACAAAAGCAATGGGACGAGGCCATTACACAAATCAACGCTTACGCCCAAGCGCCTCGCGTTGAGGCCTTGCGCCAAGGCACGCAACTGCACAAAATCATCATGCAGTTTGACCGACACCAACTACTCCGAATGGAAGAAGTGATTAGTTGTTAATGTGCAAATGTGCAAATGTGAGAATGTGCAAATGCTTTGTGAATGTGCAAATGCTTGGGAAATGTGCAAATGTGAGAATGTGCAAATGTGCAAATTGTCGCCTTTGTACGCGCAGTTATAAAACATTATATTATTCCCACATTTACACATTAACTAAGCATTTGCACATTAATTTAATATTGTACATTTGCAACAAAACAATCCCATTATGAGCTATCAAACTGCGAAAAAGTTGCCCTATGGTGTATCGAATTTCGTCACCATCGTTGAGCAGAACATATATTATGTGGACAAAACCATGTACATTCCCATGCTTGAGGACGAGGCATGCAACCTCTTCTTTATACGTCCACGTCGCTTTGGCAAAAGCCTCTTCTTAGGAATGCTCCACGCCTACTACGACTGCCGCACAAAAGATAGATTTGAGCAGTGGTTTGGGAAACTGTGGATTGGCCAACACCCCACCCCCAATCAAGGACGCTACCAAGTGCTGCATCTCGACTTCTCACAGGTAGGAGGAAAGATTGAGAAATTGGAAGAGAACTTTGATAGTTATTGTCGTGTTGTTTTTGACAGTTTCGTAGATATATATCAAGACTATTACACCGACGACTTTGTCAATCGAGTAAGAAGTGCTGCAACAGCAGTCGAAAAACTTACCCTCATCAACGACGAATCGAAAAAGCACGAATACCCGCTCTACCTCATCATCGATGAGTATGACAACTTTACCAACACCGTGCTCAACGAACAAGGAGAGGACGTGTATTGGAGTATTACCCATGCCGAAGGCTTTTATCGCGACATCTTTAAGAAGTTTAAGGGTTCGTTCGAACGCATCTTTATTACGGGCGTAAGTCCCGTTACACTCGACGACGTAACGAGTGGTTTCAACATTGGGTGGCACATCTCTACCAAACCCGAGTTTAACCAAATGCTCGGTTTCTCAACTGAGGACGTACGCGATCTCTTTACCTATTACAAAGAGTCTGGAGCCATTCGTCCCGAC
>JBNMKQ010000289.1:0-2064 GCA_050874425.1 Alloprevotella sp.
AAGTAACCTTTACTTGCTGCGTTTCTAGTTGAGAACCAACAGAAAACTCAAGAAGTAAGAGTGACTTATTCCCCCTCCCCTGTGGGGGAGGGGGTTAGGGGGAGAGGCTTTAGTTTATATATTATACTCTGCCTCGACCACGAGGCCGGCACGTAAGGCATAGCGCGTGGCCTCGTAGGCGGTGGAGACACCTAACTTACGAAAGATGTTCTTCTTGTGCGTGACAATGGTGTGTACGGATGAGCAACGCTGCTCGGCTATGGCCTTGGCACTCTTACCTTGCGCTATCAGCGCTAAGATGGAACGCTCGGTCTGCGTAAGGTGGATAGTACTTTCCTCACGTTCTGATACCGTGCTTAATGCATCACGCACTACAGAGCAAATCATTCTTTCGCCTTGGCTCATCTTATACACCGCTTGCTGCACGTCACCGCGCGTACAGTCCTTGGTCAAAAAGCTCACCTGCTGCTCTGCCCCTAATAAGCGTATCAAGTTGGGAGCAAACTCTGCCGATAATAGCAACCAACGCACCTGTGGGAAACGACGCAAATAGATCAACAAGTGTTCGGGAGTCGTAAAGTCAAACAGCGAGAAGTCGAGTATCACGATCGCTTCCTTCCACGTCTCAAGTTGCTCCACCAACTCCCGCTTCTGATCCACACAACGCAATGGCTGACCCGGGAAATACCCTGTCAGCGCATCACGTGTTAAAGGTTGATTATCGGCTATTATAATCATTGTTTCTATTTTGCAGTTAAAGGGCTTTTAGCCACTTGTGTATGGCTACCTATATGGGGTATTCCTCAAAGGCGTACAATACGGTTGAGAGATAACGTTCTCCCGTATCGGGCAACAAGGCGACAATCGTCTTGCCTTCATTTTCGGGTTGCTTAGCTAACTCAATGGCAGCGTGTAAGGCGGCACCTGAGGAGATACCGACCAATAGGCCTTCCTTGCTGGCCAATAGGCGCGAAGCACGAATGGCATCGTTGTCAGCAATGGGGAGAATCTGATCGGCTGCCGTGTGGTCAAAGTTTTTGGGCACGAAACCGGCTCCAATACCTTGTATCTTGTGAGGTCCTGAGGGCTGGCCTTCAAGTACCGCACTCGTAGCTGGCTCTACGGCATAAGCTTTTATAGCGGGATTGTGACTCTTTAAGCCGCGCGCCGTGCCACTTAGCGTACCACCAGTTCCGACACCTGCTACAAAGATGTCTACCTTTCCGTCGGTGTCGCGCCATATCTCTTCTGCTGTAGTGCGGGTATGGGCAGCGGGGTTGGCAGGATTTTCAAATTGCTGGGGAATGAAACTCCCAGGATGCTCTTGTTGTAACTCTTGTGCGCGCTTAATAGCGCCTTTCATGCCTTCTGCGCCTGGTGTGAGTACCAATTCTGCCCCCAATGCCTTGAGCAAGTTGCGGCGCTCAAGGCTCATCGTTTCGGGCATGGTAAGTATGAGTCGATAGCCTTTAACTGAAGCTACCCAAGCCAAACCGATACCTGTATTGCCACTGGTGGGTTCGATAATGACACCTCCTGGTTGAAGCACACCTCGCTCTTCAGCATCATTAATCATTGCAAGGGCTACACGGTCTTTCACGCTGCCGCCTGGGTTGAAATACTCTAACTTTACTACTACGCGCGCCTTGAGGCCGAGTTCCTTCTCGATGTTACTTACCTCAAGCAGAGGGGTGTTGCCCACCAATTGGGTGAGTGATTGATAAATTTGGCTCATATCGTTCAAAGTTCTTGTTGTTGGTTATTCTTATCAAATTGTTAGCAAAACATGATGTTTTATTGTTTTGACGATGCAAAGGTACAACATAATGTGACGATATGACATACCAAAGGTTTGGTATATTGATAGGGGGTAAGTTTTATGTCCCTATTTTGGCTCTATAACAAACTGTGTGGGTAAACTGCTATTTGATGCGGCCTCTCCCCCTAACCCCCTCCCCCACAGGGGAGGGGGAATAAGTAACCTTTATTTGCTGCGTTTCTAGTTGAGAACCAACAGAAAACTCAAGAAGTAAGAGTGACTTATTCCCCCTCCCCTGTGGGGGA
>JBNMKQ010000290.1:0-2062 GCA_050874425.1 Alloprevotella sp.
CTTTCATTTTGCATTGCGCTCACCTTGCACTATCTTTTGATAAGATAGGCGGCGGTTCGGCAATGAAAATGAAAGTTTTCTTAACTTTCATTTTGCATTGCGCTCACCTTGCACTATCTTTTGATAAGATAGGCGGCGGTTCGGCAATGAAAATGAAAGTTTTCTTAACTTTCATTTTGCATTGCGCTCACCTTGCACTATCTTTGCACCATGAACAATTTGCACTATAAAGAAATGGTGCATTTTAAAAACTATAGATTTTTGACAAGAAAGCGTAACATTATGCGGGCTTTGCAAATAGGTTTACTTTCATTTTGCACTGCCAGCTGTCAGTTTGACCGCAGCCTAATAAAGGATGAAGCGAGCAACCCACAGCGGATTGTTCGCTACGACCGTATTGTTGATGATTATGTCAGTACAGGTAATATTGCACTCTGGCAAAGAATGAATACGGAGTTTCCACGCGAAACCCGTGTTCTGATTGAGGATGTGCTGCGATTGGGACGCGCCGACCAAGAAGGGATTGAAGATAGCCTACGAGCTTTCTATAACAATCCGACCTTAACACAACTTCGCAAGGACGTTGCCCAACGCTTTGAAGACCTCACACCTTACGAAAAGGAACTCAAAGAAGCCTTTGCACGACTAAATAGTACACAGTCTTCTGTTGTAACACCTCGTATCTATGTACAAAACTCTGCCTTTAACCAAAGCATTGTGGTGGGCGATAGCTTATTAGGCATTAGTCTTGATAAATATTTGGGCACTAACTACCCTTCTTACAAAAAATACTTTTACGAAAACCAACGTGCCACCATGGAGCCTTCGCGCATGGTGCAAGAGTGTATATTCTTCTATTTAGCACAACAGTTTCCCCTGCGCAAACAGGTAAAAGAGCGCACTCTTGGCAACATGATATTACATCAAGGCAAATTAGGTTGGATCGTTTCGCAATTGATTGATAGCAAACCTTTAGATGTAGCCGCTTGTCAAGTAGCTACCAAAAAGTGGTACACTCAACACGAGAGCTATTGTTGGAATATATTGCGACAACCTCTAATGTGGAACACTTCCGACTCTGTGCTTTGCAAGTCTGTTATGATGACAAGCGATGCTCACCCTTACTTTAAAGACGCTCACTCACGTGGAGTTGGACTTTGGGTGGGCATGCAAATCGTTGATAGTTATATGCAGCAACATCCTGAGATAAGTCTCGATTCTTTGCTCCACTTCACTGATTATCAACGTTTGCTCAACGAGAGTAAATATCAACAATAGTCCCAACTTAAGCAAAAATAATGGCTTCACTCTATCTCATACCCGTCACTTTAGGTGACACTCCTTTACCTAACGTGTTGCCTGCCTATAATAAAGAGGTAATACTCAGCATACGTCACTTTATCGTTGAGGAAGTGCGCACTGCGCGCCGTTTTCTCAAACAAGTAGACCGTAGCATCAATATCGATGAACTTACCTTCTACCCCATGGGGAAGCATGCTGATGCAGCACGCTTTAGCAAATATCTTGACCCACTTCGCGCTGGCGAGTCAGTAGGAGTGATTAGTGAAGCGGGGTGTCCTGCTGTGGCCGATCCTGGGGCAGACGTAGTAGCTATTGCACAACGCGAAGGGTTACACGTAGTACCACTTGTGGGGCCTTCATCTATTCTTTTAGCCGTTATGGGATCTGGGTTTAATGGTCAAAGTTTCGCCTTTCATGGCTACTTACCCATAAACCCTTCCGACCGTGCTAAACGACTTAAACAACTCGAAAGCCGCTCTGCTGCCGAACACCAAACGCAACTGTTCATTGAGACTCCCTATCGTAATCACAAAATCATTGCTGATATACTTTCTACTTGTAATCCTCGCACTCGTCTCTGTATAGCCTCAGGGCTTACTACAGAACAGGAATATTTGAAATCGAAAACGGTTAAAGAGTGGAAACAAACGCCTCCTCCCGATATCAATAAGATACCTACTATCTTTGCCATTTACGCTGGATAACGAGAGGAAAATAGGCTCTATAACGAATAGTGTGGGTAAAACTGCAATTGGGCCTC
>JBNMKQ010000291.1:0-1999 GCA_050874425.1 Alloprevotella sp.
AGATTAATGATAGATTAATGAAACATTAATGTTTAAAACTAAGCGCGAAGCGCGTAACGTAAAGTTTTTTTTGCGCTACGCGCTTTTTTTAACATTAATGTTTCATTAATCTATCATTAATCTTTTTCATTAATCTTTTTCATTAATGTTTCATTAATCTTTCCATTAATCTTTTTTGTTCTCTCCACTAATTATTTATAATATACGTTTTTGTGATTGTTTATTGCATAATATTAGTCGTATACAGTGTATTATATGTATATTTGCAATCAAATTAACGTCAAAACGAAATTACATGTTAGTACCCGAGATAACGGCAGCCGAGGCAGCTGCCCAGATTAACAATGGCGACCTATTGGCCGTAGGCGGTTTTGGCCCAGCAGGTTCGCCCAAGGTGATAACGCCCGCTTTGGCTGCACGAGCACGCAAGGAACATGAGGCGGGTCGTCCCTTTAAAGTAAACGTAGTGACGGGTGCTTCCATTGGTGCCAGTTGCGACGGAGAGTTAGCCGCAGCCGATGCTGTCGACCGCCGTCTCCCCTTCAGCGTCAATCCCGAAATGCGCAAAGCCTACAACACGGGCCATGTGCGCTACACCGACCTCAACCTCTCCGACAATGCTTCCCACCTACGCCAAGGCCTTACGGGGCGCATCACGTGGGGCATCATCGAAGCTTGTGACGTGCAAGAGGTGCGTGGCAAACTCCGTATCTACCTCACTGCGGGCATCGGTATCGCCCCCACTATCTGTCGATTGGCGGAGAAGGGGGTGTTCATCGAACTCAACACTTGGCACAGCAGCCGCATCATTGGTATGCACGACATCTATGAGATAGAGGACCCCTGGTTTCGTGCTCCCGTGCGCATCACACAACCTATCGAGATTATTGGCTTGCCCTACATAGAGGTTTCGCCCGAACACGTGCGCGGCATCGTTATGACCCACCTACCCGACGAGGCACGTGCCATGGCTCCCGCCACCGACGTGACGCGTGCGATTGGCCAACACACGGCTGACTTCCTTGTATGGAATATGCAGCAAGGCTTCATCTTTCGCAACAAACTCATCCTTCAAAGCGGTGTAGGAAGTGGGGCGAATGCCGTAATGGGGGCGTTGGGGGAGTCGAAGGAGGTGCCCAACTTTAGCATTTATACAGAGGTACTGCAAGAGGAACCCATGCGGCTTATCAAGGAGGGACGCGTCATGGCTGCCTCAACGGGAGCGCTCACGCTCAGCCCCGAACACTTACAAGAGTTGTATAACAACATGAATGACTATCGTGGCCGACTCTTGCTCCGTCCGTCAGAGATATCGAACTGTCCCGAAATCATTGCGCGCCTGGGCGTTTGTTCGCTCAATACGGCCATAGAGGTGGACATCTACGGCCATGTCAATTCGACAAAGGTGGGCGGCACACGCATGATGAATGGGGTGGGCGGTTCGTGCGACTTTACTTGCAACGCGATGTTGGCTACCTTCACTTGCGGCTCTACGGCTAAGGACGGCCGCATCAGTAGCATCGTGCCTTTCTGTTCACACATCGACCACACGGAACATTACGTTGATGCTATCGTCACCGAATATGGGGTAGCTGACCTTCGTAATAAGTCTGCCCTCGAAAAGGCTGAAGCGCTCATTGCCATTGCTCACCCCGACTATCGTCCTATTCTCCGTGAATACCTTCGTCTGGCGGGTGCCTATGGTGGCCATACACACCACATTCTCTCTGCTGCCTTTGCCCTACACGACACTTATCGTCGCAAAGGTGATATGCGCCTCGTCGATTGGGGGGAATATATTAAGGAATAAAACGCGAACGACCCACTACAGAGCAAAAAGACACTGTAACGAATAACTGCAATTTGTCGAACACCTGGGGGCGACGCGTCCTCACCTGGGGGCGACGCGTCCCCGCGTCGGTATTGCCATGTTGGGGCTCGAGGCCCCAACATGGCAATGCATTAAATAGAAGAGCATTTGCTTGTCAAGGCATCGAGC
>JBNMKQ010000292.1:0-1937 GCA_050874425.1 Alloprevotella sp.
GCCTTCACCACCACCCATCGGGTGATCAACAGGGTTCATTACAACACCACGGTTGTGAGGACGACGTCCCAACCAGCGTGAACGACCTGCCTTACCTGAAGATTCAAGAGCATGATCTGAGTTACCTACGCTACCGATTGTAGCCTTGCAAGCACTGAGGATTTGGCGAGTTTCACCTGAGGGCAACTTGATTACGCAATACTTACCTTCACGTGAGGTGAGCTGTGCGAAGTTACCTGCTGAACGAACGAGCAATGCGCCCTGACCGGGACGGAGCTCGATGTTGTGAATTACGGTACCGACGGGGATGTTCTGCAAGGGAAGTGCGTTACCAACTTCGGGAGCAGCCTCAGCACCAGACATTAACTGGTCGCCAACCTTCAATCCATTAGGAGCAATGATATAACGCTTTTCACCATCAGCATAGAAGAGCAATGCGATGCGAGCCGAACGGTTAGGATCGTACTCAATTGTCTTCACAACTGCGGGTACACCATCTTTCTCACGCTTGAAGTCGATGAAGCGGAACTTTCTCTTGTGGCCACCACCAAGATAACGCATGGTCATCTTACCAGTGTTGTTGCGACCGCCTGAGATGCGCTTACCGTAAACGAGAGATTTTTCTGGTACGGATGCAGTAATTTCTTCGAACGTACCAATAATCTTGTGTCTCTGGCCCGGTGTAGTGGGCTTAAATTTACGTACTGCCATTATTTATTTAGATATTGCTATAGAAATCGATTGTTTCGCCCTCTTTGAGGGTTACGATTGCCTTCTTGAAAGCATTGCTACGGCCACGTACGAGACCTGCCTTAGTGTAGCGAGCCTTTGTCTTACCGGCGTACTTAATTGTGTTAACGCTTGTTACGTTTACACCATACAATGCCTCAACTTCTGCCTTAATCTGAAGTTTGTTAGCTTCAGGACGCACGATAAAGCTGAATTGGTTCAGCTTTTCTGTAATCCCATTGGCCTTTTCAGACACGAGGGGTTTGATAATGTATGCCATTTTCTGTTGCTATTTTTACTTTGTTAAGACAGTCTCGATTGCAGAGAGGGCGCTTTCAGTAATGACCATTGATGCTGCGTTGAGCACACCATAGGTGTTGATGTCTGAAGCGATAGCCACCTTTGCATTCTGAATGTTGCGAGCTGACAAATATACGTTTTTGTTTGCTTCGGGAAGAACTACGAGTACCTTCTTATCAGCCACCTTGAGGTTATTCAAAGCGTCTACGAATGTCTTAGTCTTCGGAGCGTCGAAAGTGAAGTCTTCAACTACTACGAGAGCATTCTCTTGTACCTTGTAGCTGAGTGCGCTGCGACGAGCGAGTGCCTTCATCTTCTTATTGAGCTTGAAGCTATAGTTACGGGGCTTAGGACCGAATACGCGAGCACCGCCTACGAGTACGGGTGAGTTGATATCACCACGACGTGCGCCGCCGCCGCCCTTTTGACGACCGAGCTTGCGGGTTGAACCGCTCATCTCACTTCTTTCTTTTGACTTAGCTGTACCTTGACGTTGTGCAGCGAGATACTGCTTAACATCGAGGTAGATAGCGTGGTCGTTCGGCTCAATGCCAAATACACTGTCGTTCAGTGTTACCTTGCGGCCGGTATCTTCACCGTTGATATTGAATACACTAACTTCCATTGCTTACTTCTCGATAATTACGATTGAACCTTTGCAACCGGGAACAGAACCCTTAATGATAAGGAGGTTGTGTTCGGGCACTACCTTTAACACTTTCAAGTTTTGCGTGGTTACGCGGTCGCCACCCATCTGGCCACCCATGCGCATTCCCTTGAATACCTTGGCGGGGTAAGAACAAGCACCGATTGAACCGGGCTTACGCAGACGGTCATCTTGACCGTGAGTGCTCTGACCTACACCACCGAAACCGTGACGCTTCACAACGCCCTGGAATCCCTTACCC
>JBNMKQ010000293.1:0-1934 GCA_050874425.1 Alloprevotella sp.
AGAAAAGTCGCTTAGCGCGAGAACATACTTCGACATAAGGTTTACATACTTCGACATACCATTTATAAATACTATACCTTGTGCTTACGCACAAGGTATATACAAACAGGCTACGCCCTTGCGTTTCTTGCAATATAACTATGGGGTTAGGGGGTGAGGCCCTATTGCAGTTTTTCTTTAATGTAGGCAGTAGCGTCTTCGCCTACTGAGGGGTGGATAAAGGGGTAGATGGGGGTTGAGGTGTCGAGGATGTATTCATAGCCGTGTTCGAGTCCGACGGCGCGAATGGCGGCATTGATGCTTTGACGTATGGGGCGCAACATGTCGGCTTCGGCTTGTCGTAGCAGACTGTCGGCCTGCTGACGAAATCGGAGTCCTTTCTGCAACGACTCTTGTAGGTCGGCTTGGCGCTTGGCTAAGATGTTGGGCGTGAATTGCTTCTGCCCTTGCAGGTATTCGGCGTATTGGCGACGGAAGCTGGACTCGTTGTACTCCGCTTCGGCAGTGTACTGCGCACGGAGTTTCTCCATGCTGGTCTGTACTTCAACATAGGCGGGAAGGGTGTGGAGAAGGGAGTCGACATTGACGTAACCAAAACGCACTGTGCTCTGTGCCGTGGCGGTCAGGGCAAAGAGTGAAAAGACAAAGAATAGAGATAAAAGGTTTTTCATTGTTTTCTTAGTTAACGAGTTGACGAGTTAACGGGTTAACGAGTTGACAAAGTTCTTAGTTAACGAGTTGACGAGTTAACGAGTTGACGGGTAAGTCAGTTTTGAAGGGTAACTTACTCGTTAACTTGTCAACTCGTCAACTTGTTAACTAAAAAACTTGTTAACTAAAAAACTTGTTAACTCTAAAAAGAATTATTTGCTCGATTTCACCTTCATCACCTCTACGGTGAAGATGAGGGTAGAGTTGCCAGGGATTGTAGCACCTTGGCCGCGTTCGCCATAGCCGAGTTCAGATGGGATATAGAGTTCCCAGATAGAACCTTCGGGCATGAGGGTGAGGGCTTCCTTCCAGCCCTTGATGACTTGGTCGGGACGGAAGGTGGCAGCCTTGCCGCGCTTGTAAGAAGAGTCGAATACGGTGCCGTCGATGAGTTTGCCTTCGTAGTTAACTTCTACTTCGGTAGAGTCGGTGGCGATAGCTCCTGTGCCCTTGGTGATGACCTTGTACTGAAGGCCGCTGGGGAGGGTTACGACACCCTTCTGTGTCTTATTCTTGGCGA
Organism: Alloprevotella sp.; assembly: GCA_050874425.1. Classification (GTDB taxonomy): domain Bacteria; phylum Bacteroidota; class Bacteroidia; order Bacteroidales; family Bacteroidaceae; genus Alloprevotella. The sequence goes on from JBNMKQ010000293.1 coordinate 1,232, forward strand.
GCCAAGCGATGTTGTTGGCTTTGTAGGTTTCGCTTTGATAGCGGAATTGGCCTTCAACGATTTTCATGGCACTGTCGCGTGTCATGGTAGCACCATGGCCGAGGGCAGCAGCCGTAAGGCCGCGTTCGAACTCAGCTTCGCTGACGAAGGTAGAGTCGCCACCCGCTTGCTTGCTAATCATGGGGAGGTTGCGCTGATTGATTTTAGCTATCTGGAGTCCAGCAGCTACGGCAGCAGCCTTCTTCTGCTCAGCTTCGCTCATGTGAGCGTTCATGGCGTCGATAGCTACGCTTACGTAAGCAGAGTCAACGCCGAGTTGGCTAACCATGTATTGTTTGAGGCTTTCGCCTTGTGCTACGCCGAGCGCATAGCTAAAGGTCTTGCCGTCTACGCTTTTGAGTGCGGGAGTGAGTGTGGCTGCGGGAATGGCTTTCTTGCCGCCCTTCTTGCCACCCTTCTTGCCTCCCTTTTGTGCCATAGCACCTGTGCAGCAGAGGGCTGCAAGGAGAAGGATATAGAGCTTTTTCATTTTTTTCTTTTTGGTTTTTTGGGGGTGACGAGTTAATGAAGTCGTCTAAACTTTTCTGACGAAGATTTGATTTGTTGTTTTATCTCTTCTAAATTCAATCTTCACCTTTCTTTTTGGCCGTTTTTTGACCTTTCATCGGTCGTGTAGCTCGCTACACTCCCTCTTCAAGGTCCA
>JBNMKQ010000294.1:0-1915 GCA_050874425.1 Alloprevotella sp.
AGATTAATGAAACATTAATGTTTAAAACTAAGCGCGAAGCGCGTAACGTAAAGTTTTTTTTGCGCTACGCGCTTTTGTTAACATTAATGTTTCATTAATCTATCATTAATCTTTCCATTAATCTTTTTCGTTAATCTTTTTCGTTAATCGATTCATTAATCTTTTTTGTTCTGTTCGATAAATTGCAGTTTGTATCTGTTATTAAACGCAATATTACCCACATGATTCGTTATAGAGCCATTGATAAGAAGGAGAAAGGGTATTACATATTCATACCACCATCAACCTGGATAACCTGGCCACTGATGTAGCTTGACATATCAGAAGCGAGGAAGGTTGCCACATTGGCAATGTCTTCAGGTTGACCGCCACGACGAAGGGGAATAACCTTCATCCACTCCTTGCGTACTTCATCGCTCAATTGAGCAGTCATAGCTGTTTCGATGAAGCCCGGAGCAATAGCGTTGGCACGAATGCCACGGCTACCCATCTCTTGAGCAATGCTCTTAGCCAAAGCTATCAATCCAGCCTTTGAAGCTGCGTAGTTAGCCTGACCTGCATTACCGTGTACGCCTACAACAGAAGCCATGTTGATGATTGAGCCTTTGCGCTGACGCATCATGATAGGAGTACAAGCGTGGATAAAGTTGAAGGCAGACTTCAAGTTAACTGCGATTACAGCGTCCCATTGAGCTTCGCTCATGCGGAGCATAAGACCGTCCTTTGTGATACCTGCATTGTTAACCAAGATGTCGATTGAACCAAAGTCCTCGTGCACCTTCTTTACTACTTCTGCAGTGTCTTCAAAGTTAGCTGCGTTTGAAGCATATGCCAAGCACTTTACGCCCTTGGCTTCAATTTCTTGACGAGTAGCCTCGCCATTTTCGTCAATCTTTAAGTCGGTGAAAGCGATGTTAGCGCCTTCTTCGGCAAACTTTAATGCAATAGCCTTACCAATACCACGAGCAGCACCCGTGATTAAGGCTGTTTTACCTGTTAATAATCCCATGTTATTATATATATATGTATTATTCTTACTTTACTGCTGGAGGCATGTTAAGTACGCGTGTCAAGATGCCTTTTACGATGGGGTAGGTCTCTTCTTCTGTTAAGCCTTCGCCCAATCGATCGTAGATGTAGGGCACTTCAAGTCCTTTTATAGAATAATGAATGATTTCGGCCATGAGTTCGACATTGTCAATGCGAAAACGCCCCTTTTCAAATCCTTCTTGCAGCACTTGCTTAAGAATGCGGCACTCCTCTACGTCGAAAGCTTTGCGCACCATTTCGACCTTCCAAATATTGCGGAAAAACTCAGCACGAAGGCTACCATTGCGAGCTACAATCTCGCGAATGATGCTCAAGTGAGCATAAATCATGGCGAACACCTTTTCTTCGGGTTCGACTTCCATTGCCGCTACTTCATCGAGTTTCTCAGAAAGGCGTTCCAGTTCCTCTTCAATCACGGCATAATAGATTTCCTCTTTATTTTTAAAGTAGGTGTACAACGTACGGCGGCCGCGACCAGAGGCTGCAGCTATATCGTTCATTGTTGTTGCTTTCAGTCCTTTATGAGCAAATAGCCCACGTGCTACTTCAAGTAATGTTTGTCGTGTTCTTGATATAGACATTGTCCTTTCTGCCTTTTTATTTTTTCGATTCTTTTAAGCACACTTTTACTTTCAGTGTGCAAAGATAGTGCAAACCGAACGCAATACAAAATGAAAAAATGTATTTTTTCAATTTGTATTGCTGAGGTGCAGCCTAATTCTGGCACGTACGGCCTAATGTCTTGAACGCAAGCTAACTTGGGGGCGACGCGTCCCCGCGTCGGCATTTGCAAGTCAAGGCTCGATGCCTTGACTTGCAAATACATGAATACCACGAATACAAGTATTGCCAACTTGGGGTATTG
>JBNMKQ010000295.1:0-1858 GCA_050874425.1 Alloprevotella sp.
CCCCCTCCCCCACAGGGGAGGGGGAATAAGTAACCTTTACTTGCTGCGTTTCTAGTTGAGAACCAACAGAAAACTCAAGAAGTAAGAGTGACTTATTCCCCCTCCCCTGTGGGGGAGGGGGTTAGGGGGAGAGGCCGCATTAAATTGCAGTTTACCGAGCCTTTTTATCCTCGCCAGCAATAGCGGTTGCCGGGAAGGTGTTTGACAAGGCTTTCGTCTTCGAGGTCGAAGAGTAGGTCGGTAAGTTCTGATACGGTGAAGCCCGTTGCTTGCGATAGGCGGTCGAGCGTGCAGTCGTCGGCCTGCTGAAGGACTTCACAGACCTTCTGTTGGTCAGGGGTTAGATTTACAAATAGGTTGCGCTGCTCGCCTTCTTTCTTTGCGGGAGGCGCACTCTCCCACCCTAACAGGCGCACAATGTCGTCGGCACAAGTCACGAGCGTGGCCTTGCCGTCACGTATGAGGTGGTTACATCCTTCTGAACACGCATCGGTAGCACGACCGGGCACGGCCATTACCCTCCGACCATATTCGCCCGCTAAACGGGCCGTCACCAACGAACCGCCATGCGAAGCACTCTCTATCACTATCGTAGCAGACGACATGCCTGCTACAATGCGATTGCGACGAATAAAATGCCCCTTATCAGGAATAGCTCCCGTAAAATATTCTGTCAACAGTCCACCATGTAGTGTCATTTGCTGTGCTGTCTCGCGGTGTATACGCGGATAAATGCGGTCAAGGCCGTGGGCGAGCACTGCCAAAGTGTCAACATTATTTACCAAGGCGGCACGGTGGGCGTGTATGTCTACTCCATACGCTAATCCACTGACTATCAACACGTTCGGCATCTTTTCAGCTAAACCCGCAATGAGTTTTTCGCACATCTTTTTACCATATTCGGTGATGTTTCGCGTGCCCACTACGCTAATTATATAGCGTCGATCGATGTCTCCCGAGCCACAGTAGAATAGTTGGAGCGGACGATCCTCCACTTTTTTAAACAAGAGGCGGCGCGGATAGCCTTCACTCGTGACGGTGATGACACGAATGTTGTGCACTTGGCAAAAGTCATACTCTTGCAAAGCGCGTTCACGTGCTGCCTGCAATCCTGCTGTGTCTTGCTGCAGCATGGCCCATGCTGGGTCAGTAGGTGCATCGTCAGCCAGGGCGGCGCGTGCCGAACCATAACGGGCCACGAGGGCTAAGGCTTGCGATTGGGTGAGTCCTTGCAAGCGGCTTAGCGTAAGGGTGGCAATAATTTCGTCGGTTTGTTCTGATGTGAGCATAAAGCGTTATGCTTCGTCGGTTGAATTAAAAAATACGTTATTGAGTTCTTCACAATCGCTCAATTTTCCATTGATTAAGCAAACGGCCTCGACGGTCGACTTAAACACGGGTTTGTGGTCGGGCAAGCGATAGATGTCTTGCACAAACACGTACTTAATGCCTTCCTTTCGCAAAGCCAAACACGACTCAAACTCATCGCCACTGCGCAAGGGAGTTTTAAAGCGCATCTGCATGCCGGCCACAACGGCATCAATGCCACGGTCGTGCAGTTCGGCAAAGCTCACGCCATGCGCACGCAGGAACTCATGACGCGTATGCTCGGTGTAATGTTGATAGTTGGCATTATTGACAATGCCTTGTAGGTCGCACTCGTAGTCGCGCACCTTAAATTGTAACGTATATATATAGTTCATTTTTTGTTGACGAGTTTTTTTAGTTGACAAGTTAACAGGTTGACAAGTTAACAGGTAAGTTTGTTTTTTTTAGTTGACAAGTTAACAGGTTGACATGTTAACAGGTAAGTTTGTTTTTTTTAGTTGACAAGTTAACAGGTTGACATGTTAACAGG
>JBNMKQ010000296.1:0-1836 GCA_050874425.1 Alloprevotella sp.
AACGAAAAAGATTAATGATAGATTAATGAAACATTAATGTTTAAAACTAAGCGCGAAGCGCGTAACGTAAAGTTTTTTTGCGTTACGCGCTTTTGTTAACATTAATGTTTCATTAATCTATCATTAATCTTTCCATTAATCTTTTTCGTTAATCGATTCATTAAATCTTTTTTGTTCTGTTCGACAAATTGACGTTTATCACGAAATCCAATTCAAGAACATCGTGATGCACCCCGTGTTAATCAAGTCAACAAACATGGCGCCTACGATAGGAACGATTAAGAAAGGCTTCAGCGTGTAATGATATTTGTAACAAACGGCACTCATGTTGGCCATAGCGTTGGGGGTAGCCCCCAGCCCGAAACCACAAACACCCGCAACCAAGACTGCGGCATCATAATCACGCCCTAAGAGAGGAAAGGCAACAAACCACGCCAATAGTGCCATTACGATAACTTGTGCAGTCAATATAATAAGTAAGGGCGCAGCCAATTGTTCAAGTTCCCATAATTTGAGAGAAATCATAGCCATGCCCAAAAACATAGAGAGGCAAATATTGCCAACGCTGACAATCTTATCCATTTCTAACTTATCGCCCATGTGTAACATTTCAGCAGAACTGCGCACTATGGCTGCGACAATCAGCGCTCCGAAATAGGTGGGAAACGTTATGCCCGTAAGAGAAAGCAGTTTGCTCGCTACGGTGCCTATAGCCATAACGATAAGGAGAGAGTAAGTGGCCCTTGCGTATTGTTGAAATTCGTGTTCGTTGTCGCTTATGTGGCTGGCGTGTCCCGCAGGGGTTGATTCGTCGCTCTCAATGCCCGCCATAGCCGGGTCTATTACGTAATCTTTGGGCTCGAGATGCTCTTCTGTCAGCTTCTTGCGAATAATCCGCTCAGCTATTGGACCACCGATAACGGAACCTGCGATGAGACCAAACGTGGCGGCAGCCATTGATATGGTAAGCGCACTATTTAGTCCCATGTCTTCAAGCACGGCGCTAAATCCACCAGCCGTTCCGTGTCCGCCAGCCATTGAGATAGAACCCGTAGCCATGCCAACGAGTGGGTTGACGTCCATCAGTTTAGCAATGCCCAAAGGAATAGCGTTTTGCAGCACGATTATCAGGACTAAGAGCAATAGTAACAAGCCTAAGGTCTTACCGCCCTGTCGAATGGCTTTAGGGTTGGATTGAAATCCTACAGAGGTGAAAAAAGCCAACATGAAGGCATCTTTCAGTGTGCCGTCAAATGTTACCTCTATGCCACATATCTTATAGATACCTAAGGTTAATAGTGAAAAAACAATACCTCCCGATACGGGTGAAGGAATGCAGAACTTTTGTAACCATGCGATTTTGCGCGTCATAAACATGCCAAGTAGTAAGGCTACGGCACCGATGCCCGCGCTTTGGAGCATATCAAGTGTAATTGTTTGTATCATATTCGCGTTTCGTTTAGTTCTTGTGCTTTATTTATGTAAAGGTGTAGCTTGTCTTTCAATTTGACTACAAAATTAGTAATTTGTTAGCAAAATGTGAAATTCTATACCGTTTTAGTTATTCTTTACCAACGATTAGTCATTTTTTTATCGTAATTTGTTATTTGATGAATGCTGATTAGTTGTCGTCCACTACGTAGTGGACGTGTTTCCACTACGTAGTGTACGTGTTTCCACTACGTAGTGGAAACACGTACACTTCCAAGTGGATGACAACTCTCCACCATCAAAGCAACGATTACAAGCGCATTTTTGTTTGATAAACTGCAATTTATCGAAGAGAAGTGCGCCACGAACGCGCCTACGTAACGCGTGCTTTTCTTTGTATAAGAT
>JBNMKQ010000297.1:0-1741 GCA_050874425.1 Alloprevotella sp.
GCCATCAGCACTGCGGCCAAAGCGACAGCCGCAATGCTTCCTTTTGCCTTGGCAAAAGAAAGCAGATAACTTTTACTCTTCATAATTTATTAATCCCTATTGAAGATTTTTTTCTAAAAATACTTATTCATTCAAATGTGTCAATTGTGACAGCTATGATGTCGTCCTGATATGAAAAGGTCTGCAAAGGTATGAAGAAAAATGTTTACGATAAATTTTTTCCCCCCTGCCACTATTGGTATTTATGGTTTATTAATAAAAATGAATGTCTGTCTTCTTGGCGTAGTGATGGCGGCTTGTAGACTGACAGTGCTTTATCGTTTCAATGTAATATTAATCCATGACACGCACCATGACGTAAACGTTGAATTGTAAAATATTATTGCCGAAATTTAACACTTGAAAACAGGTGCAAATAGAGCGGAAAAAGGGTAGCCTTCTGCCTCTTGACAACGCCGGCGGCGGGTTTTCGGCCATTTTTGTTTGCCGTTACGGTACAATCGCGTCGCCGTTACACCGTAATCGCATCGCGATTGTACCGTAATCGCGTCGCCGTTACACCGTAATCGCATCGCGATTGCACCGTAACGGCAACGCCATTTTAGCGAATTTGCAATGCCAAAAAACCGCTAAAGACATAACCCGCTAATAATCAATCATTTGCAAAAACCACTCATAATCGCGTCATTTACAACCAAGAGACTGCTTGGTTGAAAAGAATCGATTCTCAGACGACCATTTGTAAAATATTTTATCCTATAAAATCGATGCCATTTGTCGCTTTGCAGGGGCGGCCCCTGCAAAGCGCTACGATTGGGTATGCCATCACTCCAAATCCCGTAAGACCATTTAAATTGTTTAGGAAAAATTTTGCGACTTAGATTTTAAGTCGTAAATTTGCCATAGCAGTACGAATTAAGACCGACAATTATGCTAATATAATCAACCCCAAAACATGAGATACCTCGACCCGAAAGCCGACCTCACTTTCAAGAAGGTGTTCGGCGAACATAAAGACTTGCTTATCAGCTTGCTCAACGCCTTGCTGCCGCTCAGCGGCGACGAGCAGGTGGAGAGCGTGGAATACCTACCAGCCGAGCTTGTGCCAGACCTGCCAATGGGCAAGAACAGCATCGTCGACGTGAGATGCAAGGACTTGAGCGGACGGCAGTTCATCGTGGAGATGCAGATGATATGGACTCCGGCTTTCCAGCAGCGAGTGCTGTTCAACGCCTCAAAGGCATTCGTGCGACAACTGCGCCGCAACCGCAAGTATGAGCTTCTGCAGCCAGTCTACTCGCTCAACCTCGTCAACGAGACTTTCATGAACGACTATCCCGACGAGTTCATCCACAACTACAACATAGTGCATGAGCTTCACAGCGACAAGATAATAGAAGGGCTTCACCTCACGTTCGTCGAACTGCCCAAGTTCAAGCCGCAGACAATCGCCGAACGCAAGATGGCGGTACTATGGCTTCGTTTCCTCACTGAAATCAATGAGGAAACAACCGTCGTGCCCGATGAACTGCTCCAAAACCCTGAAACCTCAAAGGCCCTAAAGGAAGTGGAGGAGTCTGCCTATACCGAGCATGAGATGGACGCTTACGAGGACTTTTGGGACAAGCTCGGCGCCGAGCGCTTGCTTCTCGTAGACTCAAACAGCATAAGCCGCAAGGAAGGACGCAAGGAAGGACGTGAGGAAGGACGTGAGGAAGGACGGAAAGAAGAACGTAAGGAC
>JBNMKQ010000298.1:0-1728 GCA_050874425.1 Alloprevotella sp.
GGACGAGGTAGAAAATCAATTGCAGATTGACATCGCCTCCTTGGCCGAACGTTTGGGCAAGACCTACGACGAGACGCTTGAGGCCATTACTACCAATTACGACGGTTATCACTTCACTTGGCCCTCGCCCGACGTGTTCAATCCCTTTAGCTTGCTCGCCGCCTTTACGAATGGCAATTTAGACCCTTATTGGTTCTCAACTGGCACGCCCACTTACCTGCTCGAAATGATGCGTAAGTTCAACGTGTTGCCCAACCAACTTGGCCCGTCCAAATGCTTAAAGAGTGATTTTGATTCACCTACCGAAAGCATGACGACACTGGTACCATTGCTCTATCAGAGTGGTTACTTAACCATTAAGGACTACAACACGCGTACCGAACTTTACACGCTCGACCTCGCCAACCGCGAAATTCGCATCGGACTCTTCCGCAACCTTCTACCCAACTACTTAGGAGGCATGAAGGCACAACAGGGCGGAGTGACTATAGCTGAAATGGCCGACTTGATTCGCAACGATGATATGGACGGCGCGCTTCACATGCTGCAGGACTTTCTCTGCACGGTGCCTTACTGCAACGTAAAGAATTACGAGGGGCATTATCAACAGACGTTGTATATCATCTTCACGCTGCTCACACACTATATGGTCGACGTTGAGGTACACACCCCGCATGGCCGCATTGACATGGTATTGATGACGCGAACCCGCATTTACCTACTCGAACTCAAACTCAACAAAGACGCTCAAACGGCTATGCAACAAATCAACCTGAAGCATTACCGCGAGCGCTTCAGCCTCAGTCCCTTGCCCGTGACGAAAGTGGGCGTAAACTTTGACAGTGAAAAGGGTAATATTACCGATTGGGTGATTGAATAATAAAATATTTAGACCTTTATGATAAACCAAACACCACGACTTTACCCTTTGGGCATTCAGACTTTCTCTGAAATAAGAGATAGAAATTTGCTATATCTTGACAAAACGGAATATATTTACCGCATGACACATGGATCTGCACCTTATATATTCCTTAGCCGTCCGCGTCGCTTTGGTAAATCATTATTGGTGTCAACTTTAAAAAGCTACTTCGAGGGTAAGAAAGAACTCTTTAAAGGTCTTGCTATCGAAAAGTTAGAAAAGGAATGGACTGCCTATCCTGTATTGCACTTCAGCATGGCTGGGGGAAAGCACATGGAGAAAGAGGCTCTTGAAAGATTTTTAAGTCAACGTCTTAAAGAGCAAGAAGATAAATTTGGCATCAAAGCATCTTCTACCGATTCGAACGATCGTCTTACGGCCCTCATTCAAGCCGCCTACCAGCAAACAGGTAAGCAAGTGGTGCTACTGATTGACGAATACGATGCACCACTACTTGATGTAGTGCATGAGGAGGAGAACCTTACTCAACTGCGTCAGGTCATGCGCAACTTCTATAGTCCGATTAAGGACGCCGACCCTTATCTGCGCTTTGTGTTCATAACGGGCATCACGAAGTTTTCACAAGTGAGCATTTTCAGTGAGCTGAATAACATCAACAATATCAGCATGCAACCCGAATATGCTGGACTTTGTGGCATTACGAAGGACGAGGTAGAAAATCAATTGCAGATTGACATCGCCTCCTTGGCCGAACGTTTGGGCAAGACCTACGACGAGACGCTTGAGGCCATTACTACCAATTACGACGGTTATCACTTCACTTGGCCCTCGCCCGACGTGTTCAA
>JBNMKQ010000299.1:0-1719 GCA_050874425.1 Alloprevotella sp.
ATTGAGGTGTCATGTAGATAAGCAACGGCACATCTAACTGACAGCGAAAAGCCTCTGGCGTATCGGTCGATAGGTCGGTTCGCCCCGCCTGCCGACGAAAATTGTGTACCTCCTCACCATGGTCAGAGAAGTAAACAATAAGGGCATTGCGTCGTTCAAAAAGGCGAATGATACTATCTACTACCACATCGTTATAGGCAGTGGCGTTAAGGTAGTCAGCTACGTCCTGCCGCTGCGCCTGATCTAACTGTGACTTCGAAGTCGGACGCATCGCATAACGCTTACTCACATCGCCGGCCTTGAAACGGGCAAAGGCTGGCGGAAAACGCATAGCGAAACCTACGTGTTGGCCATAAAGGTGGAAAATAGTGAGGTTGCGCTGAGGGCGTTCAAGCGCTGCGCGATGTTGGGCATAGTCCGTAATAAGTGGAAGGTCATAGTCGTACTTCTGCGTATTGCGGTGGTTGAAGAGGTAAGGCTCAATGCCAGGGTGATTGACAAAGCCCATTGAAGCGTCCCACTGTCCAAGGTTGTCGTTGGGGGCAAACTGGTTGCTATAGAAAGTTACGTTGTAGCCACATCGACGCAAAATGGTGGGAAAGAGTGGACGGTCACACCATGCAACGCCTCTCTGATCGACCGAAGCAGTGGACATAAAATACTTAAAGTTTTGCGTCGTACCATTTTCTGTAGCTACAGCGTTGGTAAAGACGAAGAGTCGTCCTTTGTCCGTGCGCTGACGTTGCATCAAGAGTGGATTGGTATTGTAAGCACCGTCGTAAAGATTGCTCATGTGGCGAGAGAAGGATTCGCCTATAATAAATACCAAGTCAGCTTCTGGCTCAGCACACTGTGGGTGCTCGTTATACAGCTGTTGCACCGCAGCACAACGTTCAAATTCAGCTCTAAACTCGCCATACTCTAAGCACGATTGCCACAAGTTCCAAAAAGCATTGCGCTTAATAGGCGAAAAGCAACGGGTTGTACGTGCATAATTCTCATCGGCATCGAAACTAAAGAAATAGACGTGCCCTAACGTTAGCAGCAACCATGCGCTCAATAAAATGCGAGGTAACTTTGCTTTAGGCACAAGGGGAAATTGGTGCACACGTCTGCTCAATACAACTTCTACTGTAAAAAGAATTACAACGAGAAGTAAAGACGCTCCTACTGACCACGAGCAGAGGTAGGTCAAAAGGAATTCCTTGGTCTCTCGCCAGTTGGTCTCGTAAACAAACTGTATGGTATAAGCGTCCCAATGACGATGAAAGCACAGCGTTAGGAAAAGGCTCGATACGGCATACGCAGCCAACGACGTATGGAAGATGAAATGAATCACACGCCTCCACTTCTTACCTCCTACACTGGCTATAAGACAAAGCGCCCACGCTGCTGTCGTATAAAGTGCCAAATTGAATGTTGTGGCCACTATGGGGTCCCACCAACGTGAGGTATTGAGCTGCAACACCTCTGGGATCATTAACAATACTACGTAGGTTAAGAGTACTATGGGACTGAAGCGCAACGTTGTGAGTCGTTTCATGCTTGGGATGATTATATATAGGAGGCTATTTTTTTGGGGGGGACGCAGTCTAATTGGGGGACGGCGCAGTCTAACTTGGGGGGGCGCAGTCTAACTTGGGGGCGACGCGTCCCCGCGTCGGTATTTGCTTGTCAAGGCTCGATGCCTTGACAAGTAAATGCTCTTCTATCTAATGC
>JBNMKQ010000300.1:0-1714 GCA_050874425.1 Alloprevotella sp.
GTGCAGTTTGTTTCTTTGTTCGAGTGAGCATAGCGGGCTATGCGATCGAGAACAAAGGAACAAAATGCGCTCCAAGAGAGTGCTTTTGATATAAGCTAATAGTGAACATCTAAATATAAACTAATTTTGAACACCTACTTACTCGTTAACTTGTCAACTTGTCCCTACTTCGTATAAAAATCAATCATGCGAGTAATAGCACGTTGGCAAACGGGGCAGAAGGCCGCGCACTCGTTCGTTTTCATACGACAGTCTTGGTAAGCTCGATAAACTCCTTTCGACATATAGCCACCGCCTTCATAAACTCCAATGCTATTCATTTTACGCTCATTGGTCGGAGTGGGTATTTGGGTGCCACGCGGCAAGAGGTCTTGCCACTTTGCACCAAAGTCTTTTAACGTGGTGAGATTTTGTTCCCACGGTTCGCGGTCGGACGAATAATAGTTCTCATATTGGTCGTCATAATAATATTCATCGGCCAGGCCTGCAAAACTATGTCCAAACTCATGTACTACGACTGGTTCGAACTTTGCGTGATGTGCCGTTGTCAGCGTATAGGCATTATATATGCCACCGCCGCCATACGTATCAGTATTGGCCAGAATGATGATATGTTCATAAGGAATGCGCGCTAAGAGGTTGTGCAAGTCGCGTTGGTGGAGGGTCGTAAGATAGCGGTCAGAATAGAACGTTGAGAAGTGCGAACTCAATGCCGTATTGCGCCACAAGCCTTCCTTCGGCACACTCACATCGCTATCGGCCGAAGCTGCAGCCACTGCCACAAAGTTAAATCGATTAGCCATGTGCTTAAAAGGTTCATGTGACAAAATAGCATTCACGGCCTTTTGTGCGTCGGCATAAAACAGCTCTGCTTGTTGCGCCGTATATCCTTCTGCTACAATAGCCACGTCAATCTTATCTTCCGCACTACCACTGCGCAACAAGTAACGATGTGGCGGAATAGGAGCATGGTCTAACCTACGGATTAAGATGTCATGAGGGTCGACACGATGCGTAAAACTCGTCTGTACCCCACCCTTATTATCATATAATTTAATGCATACCTCAGCCTCACGCTTGGGCATTGGCAGTAAGAAGGTATTTTCAAAAGAACGTACAGTAAGCGTAGCCTCTTCTGTGCTCAGCCACTCTTGGAAGAGCGTTGAAAACGACTGTCGATATATCACCTCATGCGTTGCCACGTCAGTCAGCGTAATGTCGCCATTGCCATGCAATGGCACACTATCCATATTAACGTGCCGTCCTGCCCAACCGGGCAAAGAGCAAAGTTCTGACAGTGCGATATGCTGCACCTTTGCATTACCGCTAAAATCATAGTCTACGCGCAGTGTTCGTTCCGTGCGTGTTGTATCTTGGTTCCCAGCAATGTTTGCCCCAAACGCCGTAAAACTAAGCACTGAACAAAGCAAGGATATAAAAAGTCGAAGCATGTAAAAGTATTTAAATATGCGTTAATCTACTATCCTTGCAAAGGTACTACAAACCGAGCGCAATGAAAAGAAAAACGGAGTTTTTATTTTTCAGCAAACTGCAATTTATCGAAGAGAATAGGAATGAACATTAAGGCGCGCTTTGCACTTTGAGTCTTAAACAACTAATAGTTATATTGCAAGAAACGCAAGGGCGTAGCCTGTTTGTATATGACTTGTGCGTAAGCACAAAGCATAGTATTTATAAATGGTATGTCGAAGTA
>JBNMKQ010000301.1:0-1697 GCA_050874425.1 Alloprevotella sp.
ATAGGTGAGCCAATGGCCTTTGACATCGCTCTTCTTGATGTAGGCCATATCGGTGAAGCTGATGCCTCGGCCGTAGATGCTGAAGAAGAAGAGGTCGCGAGCAAAGGATTGGGGCTTGGAATGAGAGAGGTTGGCATAGCGCATACGGCGTATGTCCTCTTCGGTGAGGTTTTGACGCTCTTGCTTGGTTGGCATGGCGGACTTGATGCCTTTCAGTAGTCGACGTTCGGGGACAATTCCCGCTTTGGCAGCAGCGGTGTATACGGCACTAATCTGATTGATATACAAACGAGCGGTGGACTCTTTGCGACCATTGGCAATAATCCAATTCTTGAACTGGAATATAAACTCTGTGGTGAGTTCGTCGAATGAGAGTTCGTCCTTCCCGCAGAACTGTTGCAAACTGCGGACGGCAGCCGTTCGGTTGTGCGCCATGTCAAAGCGGGCCGCTGCTGTGGCTTGTGCTATGGTCTGTTGAGAAAAAGTGAAAAAATCGTTTTTCATCAGTCTTAACGATAGCGTTACGTCAACGCTATTCTGCTATTTCGAAATCCTCGTTATGTACGTTGCTGATGGCAACAGCATTACCGCCAAAGTCCATTACGAGTTGACGGTCGCGCAGTACGCGCACGACATATCCTTCCTGTCCTGCTAAAATACCTGTTAATACACGGAGTTTCACGTGGTCTTTCGCAAATTTTACGAAAGGGGCACGTAGGAAAGTAACCCGTTCGGGTTCAGACTCCATAACTTTCATAAAAGGCTTCATCACGCTATCCTTGATAGATGCGGGTTTGCCAGTCATGCAGTTGTTAACGAGATGATATTGAGGAAAATTCTTTTGGAGAAACACTCTTAAGTCTGCTGTTTCTCCTTGTAAAAATACGAGACCGCTCACCGATGGCTTTTCTTCTTTCATTACGCCTTTGCCATTGGGTTTGCGTTTATAACTAATGGTACGATGGATAAAACACTTGGGAATGAAATCTCCCACAAAGCGACCACCATTAAGATTTCTTTCAAACTTTTCAGCTGCGAAATGCTGAATAAAGAGGTATCCCCAAGGAGCCTCTGCTTCTTCACTTATGGGTATACCTTCTACTTTTTGAGCCGATTTTTCGTCAGCCCAAACAACGTGGATGCCCTTTGGTAAACGTTTATTGCAATGCTTATCGTTTACGTCGGCTGTAGAAGAAGGAAGCGAGCAAGCCTGCGTCATTTTCTTTTTCTACTTTATGTCACTGTTGGCTGCCATCACTTGCGATGACTGTGCCTGTCTTACAATAACATAATGCATAAAATCATATCTATAAAACCTTTATTTCCCAACAAGGGATAATAAATGTTTAATAATTGGGGTGGGCTGAAATCTTTGCTATTTGTAGCCTTATAAATCAATCAGTCCACGTACTATCTTCTATGGTAAGATAGTACGTGGACTGATATTGACTGAAAATCAAGTGATTCTGTGAATAACAATAAAAGTTTTGTTAAACATTTCAGCATAAAATTGCTAAAACTCAAAAAAAAATAAAAAGATTACGATAGTAAATAAAAGAAAAACGCTACCTTTGCGACACAATGACTATCTTGCCATAGAAGATAGTACGTGGACTGATTGATTTATAAGGCTACAAATAGCAAAGATTTCAGCCCACCCCAATTATTAAACATTTATTATCCCTTGTTGGGAAATA
>JBNMKQ010000302.1:0-1619 GCA_050874425.1 Alloprevotella sp.
CAAAGTTGAGGCGCAATGCACTTGCACTTGAAGTTTCAGGCAAACGGAGGTAAGCCTTATTGGCAGCTAAGGTAGAGTTAAGCGTGGCGCGATAGAAGGCTAAGCCCGAGCTACCTTCAGCTAATATAAAGGCGTTGTCGTCGGCTGCGATGATTTTATCCTCGCCAGCTGAGTGTCCCAAGAGACTTTGACCTATACGTAGTGTGGGGGCAGTAGCATTCGCTTCGGCTGCCTCCATGTCGACGGCGTCGCCCGATTCAGAGGCCAATAAGAAGCCTTGGTAGGCGGGTAAGATATCAGAATCGAACTTACGGAGTGTAGCGGTAGCATTGTCGCTCTCGTCTGCACTAATGTAGTAAGCCGTTACGCCGTCTGGCAACATTGTAGCATGGGGCGCACTGAAAGTGGCCAAGTAGTGAATGCCATTGAGAGTACCCTTCGTATCGGTAAACTTTACGGTGATAGGAGCCGTAGCTGCTACGCGTTCAATCCACTGCACGTAAGCAGACTCGTCCGTACCATCGCTTGCTACCCAAAGGCGACGCGTAAGGTTGCTCTCGGTCGTTTCGGTGTAGGTCACGTTGACGGCAACGCCATTTTTGCTGGCTATAAGCGTAGGCTTCTGCGGCATATCGTCTGCTTCGCCAATCTTGAGATAGTTGCTTTCGGGTAGTCCGCTAAATTGTATGGCGTTAGCTTTGACTTCAGTGCCGCCCCCTTCTTGTTTGTTAGGTGCATTGTCGGTAATGTCGTAATAACCTTGTCCTATTACTTCGAGGCGGAGTACGGCTTTACCCATATACCATATAGGAATAACCTCGCCAGTCTCGGGCGCGGTGACGGTGTAAGTGGGCACGCGGTCAATTACCTTTTGTGGCATAACTACCTCGCATTGCCCGTTGTTAGGAGCTTCGGGCACGAGTACATGTTTAAACGTTTCGCCACCATCGTCAGATAGAAGCACGCGTACTTTGCTATCAGCTGTGTTGAAGAAATTCTCGTCAACGTCCCATTTGAGCGTAAAGCGTTCACCCGTCTTAAATTCCTGCTTGAGCGCAGGGTTGATCTTAAAAGGTTTGTCAACGTCTACAACCTTAATCATCGTCAGGTAGTTGTCGCGCAAGGGAGCTTGCTTCTTTTCGATCGCCTCGGCCATAGGTAGTGCATCGCTCACAGAGAATAGCATCTTGTATTCGCCTACAGGAATCTCGTTAGAGTTTTGCACCAAATAGTAGTTGGCAGAGCTATACTTGCGGCCAATGTCTAACACGTTGTTGTGTGACGAAGGGAAGGTGGCAAAGTGAGCCGCTCGATAGGCTACGTAGTCCCATTGTGCATAAGCATAGTTAAGTTCTCTCTGCTCGTTGTCGGCAGCATAAATGGGCAGCGTGAAAAAGGTGTTCTTTGGTACGATGTACTGTCGCTTCATGCGGTCGCGGTCGATGCGTGGAGCGGTGTTGGTGGTAGAGTAAGTTTTCTTTGAAGCGTTGCGAATATTATCGGCTGTGCGTGCTGTTTGGATTAGTTGCGTAAGACTGGCCAAACTCAAAAAGTGCGTTTTGCTACTAAAGCCATAGCCCGCAATCGATTGTCCTGAACCTCCAGGTTCAGAACTTCCA
>JBNMKQ010000303.1:0-1603 GCA_050874425.1 Alloprevotella sp.
TAAGTAACCTTTACTTGCTGCGTTTCTAGTTGAAAACCAACGGAAAACTCAAAAAGTAAGAGTGACTTATTCCCCCTCCCCTGTGGGGGAGGGGGTTAGGGGGAGAGGCCGCATCAAATTGCAGTTTTACCCACACTATTCGTTATAGAGCCCTTATTCCCCTTCCCCAGTTGGGGAGGGGGTTAGGGGAGAGGCTTTTTGTACACGTTCGTACGTCTTAGTAGCATTCCCAAGCTTTGGTACAGTCGGTTGGCGGCTTCGCGTTCGGGACGCGAAGTGAGATTGACCGAACGGGCATCAGCGCGCTGTGCCCTGGCGATTAATTCGCGCAACAAGGTACGCGCCATGCCCCGGCCCCGCGCCTCGGCATCTACTACAACGTCTTCCACCCATGCCTTGCGCCCCGTGGGTTGGTCGCAAAGGCAGAGGGTGGCCATGCCCAGGGGTAAGGGTTCGTCGTCGTCGTCCTTCACGCCGTATGCCAATACGACTTGTGTCATTGGGGCTACGGCCAAAGCGCGTAGGCCTGCTAAGGTTAGGCTTTCTGCCGAACTTGATAATTGGTGCAGCAAATCATTGATGCGTGCTAATAATTCGGGGGTACACAGTGCCTCTGTCAACTGTACCAAATGGCAACGCTCGCGCACGGCTAAGAGTTCTTTAAATGTCATGCTATATTCGGGGTGGATAACGTCGGGAGCGACTTCGGCCAAGGGACGCAAGACAAACAGACGGTCGGTCATGCGTGGGTGGGGGAGTGTGAGGTCGGTCCGATGGATGCGCGTTTCGCCTATCATGAGTAGGTCAATGTCTATGATGCGGTCGTAGTGTATGCCTTCATGGCTCTTTAACGTGCGCCCCATCTGACGTTCTATCTCTTGTGTGCGTTGCAGCACTTGGTCAACGCTAAGGTCTGGCTGAGGTTCGACAACGGCTACGGTGTTGAGAAATGTATTGTCGGACGTGAAGCCTACGGGGGCGGTACGTATGGGGTCGGCAACACGAATGACATGACCGATGCGTTCACCGATTAAACCTAAAGCACGCGCAATGTTGGCGCGCTTGTCCCCCAAATTCGTGCCTAACGCTAATAACATGTAATTCTCGGATGGTAACATTAATACTTTATTTGTTGGGTTGGGCGCGCTTCGCGCGGTTGAACAAGAATGGCTCTATAACGAATCATGTGGGTAAAACTGCAATTTGTCGAATAGTCAAAGATTAATGAAAAGATTAATGAAAAAGATTAATGAAAAGATTAATGAAAAAGATTAACGAAAAAGATTAATGGAAAAGATTAATGGAAAAGATTAATGAAAAGATTAATGAAAAAGATTAATGAAAAAGATTAATGAAAAAGATTAATGGAAAAGATTAACGAAAAAGATTAATGAAAAAGATTAATGGAAAAGATTAACGAAAAAGATTAACGAAAAAGATTAATGGAAAAGATTAATGAAAAAGATTAATGGAAAAGATTAACGAAAAAGATTAATGGAAAAGATTAATGAAAAAGATTAATGAAAAAGATTAATGGAAAAGATTAATGATAGATTAATGAAACATTAATGTTTAAAACTAAGCGCGAAGCGCGTAACGTAAA
>JBNMKQ010000304.1:0-1568 GCA_050874425.1 Alloprevotella sp.
GCTTACAATCTGCAACGAAATATACGTATTTATGATATTTATGTCTTACATTAAAGTATAATAGTTCCAAAACGAAAGTTTCAAAAATCAAAAATGGAGTTTTCGGACAGTCTCCCCCTGTGGGGGAGGGGGTTAGGGGGAGAGGCTCTATTGTCACTTACTCCACTCCTCGAGTACGCTAGTGGGACGGCCATTGGCGCTGAACGCTCCCATGTCATAGACCGGCCAATTATCGAAGAAGGTCGTGTATGACTTCGGACGCCAATCACCGTATGCCTCTGGCTCCCAATAGAAGAGTATACCGACGCCTGCTCCAAGGGCCTTTGTGACGAAGTCCTTTGTAATACTTGCTGCTAAGGCCTCGTTGGCCGTAGAGCGCACGCCATATTCAGCTACCATAACTGGCACGTTGTACTTCTGCTTGACTTGCTTCATACACTGCGCAGCCAAGGTGTTGAGTTCAGTGGGCTGCTTTGAACTATCGTCTACCTGAGGATAGTGAGAGAAAGCTACCATATCAAACTTTGCTCCTTGCGCCTTAAACTGCTCCAACCACCAAAGGTTGTCGCTCTGCTTAGAAGCTGTATTGAGGTGAGGCATTACTTTGGCATCGGGCAGCACCTCTTTGGCAGCATTGTAGCCCGCCATATAGAGCTGCGTAAACTTCTTCCACCCATCTGGCAATGCCTTCCAATTACTATCGTAAAGGGCACCGTCGGGATAAATCATGCCACTGCGCGTCTCATTACCTATTTGTACCCAACGAGGTGTTACGCCAGCTTCTTTTACGGCCGTGAGTACTTCACGGGTATGTTCAGCCACCTTCTCAAGGAGCTGGTCGAAGCTAAGTCCCTCCCAAGCCTTTGGCTTCTGTTGGCGGCTGGGGTCGGCCCAAAGGTCAGAGTAATGGAAGTCTATCATCACATCTAATTTAGCTGCCCGGGCGGCCTTGGCTTTGGCCACGACATCGGCCGTATTGTTAAACTGACAAGCAGCATTTTCGGGATTAACCCATACACGTAGGCGTACTGCATTCATGCCCAATTGCTTCATCAGTTCGGGGCAACTGGTCTGCTCACCTTGAGCATTGTAGAAGTGGCGGCCGTCGGCCTCCATTTCGGTGTACCAACTAATGTCGGCTCCTACAACGCGTTCTGCCAAGTCAGAAGGTTCAGAAGGTTCTGATGGTGTAGGAGGGGTGGGAGGTGTGGGAGTGGGTTCTGGATCATCACCGCCACAGGCGGAAAGCGTAATGGCGAAGAACGCCAATAGGGACATAAATATCTTCTTCATATTATTTGGGGAATATTTAAATTTCGTGATTTTTACGTTAAGGGTATTTCGCGCTTCGCGCTCTTTGGGGGAACATTTAAATTTCGTGGTTTTTACGTTAATAGGTATTTCGCGCTTCGCGCTCTTTGGGGGAACATTAATGTTTCATTAATCAATCATTAATCTTATTCATTAATCTTATTCATTAATCTTATTCATTAATCTTATTCATTAATCTTATTCATTAATCTTATTCATTAATCTATTTCATTAATCTATTTCATTAATCTATTTCA
>JBNMKQ010000305.1:0-1560 GCA_050874425.1 Alloprevotella sp.
ACAGGGGAGGGGGAATAAGTAACCTTTACTTGCTGCGTTTCTAGTTGAAAACCAACAGAAAACTCAAGAAGTAAGAGTGACTTATTCCCCCTCCCCTGTGGGGGAGGGGGTTAGGGGGGTGAGGCCCAATTGTAGTTTATTTATTTTGTACTCTCCTCCCAAGCCTGCCATTGCTTCATCGCTTCTTGCCAGTCTGAACCTTCATTGGCTGGAGCTGCGGCAGCCTGAGCTGCTGCATCACGCTCACGATCGCGTGCACGCTTTGCTTTCATATCGGCAATGGTTGCATCGTCCAATATTATAATGGCTCGACGCTGCAAGGCTGCATCTAATTCCTCTGGCCCAAAAGCCTTGCCCGGCTCATTAAAGTCGGATATATTGAACTCATACTCCGTGCGCAACTCATGACGAATTTGTTTCTGCCCAAATCGGTTCGCCTTATTCTTTAATGCCAAAAGGCGACGAATAGCATTAACCTCTGATTGTGAAAATTTATTTCTTCCCATCTTTATAATCCTAATTCAGTTACAAAATGTTCGGCTTCGTGTAAAGTGTTAAGTTTACCCACATCAAGCAATCGTAAGTTGGGATGCACGCAACCACGAATATCGGCCTCAGCACACACCTTTAAATAAAAGTCCATGATTGGAAATGCCTTTGGCCAATCTTTCATTAATTCAAAAAGGCGAGGCGAGAACAAGTGAATACCTGAGAATGCATAACGATGTAACTTTTCTACTTCCAAATCGGGATAAGGGCTACGCACCTCACCTGTGGAAATATTGGTCCAACCTCGCAGTCGCATATCATCATCAAAAAGCAAATAGCGCTGCGTATCGCGTTGGCTCACCATAAGTGTCGCATCAGCTTTTCCGTTTTGCTGATAGAAGTCCGTCAAATTGGCATTACTCAGAATGTCAACATTGTGAATTAGAATGGGAGCATCATCAGCCATAAACTGTGGGGCTGCGTAATACAAACCACCACCTGTATTCAACAATTCTGCCGACTCGTCTGATATTCGAACGGGGATAGGCCACTCATTTTGCTTCACATAGTTAATGATTTGTTCTGCAAAATGGTGTACATTGACAACTACTTCTGTAGCACCTTGCTGAATAAGATGACGAAGCACAATATCTATCAACGGACGCCCATTCACTGGCACCATAGCCTTAGGCATTGTATCGGTTAAAGGACGTAAGCGGGTGCCTAACCCCGCTGCAAATAACATTACTTTCAAGATAAATCTTTTATAAGGTGTTCTAACAATTCGGTTTTTAGTTTAGGGGTATTCTAAAAATTCTGACGCGTTGATTTGTGCCCTATCGGAAGTGTATTTTTTCTCTGAGAACATGGGCTGCGGCTCAGCAATTCGAGCTAACGCTTGATTGCGTTCGCCTTGCACTATTTTTGAAGGCAAACTCAGTCACATAGCCCGCTATGCTCCTTCGTTTGCTTTCAAACATGGTGCAAGGCGAACGCAATCAAGCGTTAGCTTGAATTGCTGAGCCGCAGCCCATGTTCTCAGAGAAAAAATACACTTCCGATAGGGCACAA
>JBNMKQ010000306.1:0-1471 GCA_050874425.1 Alloprevotella sp.
GGTATTTGCTTGTCAAGGCTCGATGCCTTGACAAGCAAATGGTCTTCTATTTAATGCATTGCCATGTTGGGGCCTCGAGCCCCAACATGGCAATACCGACGCGGGGACGCGTTGCCCTCAGGTTAGGACGCGTTGCTCCAAGCGTTCGACAAATTGCAGTTTTATATTCATGCATTTGCTAATGTTTTTTCTCGCGCTGAAGCGCGAACTCACGCGGGCTACAAGCCTACGCCCCTATGCCCCTACGCCCCTAATTGCTGCGCTTTAGGACATTTGGAATATCGCGAAGCGAACCTAAACGTTTTAAGCGTTTGATGTTATTATGTTCGAAAAAGTTGCTTTTACGCGTTTAATATGTAATTTTGTACAAAATAATTAAAGTTATACTATGATTACTTCGCTTTCTGTTTTAATTCCTGTTTATAATCGTGACTGCAGCCAGTTAGTGCGCGCCTTGCAACGTCAGGCAATGAGTATTGAAGGGTTGCAGTTTGAGATATTGGTGGCCGATGATGGGTCGACGCAGGAAGAACTGAAGGCGGCCAATCGTGCAATCAATCAATGGCAAGGGTGCAGGGTGATAGAACGCTCGATGAATGGGGGACGCGCCGTTATTCGTAATTTGTTGGCCAAGGAAGCAAGGGGAGAGTATCTGCTATTTCTTGACTCCAATGTGAGTCTGTTGCATGATGATTTCTTGTTGCGCTATGTTGAGCAAGGGGGAGAGCAGGCGAGCGAGGCAGACGTTGTAGTAGGAGGCTATGAACTGACCCCAGCAGCGGGTTGTGAGGTGAATGGCAATTTGCGTTATCGTTATGAACTGTCGTGTAGTGCGGCCAATCGTGCGGAAGAACGTGCCAAGCGTCCGTATATGGCCTTTGTATCAAAGAATTTTATGATACGTCGTTCTGCGATGTTGCAATGTCCCTTTGATGAGCGCATACGGCGTTATGGCTATGAGGATGTCCTATTGGGCAAACGATTGCAGCAGGTGGGGGCACAAGTGAAGTATGTGGACAATCCAGTGGGATTCTCAACGTTTGAGAGCAATGCAGCCTTTTTGCGTAAGACGGAAGATGCGCTGCTTAATTTAGTTACGTTGCAAGACGAGATGAGCGGATTTACGCACATACAGACGGTGGCAGAGCGTTTGATGCGTCAGAATTTAGATGGGCCACTCTTGGTGCTATTCTCCTTGTTGCGTCCCCTTATGCGCCATTGTTTATTGGGTCGAAATCCAAGTGTACCCTGTTTTAATGCGTATAGGCTCTGTTATTACCTTCAGTTGCGTAAAAAGCAAGTCAAATAAAGTGGTAAAAATAGATTTTTACCCCCCCCAGACTGTCCGAGAACTCCAATTTGTTAATCCGATAGCTTACAATCTGCAACGAAATATACGTATTTATGATATTTATGTCTTACATTAAAGTATAATAGTTCCAAAACGAAAGTTTCAAAAATCAAAAATGGA
>JBNMKQ010000307.1:0-1464 GCA_050874425.1 Alloprevotella sp.
AACCTCATAACCCCCTAACCTCATAACCCCATAACCCCCTAACCTCATAACCCAAAAACTTAAAACTAATTTTATAACTAAATATATTGTATTATGTTCAAACACATCAAATTTGCAGCCCTTGCGCTGCTTCTTTCAGCAGGTTTTGCTGCTTGTAGTGACAACGAGGACCCTCAACCATCGCCTAATCCCGATCCCGACCCCGTTCTCCCTGTACGTGGCGAAGGCGGTATGTATGTCATCAACCAAGGCAACCAGAGTAGTAAGTTGGCCAGCACGATTGACTTCCTCTCTGTCGACGGCAGTGCCAATGTGAGCAGTATGTTCCAAACGGCTAATAACCAGGCCTTAGGTTCTACCGCTCAAAAGCCCATTATCTATGGTTCGAAGATGTACATTCCGATGTATGACAACAACCTCGTTTGGGTGGCTGATGCTAACACGATGAAGATTGTAGCAAAAATCGAGACGAATGAACCCGAAGCCGTATGCGGTAGCGAAGGTTACGTATTCGTCAACAACAACGACGGCTACGTTACGCGCGTTGACACGACCAACTTTGCTACTTCTCAAATCGAAGTCGGCCCCAACCCGGCTTCCTTAGGCATTACTGCTTACAAAGGTAAAGTGTACGTTTCTATTAGCGACGGTTACAACTATGCCAACAATTATGCGAATGGCAAAAAGGTGGCTGTCATCGATGCTAAGACGTTTACGAAAGAGCAAGACATCGCTGTAGGTCTTAACCCTGGTCAGATCACGACTGATGCTTACGGCAACGTGTTTGTAGTATGCTTAGGTAACTACGCTGACGTAGCTTCAGAAGTGTGGAAGATTGACCACGCTACGCGTGTTGCTTCTAAGTTCTGTAATGGTACGCACATCGCTACTCGTGGTGCTCAAAATCGCGGTTCACGTGCTCAAGCTGCCGAAGATGCGCTTTACGTCATCAACTCTGTAACGGATTGGACCACTTACACGACTACCCTCACCAGCACCGTTTACAGTACCATGACGGGGGCCGTAGCCATTGAGTCTTTCCTTCCCTCTGACAATCAGCCCGCAGCCATTTCGGCCATTGACATTAATCCCTCAACGGGCGACGTTTATGTATGTTCTTATGCTGCCCAATACGATTACACCTCACCGGGTTACATCAACGTTTACAACGCCAACGGCACTTTCTTGCGCCGTCTGTCAGCCGGTGTTCACCCTTATGGGGTAGTGTTTAAGTAAGGCTCTATAACGAATCCTGTGGGTAATATTGCGTTTAATAATAGATACAAACTGCAATTTATCGAACAGTTGCGCCACAAACGGTCCTACGTAACGCGTGCTTTCTAGCACGCGCTAGCAAAATGTTGCAAACGCAAGCTAACCTGGGGGCGACGCGTCCCCGCGTCGGCATTTGCGAGTCAAGGCTCGATGCCTTGGCTTGCAAATACTTGAGTATCACTCATAAAA
>JBNMKQ010000308.1:0-1115 GCA_050874425.1 Alloprevotella sp.
AACTCCATTTTTGATTTTTGAAACTTTCGTTTTGGAACTATTATACTTTAATGTAAGACATAAATATCATAAATACGTATATTTCGTTGCAGATTGTAAGCTATCGGATTAACAAATTGGAGTTCTCGGACAGTCTGGGGGGAGGGGGTTAGGGGGAGAGGCCCCATGCGTTATAGAGCCAAAGTTTGTTATCTATGAATCATGTTTCTTTCCTTCTTTCCTCTTGCCTTATTAATCAATTCAGCGCAGCGCATGGGGTCGGCTTTGCGCTCTTGGGCATAACACTGAGCCAAGAGGGCAAAGAAGGCTTCGCTGCCTGAAAGCTTGGCTAAGTTGCGACACCCCACCTCAATGCTGACGGGCGAACCGCACTTCATGCTATTGGTGTCGACCAATGAGAAGTGGTAACGGCCGTCGATTACGTCGTAGAGTATGTTTGACGACGAGAAGTCGCGGTGTAGAAAGCCGTCCTCATGGAGGTGGGCTGCAAAACGTGCGAAGTGAGGAATAACTTCACGTTGCACGTCAGCCTGCTCGCTCAGCAGCGATTGCATGCTGAAGCGGTAGGTAGACAGCAGACTGACAAAATAAGTCGTGGTATGAAACAACCCATGGCGAAAGCGCGCAAAGGCCACCGACTCGGGACTCTCAAATCCCCTTTCGCGTAGCAGCAACGGACTCAGATATGCCAGTTTTCCCTTCGACTTTTTATAAAGCACTTGCTGAATCTTACGACGCAGCGAAGGAGGGGCAAAGCGTTTTACGCAGAGCGTCAGTCCGTTGGTCTGTAACGTTTTAATCACATTTCGCCCCGAGTGCATATCGCGTCCTTCGTGCTCGAAATGCTCTTCGAGGTGAACGATGTAATCGCGTAGGGCTTCATATTTCGGGTTGAGAATGATTTTCATGGGGCTATATATATTATAGGTAAGTAGGTGTTCATAATTAGTTTATATCAAAAGCGCTCTATTGGGGTGCAGTTTGTTTCTTTGTTCGAGTGAGCATAGCGGGCTATGCGATCGAGAACAAAGGAACAAAATGCGCTCCAAGAGAGTGCTTTTGATATAAGCTAATAGTGAACATCTAAATATAAACTAATTTTGAACACCTACTTA
>JBNMKQ010000309.1:0-1001 GCA_050874425.1 Alloprevotella sp.
CCAAGTATTTTTCTATGTAATCATCTTGAATGGGAGAGATGCGGTTGTTGAGTTTCTCTACCTTTTCGGCAATGACATCCACTGCCGTTACATGATGATGTTGCGATAGCAATGTTGCTATGCTCAAGCCTACGTAGCCTGTACCTGCTACGGCGACTTTTATATCTTTGAAATTATGCACGTTATTTAAGTATTAAGGATTAAGTATTTAGTGTTAGGTATTAAGGATTACACCCTCAAATTATCTTGCTTACGCAAACGCTATCAATTGCTCTTTGGTAGATGTCCTTTACCATGTACATGGATGGGACGACTGATAGGTCGCACTTGGTGGCGATTTGTTTGAGGGCATTGCCCATGTTTTCACGCACTTGGCGAATGTTGCGACGGGCTATTTCTTCTTGGTCGGATTTGAGGATGGGAAGTAAGTAGTCTGTTGTGGAAGGATAACGATTGACAATTTCCTGCATGGCGGTGTCCCAGGGTATGGTGATGCTTGCAGGACTGGCTACTTGGGAAGTATAGGTGAGCCAATGGCCTTTGACATCGCTCTTCTTGATGTAGGCCATATCGGTGAAGCTGATGCCTCGGCCGTAGATGCTGAAGAAGAAGAGGTCGCGGGCAAAGGATTGGGGTTTGGAATGAGAGAGGTTAGCATAGCGCATACGGCGTAAGTCCTCTTCGGTGAGGATTTGACGCTCTTGCTTGGTTGGCATGGTGGACTTGATGCCTTTCAGTAGTCGACGTTCGGGGACGATGCCTGCTTTGGCAGCAGCGGTGTATACGGCACTTATCTGATTGATATACAGACGAGCGGTGGACTCTTTGCGACCATTGGCAATAATCCAATTCTTGAATTGGAATATAAACTCTGTGGTAAGTTCGTCGAATGAGAGTACGTTCTTCCCACAGAACTGTTGCAAACTGCGAACGGCAGCCGTGCGGTTGTGCGCCATGTCAAAGCGGGCCGCTGCTGTGGCTTGCGCTATGGTCTGTCGAGA